>CAKPCB010000004.1 GCA_934141245.1 uncultured Bacilli bacterium
TTTTATCATTTTTTTAAAATATAAACAATAGTTTGAAAAATAGTCAAAAATGTTACACCTTGATTATTGCCTGGTGGCGAAGGCGCTGAGGTAGTATATTCTCTTAGAAACTCTGACAAGCTTGCTAAATTAATATTAGATTCAATTGGCTCTGAGGGGCAATTGATGCGTAAATACTATCAAAGGAGACTGCCAACTGATCCATCAAAGGACTACTATTTTATTCAAAGATTAACTGGTAACACACAGGCTTTGTTAATAGAATATGGTTTTATTGATAACAGTAAGGACTTGAAGAAACTCGAAAATAATTTGCTTACTTATGGTGAAGCAGTGGTTAGAGCAATTGCAGAATATACAAATACTCCATATGTTTCACCAGAGGATATTGGAAGTAATGTATATGTTGTTCAAAGGGGCGATACATTATATAGTATTGCAAATAAGTTTAATGTTACAGTTGCTGAACTTAAAGCTGCAAATAAATTAACATCAAATCTTTTAAATGTTGGACAAAGGCTTACAATACCAACGACTTCCCCAGGACCAGAGAAATCTGCCGAATATATTATATATGAAGTTAAAAGAGGTGACAGCTTATATAGCATAGCTGAAGAATTTAATTTGACAGTAAATGATTTGATAAATTTTAATCAACTTGCTAGTACTAATTTATCAATTGGACAGAAAATACTAATTCCGATTAATTCACAAGACAAACCTAGTAGTACCAAAGATGAATACTATACAGTTGTTAAAGGTGATAGTCTATACAATATAGCGAAGAAATTTAATACAACAGTTGATGAAATTATCAAAAACAATAACTTGACAAGTACAGTATTGCAGGTTGGCGATAAACTATTAATTTTCAAAGGACAAGCAACAACTCCTAGTGAAACACCACCATCATCAGAAGATCAAAATATATATGTTGTACAAAGTGGTGATAGCTTATATAGTATAGCAAAGAAATTTAATACAACCGTTCAAGAAATTAAAAATTTAAATAATTTAACCAGTAACTTATTATCAATAGGTCAAACTTTAAAAGTACCAACACAGGATTCTTATCCAATATATTATGTAAAGAGTGGAGACAGTTTGTATAGTATAGCACGAAAATATAACACTTCAGTGGCAGATATAAAAAGATTAAATAATTTAACTAGTGATGTTTTAAGTATAGGACAAGCCCTACAAATACCATCAAGATAAACTATAAAAAATAAATTGTGATTGTATTAAAAAGACTCAAGATTTAAATCCTGAGTTTTTAAATTTGAAAATATTTGTACTAACTGTTTAAAATATTAATATAATTCAGGACATACACCCTGATATGGTCTATAAAAACAATGACTTTTATATTGCCCAGAAAGTTGCTGATTATACCACAAAGGCAAACATTTTGCATTTCCTGATGGTGCATAGAACCATAAAGAATGTGTTGCTGGATAATATGTTTCTCCATCAAGGTTCCTTTTTGCTAGTTCTTTTTCAAGAGTAGTTGCAGCAGAATAAAATAGGTTACTATTTATTCCAGCAAATCCTCCCGGACTTTGGAAAATTACAGCCTCAATGTTATCTATATTTTTGAATGTCAAACATTTAGCAATTGCTCTATTTACTATAACGTTTCCAACCATTAACATCCCAAGCTCTCCTTCACCAATTGCCTCAGCACGCATAAGCCTAGCCATTTGATCTAATTCTTTTGTTGTATATTTTAATAAAGCCATAGAATCACCTATAATAAAATATGTAAATTATATATTTATGTTATTGAATTCATCAATGTTTTATGGTACAATTAGTTCACTTGATGACTTTATCATTAAGTTAGGGGATTAGTTAAATGGTATAATAATGGTCTCCAAAACCACTGTTGGGAGTTCGATTCTCTCATCCCCTGCCATTTGAAAGCAAAGCGACTTTTTAAAGTCGTTTTTTTATGTGTTGTTTAGTGTCAAACAATTATCAAAAAGGCCACAGTCTACATTTACTTTATCACTTTAACATGCTACTTTTTTGTTGCGTTAAATAAATTACTAAAGTATAATATAGTTAAATTGCGGAGAAGTTGTGGTCGTATGATTGTCAATTTCTCTTTTTTTGTTATAAATATGTAAAATAGAGGTGAGAGTATGTCAGTGTTTGAAAAAATTAGGAGAGGACAGCCAAGTTATAAAAAAACATTAACAATTGAAGAGCTAAAAGTAAGAAATATAAATATTAAAAACATAAGTATGAAAGATAAGAAAAATGTAAAAATATTAATAATAGACGATCAAGGGTTTGACACTACTAGACTTGAAAGACTTGGGTATATTGATATAAGAAAAGTTGATTCTTTTAGTAGAATGGAAGATCTGGAAATATATGACATTATATTATGTGATATAAATGGTGTAGCAAAAGATATAGATATAGTATATCAAGGCGCTGCTCTTGCTAAAATGATTAAAGAAACTTATCCAACTAAAATCGTAGTAATATTTAGTGCTAAGCCGCAAAAAGCCAATTTCTTCAAATATTTTCAAGATGTTGATGATTTTATGGTAAAGAATATACAAATATCGGATTTATCAGAAAAATTAAATAAATATATTTTAAAGCTAAATAATCCAATAGAGATTTGGGAAAGTACTAAAGAAAGACTTAATAAACATCACATTGCATCTAAAACGATAGCATTAATGGAACATTATTATGTAAAATCAATTATTGATAATAAAGATTACTCAGATCAAATGATTCATATTGAAAGTGGGATATCAGAAGAATTACTTAAAAAAATATTATCAGGTGCATGTGAGCTAATAAAATTATATATTGAGTTTTCTTCTAAAATTGGTGTATAAAATGAAAAGCATAGTAAAATATAACAGAAGTATTGAAACATTAGAATGTGATAATGAAAATAATATTCCTAACTTTTGTAGAAATATGTTATGTGACAAAGATAAAAAATGTCAAAAATTTTATAAACGATTAATATCAGAAAATAAAAAAGGATTAGTTGAATGTCCGTATGGATTTTATGCTTATTTTGTAAGAAATATCATTTATACGGCTTTACTTTTGCATGAGGAATCATTTGGCAGAGTAAAAAACAATATAGAAATGGGAGGACAAAAAGTATCAAATTTTAATAGATATCGGAAACAACAACTGCTGGATTTGATTTATGATATAGAAGAAACAGAGAACGAAAATATAACATTGAATGATTGCATCCATGACCTTAGAAATATAGGAAGTTATTTTAATGCAATGACTGAAACTATTGAATTTGATTACAAAGAGTTAATTGATAATGATGATAATATAAAAGCCTTAATACTTTTATATGACACTATAAATTACAGATTAGATGTAATAGAGGGAATAAAGAATCAAAATAACCAAAGAATTTTTCAAAAAATACATCCACAGATAAAAAAATTAACTCTTTTAATGAAATATCAAGCAAAAAACAAAAATGTTAAATTTGATATTAAAAATGAGCAAGAGAATCAGGTGTACTTGAGTAGAAATATATATTTAGCACTGTTTTTATTACTAGAAAATGCAGTTAAGCATTCACCACTTGATTCAATAATACATATAGATTTTATTGAAACAGATAAATATACTGAGGTTATAATTTCAAATGACTCTAGAAAAATTGAACAAGAAGAAATTCAAAAACTTCCAGAAAGAGGATATAGGGGCATTAATACAATATCTAAAGGAACCGGTTTGGGACTTACTCTTGCAAAGGCAATTTTAGACGATTGTGAAGCAGATTTTAAAATAGAAGTTATTGACGTAAGTAAAGAAAAATCAATTTTTAAAGTTCGATTTAAGTTTTATACATACAAAAAACATAGGGAAAAATCTTAATAAATGTAAAATTAACAATACATTATTCTTGCTTAGAAATAAATTTTTTCGTCCTATAGAACATATAATTTATTATAGTTGTTAATTATAAGGAGGAATAATTTTGTTAAGTGAAGTTAATTTTGTTCAAGAATCTATTGCTATTAATTTGTATTATCTTAGAACACTAAGGGAGTTTTGTTTAAATATTCAAACTTCTTTAGTTCCATTTGAGAAAGGTTATATCTCTAAAGCAGAGAGCATTGCATTGTCGTGTGAAAGATTGGGAAATGATATCACATCTTTTGCAAGTGGCATGGTAAGCAAAGAAGCATTAGATTATCAAATTTATGTTACACAATATACATTGGAATGTGAAAAACTAACCGAAAAACTGTTTAATGTCGATATAGATACAGGGATAACAGAAAAAGAATTGCAGCTAAAATCTGGTGAACCTAAAACTGTTTCACAAGAAATGGTTGACAGTATGAAAAGGATTAATGCAGAAGCATTCTCACTAGCTGATGAATTTTCAAAGCTTTGTACTGAAATAGTTAATAAAATGGAAATAAATGAACTATTCTCATATTCTTATATAGCTCTTACTAGGTTTATGATTTATGAAACAGAACTATTTAAGAGTGGATTAGAAAGGTTAATACAGCAATTTCAAATTGATCCTTCAAGTGCAGCAAATTATGAATTTTATTTTAATAATTCAATGAGAAGTATTGCAGTTTTTATAGAAAAATTGGTTGATCCGATTAACGAAGATATTTTTGATAAGGCTAAATGGTTTGAAAATTCATTTAAGGATGCAGAGGAAACATATAAAACTACATCATTAACACCTGATAATCAAAAAGCACTTACTGAAAAAGAAACTTTATTAGTTAAAGAATTTCATAATTTTATGGAGGAATGCATAAAAAAACTTCTTGCTAGAGAGGCGTATTTTATAATTGAACCTATTTTTTGGGATAATATGTATACACAAATTAATTTTTTCCAATATATCTTGAATTACAATAAAAAAAATCAGTAGTTAAACTGAATAAAAACTTATGGATTAGATAGTGACAAAATAATTTTTTTGTTATTATTTAATCTTTTTTCGTTTGGACATAGTTTTATTGCCTTGTTTATATTTCTTAGTGCTAATTTGTAATTATTTATATTAAAGTATGCTACAGATAGTAAATCATAAATTGTATGATTCCAGCTGAATATTTCATTTATATATGTTTTAGGATGAGTTTTAATTTTCAAAGCCTTATTGCAAAATTTTATAACGTTTTTCCAATCATTTTGTTTATAACATAATATTGCCATTTCAACATATGGATCTCTTAAATATGGGGCCTCATTAATAGATTTTTCAAGCCACATTTTTGCCTCATCATATCTTTTTAAATTTATATAACACCTAGAAATAAACCTCATTGATGCACATCTTTCATCTTTCCAACGTGAAGAAGGTAAATTAAGATGTTTTATAAGTGTATCGATAGCTTTATTCCACTTTTTATGATACATATATTCTCTTCCTAAATAATGCATGTTTCTATCATCATTTGGAGACTCTTTTACTGATAGTTCTAGTAAGGATAAATATGAACTCCTAGATTTTGAAGTATCAGGATAATGATTAAGTGTTATTGAATCAGTTGTATATTTTATTTCTTTTTCAATACCGATGTATTCTAAAACCTCATGTACTGGATGAGTCCAAATGTAGTTTTCTCTTGTGTGAATTTTATCAATATAAAAATTAACTAATGGTTTGTTATTACTATCTAGACTCCAATTATAATTATATCCGATTCTAGTGCATTGATCATTCCAAACACTTTCAAGTTCTTTTCTCCAACCTGGCAAAAAAACCTCATCTAAATCTGTACATACACAAATATCAGCATCATGTGGCACCAATTTCAGAGATTCATTTCTAGCATTGTCAAATCTCCATGGAGTTATTTCTTTTTCTACAACAGTTGCACCTAATTGTTTTAAAATATTAACGGTATTATCTTTAGAACCTGTATCAAGTACATAAACATCATCTGCTTCACTCATTGATTCATACCATTTTTTTGCAAATTTTTCTTCATTTTTTGATATTGCATATACACACACTTTATATTTTTTCAAAAAGTTCACCTTCTTTGATTTACATACTTAATATATGAATAATTTTTAAAACCTTGCATAATAATTTTGTGTGTGATAAAATTTATCTGTGAGGAATCACCATGGTCTTGATTTGACAATTATTCTCTTTTTAAATCAATTTAAAAAAAATAACTAGTTGAAAAAGATCTAATATTTATTTAAGGAGGGAATAATATGCCAGAATATAAAGATGAAACAATTGTATGCAGTGACTGTGGTAATGAATTTATATTTACCGCAAGAGATCAAGCATTTTATGCAGAAAAAGGTTTTACTAATAAACCAAAAAGATGTAAAGCATGCCGCGATAAAAGAAAAGCAGAAAAAGCAAATAAAAATAACTAGATCAAAATTGATTGATATAACAATAGATTGGATTAAATGCCAGTCTATTTTTTTATGATTTAAATAGCTGTTGCGATTTTTATTTAAATTGATATAATTATATTGATAATAGAGGTAGTTATGAAAAATAAAAAAATAATACTTATAATGATTTTGATACTTTTCTTTTCAAATGTTACTTTGGTTTCAGCTAAAAAGAAAAGTACAAGAAGTAATGAAAAAATACAGGTAACATTAGAAAAATGTGTTGATGGTGATACTGCAAGATTTATGTATAAAAAATCAAATATTAAAGCAAGATTTTTAGCAATAGATACACCTGAATCAGTTCATCCAACTAAAAAAGTCGAACCTTTTGGTAAAGAAGCTAGCAAATATACATGTGATATGCTTAGCAATGCAAAAAAAATAGTCTTAGAATATGACATAAATAGCGATAAAACAGATAAATACGATAGGCACTTGGTTTGGGTATTTGTTGATGATGTGTTACTTCAAGAAGAACTAGTTTCAAATGGATATGCAAAAATCAAATATGTATATGGTGATTATAAATACTTAGATGAATTAAAAAAAGAAGAGCAAATTGCAAAAGGAAATAGAGTGGGCGTATGGAACCTGGATGATGAATCTTCATCAAGCAATACTAATGCAAGTAACAGTGACAATTCGGCTAGTTATGATGAAAAATATGACTCTTTGCTTGCTTCAATATTTGAAATTTTGAAGAAATTTGTAGATTTTTTAGAGACAATATTAAATAGTGTGGTATAATTAACTTATGTTAATTAAAGGAGGGTTTTAAAATGAGTAATCAAGGTACTAAGAAAGAAAAAATCCAAGGCATTATAATAGCAATATTATCTCTAATAATTGTTTTTGGAGGTGCCTATTTTGCATCTGAATTGAAATATTGTGATCAAAAAGAAGAACTTCAGTTTGAAGAAATTGGATTTAATGAATTTGTTACATTGCTTAATGATGATAACAAGTCAATAATATATATTGCTAGACCTGGATGTACTTTCTGTCAAAGACAACAACCAATATTAAAAGGTGTAATGAATGATAATAATTTATTAATATATTATTTAAATACTGATAACTTGACTGAAGAAAATATGAAATACATTTATAGTCTAGATGTTGATACATTTGGTGAAAATGGAAAAGAATTTGGAACACCTACAATATTAATTGTCAATAAGGGTGAAATATCAGAGGCAATTGTTGGACTAACACAAAAAGATGATTTAGTTAATTTCTTTAAAAAACATAATTTTATAAAATAGGGATTTGTTCCCTTTTTTTTGTTTATACATATAATTATATAGGAGGATAATAATATGTATGGTGAATATACAGTAGAAGTTAACGAAAACATAAATGATATAGCTAGAAGATTTGGTGTTACAATAGATGAAATAGCTAGATTAAATCCAAATATTAATATAAATCAATTACAAGCGGGTCAAATTATTAGAATACCAAATATTTTTTCTGAAAGTTTTAAATACTATATTGTAAAAAAAGGTGATTCTTTATACAAAATAGCTGCTGAAAACAATACAGATGTAAATATGATTGCTCAAATAAATGGGTTAGATATATATGACTATTTGTATCCTGGGCAAAGAATAATGGTCCCTAAAGAGGGTGTTAAATTATATATAACGGAAGATGGAGATACACTTAGAAGTGTTGCAATAAAAACAAAAAACACATTAAATTCAATTATACTTGAAAATTCAACAATTTATTTATTGCCAGGGCAACTATTAATATATAGAGAATAGCCCTTTTTTTTTGCTAAATTTTTTTGTATAATATATTGTATAAAGATAGGGTGATGCTAGTGATATTAAGAAAACCATATGCATTTTTAATAAAGTATTTTAGATTAATACATGCTGTTTTAGCTTTACTAATGCTTTTTACTATTTATAAAGCAAACACATTCTATAAGTTTATTATTGAATATATTAGACAAAGTAATTATTTAAAGTTATATATTGAGCCTAGCATACATTCTGTTGGAATACTGATTTTTTTAATCATTATTCTGATAATATCAATATTTTCATCAATAATTATTTTAATGAATAAGAAAAAAAAGCCAATTGGTTTTTACTTCATATCAATAATATTTTACTTCGCATTTTTGATATTTTTGATATTATATAATTCACAGCTATATAGTTTACTATTAAATAGAAGTTCATTAAAGATAATGAATATTTATAGGGATTTTTCCAACATATTTTATTTATTACAATTTCCAATCTTGTTTATTTGTGTGTTAAGAGCAATTGGATTTAACGTAAAAAAGTTTAACTTTGAGCAAGACTTAAAGGAATTAAACATAAGTGAAGAGGATAGAGAAGAGTTTGAAGTTTCGCTTGAGGTTGATACTGATAACTTTAAAATGAGATTGAGACGCTCTATAAGAATATTTAAATATATAATAAAAGAGAATAAAAAACTATTGTTATTTGTATTAACAGCACTAATATCAATATTTGTAGTAAAAATAACATTAAACATTTTCATTTACGATAAAGTTTATAAACAAAGAGAAAATTTTAGACATGGATACTTAGAGTTTAATGTAATAAATAGTTATGTCACACAATTTGATTATTCAATGGAAACAATTTCCGATGGAAAAATATATTATGTAGTTATATTTGATGTAAAAAACAATTCTAATGAAAGTCAAAAAATTAATACTAACAATATATACTTAAATTTAAATAAGGCAAGTTTAGTTCAACCAAACATAAAAATCTATCAAAAATTTATAGATCTAGGTGTGGGATATTCATCACAATTATTGGCAAAGAATTCTACTAATAGATATATTTTGGTATATGAGGCCGACAAAAATACAACTGTATCCAAGATTGCTTTACACTTTTTAAAAAGTTATACTTTAAAAAACGGAAAACTAAAGTATGAGTACACAAAAGTCAAATTAAACCCAATAAAACTAGACAATATAGCTAATTCTAGTGAGGCAAAACTAGAAAACACTTTGGAAATGAAAGATAACATTTTGGGTAGAATTACAATGAATGTTTCTAATTTTGAAATATCTAACATAGCAGAATATCAGTATAAAAAAGTTATAAATAAAAAAGAATATACATTTACAGGGTTGATACAGCCAACTACTAGCAATTATTATGATAAGAAAATAATGAAATTACAAATGAATATTGAGTTTGATTCTACTATCAATAAAAATGCAATTGATAGATTTCTAGGAAAATACTGTTCAATAAGATATTATAAAGGTGAAAGAAAATTTGTAAGTGCATTTAAAGGAAAAGATTTAACTCCTGATTCAATTAAAGACTATAAGTATATAGAAGTTCCAGCTGAAATAAATGATGCTGATCGTATTTATATGGATATAATAATAAGAAATATGAAGTATTCGTATCAACTTAAGTAGTAAAAAATTAATAAAAGTGTAAATTGTGTACAAAAATTGTAATGTAGACTGTAAATTTACAGTATTGATGTTTCCTCAATGAATAAACTTTTATCAGTTATTTGTACATATAAAAGCATTAGTAAAGATAAAATTGAAATTATATATGCGACATTTCTAATTCCTAAATTCGGATCATTATCACTTTTAGATTGCATTTCTTGATAGTTTAGATACCAATAGTATAGTGTAACTAATATACTACATATTAATATTATTATATAAATATTTCTTGAAAAATTAATGTTACTCTTGTCTTTATTTAATATCGAAGTTTCAATATTAAAGTCAGCAACCCAAGCAAAAACATTTAATATTACAAATAGAATTCTTATTTCTTCTTGTACGTGTAAATTGTTTATTATTTTAATTTGACCTATATTCATATTTAATTTTATATTATTTAACAAAAAAATATGTTAATGACATTGTGCCACTAACATATTTTTTTACTTGCTATGTCTTTTTGATGCTGCTAATGATAGTATTTTTTGTTTACTGCTACCATTAACTAAATCTTCAATATCAACATTTCGATTAAATTTATCAATTATTTTTGCAATATATTTTGAACAGTCAACAATTTCAATCCAATCTTTTGATTGAATTTCATCTGGGATATAAGATAGATTTGTTGTATATAATTTATTAAACATATTTTTAGAAAAAGCTTCATCAAAAACCTTAATACTACTTAGACCTTGTGATAATAATGTGAATGTTGTTATTAGGTATATCCTGTTGGCGCCTCTTTCCTTTAGGTTTTCTGCAACTTCAATCATTGACTGACCAGAAGCGATCATGTCATCTACTATAAGAATATCTTTTCCGTCCAATGGCTTTCCTAAATATTCATGTGCTACTATAGGGTGTTTACCTTTACTTATTATTGAATAATCACGTCTTTTGTGGAAAATACCAACATCTACATTTAATGCATCAGCATAATACGCGGCTCTGTCGACTGCACCATTATCAGGACTTATAATCATTAGATTATCAATATCTATATCTTCATCACGTATTAGTTTTTTTAATATAGAATATGTTGGATAAAGATTTTCAAAAGGGCCTTTACACATTGCCGTTTGAACTGTCGAATCATGTACGTCAAATGTAATAACTCTGTTTACACCTAAATTTTCTAATTCACGTAAAGCAACTCCACAATCTAGAGATTCATTACCTTTGCGTTTATGTTGCCTTGATGAATATAGTAAAGGCATTATTACATTTGTCCTACTTGGCTGTAAACATAATGATGAAACAACACGTTTTAAGTCTTGAAAGTGATCATCATAGCTTTTATGATTTTCAAATCCATACATGTTGTAAGTTTCACTATAATTTCCAACATCACAGAAAATATATACATCTTGACCAACTATGTTTGCAGTCTTGTGTGCTTTTCCTTCACTATTATTAAATCTTACAATTTCAGTTGTTGCAAGCATATCATATTCACAATTTCTTATAACCTTAAGATGCTCATGAACAAGATTTCCTAGTTTTTCACAATTTGGCATTATCAATAGTTTTAAATCATCTTTTTCTTTCATTCTTACCTCCCCAAAATAAAAGACTCTTTACAAGTTTGATTATATATTTAATAAAACCACCTTTCTAAAGAGTTCTCATAAGAAAAGTTTAACATATTTTTAGAATATAAAAAATCAAAAAATGCATATAATTTAAATTTTATAGTTTATATAAACAAATTTTATATATAATCCTTAGTATATTAATAAAATATTAATCAATAATATTAAAAGGGTGATTTTATGAGTTTTTATAGCACTGTTTTTAGAACTGTTGCATCAGCTCTTTCTCTTTTTGTCTTATGTAAAATTATGGGTAGAAAACAAATTGGTCAGTTAAATATATTTGATTATGTGGTTGGTATAACAATTGGTTCAATTGCTGCTGTTATGTCAACTGATAAAGAGATTAGTTGTGAAACATGTATTATTGCTATGGGTGTACTAGCATTAATAGAAGTTTTAATTTCTTTAGCTACTACTAAAAGCATTAAATTAAGACGAATACTAACAGGAACTCCTATAGTATTAATTGAAGAAGGAAAAATAATAGAAGATGGTTTAAATAAGGCAAGATTTGATGTTAATGATCTACTGCAAGAATGTAGAAGCAATGGGCATTTTGATATAAGTAAAATTCAATATGCATTAATGGAAGCAAACGGAAGATTAAGTTTTTTGCTTAAATCTAAATATGATTCAATTACACCAAGTGATATGAAATTAAAGGTATCAAATCAAGGCTTATGTGCTAATTTAATTATTGATGGTAACATAATGCACGAGAACTTAAAGAAAATTGGTAAAGATAAAACTTGGTTACTTGCAAGATTAAAAACAGAAAAAATAGATGATTATAGAAAAATACTATTACTATCTTGTGATATAAATGAAAAATTTTCTATATACTTTAAGTCTGTTCCGTTAAAAAAATCACATATAATAGAATAATAAATTTTTTTTTGTTAATACTAAGAGTATCATATGGGATATATGATTAAGTTTCAAAAGTCCACAAAAGTGGTCTTTTTCTTTTGCTTATTTTGTATTATTATTGTATAATGATATTGCTGAATAAGGAGTGATAAAATGAAATATTTAAAAAAACATAGATTTACTACTTTGGTTATAATTGCTTTTACAGTAGTAGTATTGATACTTGCATTTGTATGGAGGGCCTTTTTCTCTAATGGAGGTAATCCAGTTTATGGAAATAGATTGGATGGAATGGAAAAAGTGGAAATTTCTAAAAAAACAATTGATGAAGTATCCAGCGAATTAAAAAAGAATGATAAGGTAAAAAAAGTTACTTCTAATATAAGTGGAAAAACATTCGATATAGTAATAACTGTAAATGATGATGTGTCTTTATCATCAGCAAAAGAAATAGGTAATAATAGTTTTAGTAAGTTAAGTGAAGATCAAATTAATTATTATTCAATTCAAGTATTTATAAAAAAAGATGATGAGAAGAAAAATGATTTTCCAATAATTGGCTATAAGCAAAGAGGAACAAAAACTTTAATTTGGACAAAAGACAGACAGGTGACATCTGATGAAAAATAATAAGAAGTTTTTAATAGGTATTGTTTCTTTAATAGTAATAGTTTTGTTAATTGCTGTATATATATATTATATTAGAGAAGACTCTAATTCATTTACTGTTTCAGAACGTAATTGGTTAAGTGAAAATAGAAATGTTAGGGAAAACTTTGAAATAATAAGCGATTATCCAATATATGGTGAAGATGGCGTTTTTAATGACTTTATAGAATCGCTTGAAGATGCTACAAATCTTGAATTTAATGTTATACCATATTATAAAAGTATAAAAACAACTAGTAATGACTATAAGTTTAAAATTGTAAAAGAGTATAATGATATAAAAAGTAATGATATATTGCTTAACGAAGATGTGTATGTTGTTATTGGTAAATCCGAAGAGAAACTAAATGAAATAAGGGATTTTGAAAATCTTGTGTTGGGTGTATTTAATGATGATGTAGGTGATATAAGTTACTATTTAAAGTCGGGAAGAAACTTAACATATAAAACATATGATGATTCATCTAAATTATTCTCTGCACTTGATGCGAATGAAGTAGATATGATTGCTGTTCCAAATATTATGTTTTTAGACAAAATAATAGTGAATGATAATTATTATATAAACTATGTATTAACAGAAATGAGTAATAAAATAGTATTATCGTTAAAAGATAATAATAGTAAACTAAATAATATTATAAAAAAACATTTTCAAAATTGGACAGAAAAATCATTTGTAGAAAAATATAACAAAAAGTTGCTTGATTATTATGTTGAAAAAAATAAAATTAACGATAAAACAAAATCAAATATTTTATCTAAAACTTACACATATGGATTTGTTGAAAATTATCCTTATGAAGCTCTTGTAAGGGGAAATTTTGTTGGTATTAGTGCTGAATATGTTAACAGAATAATGAGACTTAGCAATATTGAATTTGAATTTAAAAAGTATAAGACTGTCAATGAATTAAAAACAGCAGCTAATAACAAAGAAATTGATATGTTCTTTAATTATTATAACTGGGATATAGATTCATATAAAAAGACAACCTCACCTTTTATAGAAAAATATTCAGTTTTAGGTAATTTATCAGATTATAATATTGTTAATTCATTTGAAAGTATGCGCGGAAAAAAGATAAAAGTAATGCATGATACTGCATTATATAGTTTCTTTAAGAATAACAGTAAAGCTAATATATCAACAGTTAAAAATATTAAACAATTGTCAAAGCAAGAACAAGGTAAATTAATTGTTGTAGACAATGAAACATATAATTATTATAGAAATACTAAGTTTAAAAAATATGAATTATTATATACTGATACTATGACTAATGATTATAATTTTATGATAAAGGATTCTAACAGCGATTTTTATGATTTGTTTAATTATATAATAACAACAAATTCATATTATAACTATAGAAACAATGGATTAAATAGTTTGGATGTATCAATATTAAATCAAAAAACATTTAAAGGATTATATTTTTCATTAATAATAATAATTGTATTACCAGTATTATTAGGCTTTATTGCTTTTAACATTTATAAAAAGAGAAAAGCAGTAAAAACTTTGAAAAAAGAAGAGAGAAAGAAATACACAGATATGCTTACTTCATTAAAAAACCGTAATTATTTGAATTTTAATATAAATAATTGGAATGCAAGTAAAAAGTATCCACAAGCAATAGTTATAATTGATTTAAATAATATTAATTACGTAAATGAGAACTATGGATATAAAAAGGGCGATAATTTGATAGTAAAAGCAGCTGGATTGTTAGTAAACACACAATTGGAAAAAAGTGAAATTATAAGAACTGATGGTAATGAATTTTTGATATATCTAGTTGGATACAGTGAACAGCAAATATCTGCTTATACTAAAAAACTGTCAAAAGAATTAAAAACCTTACCATATGGTTTTGGTGCTGCTATAGGTTACAGTATGATAATTGATGATATTAAAACAATTGATGATGCTATAAACGAGGCAACACTTGACATGAGAAATGATAAAGAGGGGTATAAGTAGTTGGAAAAGCTAAGAAGTAGAATTGTGTTATTAAAGGAACGATTAATATATAACATAAAAAAACCAGAAATGAGGGTGTTACCTGGTCAGTTGTCTTTCTTCTTCTTAATGACATTAATTCCACTTATTGCTTTAATAGGTGGATTAATATCATTATTTGATTTACCATATCATTCTATTTCTGATGTATTGAATAGTTATTTTCCAAATGGAACGGCTAATTTGTTAGAGGTTATATCATCTAAGGTAGATTTGAATTTTAATTTAATTATATTCTTTGCATCATCAATAGTTCTTGCTTCTAATGGTCCTCATTCAATGATAATTGCGTCTAATAAAATTTATAAAGTGGAAGATAGCGGTTATTTTAGAAGAAGAGCTAAAGCGCTTCTTCTAACACTTGTAATAATTATACTATTACTATTCTTATTGTGCATACCTTTATTTGGCGATACAATATTTAAATTTATAGCATATTTTGATTCGACTTCAAGAATAAAAAACTTCTGCTTATTGCTATATAAATATTTAAAATATCCATTATCTTTCGTTTTTGTTTATTATTTAATAAAGATAATATATATTTTATCCCCAGATAAGAAAATAGATAGAAGGAATGTCACTTATGGTGCATTATTTACATCTGTATCATGGGTATTAGTAACCCAAATTTATTCGTGGTATGTTGAAAATTTTAGCAATTATACAACATTTTATGGTGGTATTTCTAGTATACTAATACTTATGACATGGTTATACTTTATATCATATATTTTTGTGTTAGGTATGGCACTTAATGAAACTAAATATGAACTTTCATCAAACATAGAAAAAGGAAAAAACAATTAATAAGTTTTGGTCCTTTTTTTTTAAAAATAATATGGTATAATCTTAGGTGAAGGTGTTAATATGAAGATAAAGAATAATATAAATAAATTTGGTAAAAACTTGAAAAAGCAAATTTCTGAGTTTAAGAGTAATCCAAAGGAAAAAATAAAAGGAATTAATTCAAAAATAGTAAAGTATTACAAATCAAACAAATATTTTTGCATTTATGTATTAATAAATTTTTTAAATGCTTTTCTATTAAGGGTATTTACTATTGGTGGAATTAATACTGTTTTTGCTATTTCTCCTATATTAGCTGACTTAGCTGTAATTATTTTATTAGGTGCAATTGGATATTTAATGAAGGAAAGAAGACAAGTTGTATATTATGTTATATTAAGTTTTATTTTAACATTATTGTGTACAATAAACTCATCTTATTATACTTTCTACACTTCATTTGCATCTATATCACTTTTATCAACAACAAAATTTATATTTGCCGTTGGAGATGCTGTTGTTGAAAATGTAATTAAGATAAGAGATATTATATACTTTATTTTATTCTTTATTATGATTGTAATGTATGTACATATTTCTAAGAAAAACAAATTGAAAGAAGCTAACAATTATAAAAAGGCTTATAAAACTTCAATTGTAGGTATTGTTTTTGTAGTATTATTTTGTACTACATTAACAGGCACAGACATTGGTAGACTTGTAAAGCAATGGAATAGAGAATATATAGTAACTAAATATGGGATATATACATATCACATAAATGATTTTATAAAAAGTGTTCAACCTAAAATATCTTCTTTGTTTGGATATGATAGAGCTTTAAAAACTTTTAATGAATACTATAGTGAATATCCTGCTGAAAAAAAGACAAATGAGTATACAGGAATATATGAAGGAAAAAATGTTATAGGAATCCATGCTGAAAGTATGCAAAATTTTGTAATTGGTTTAAAAATAAATGGTCAAGAAGTAACTCCAAATTTAAATAAACTTGCTAGTCAGGGATTATATTTTAACAACTTTTATTCACAGGTTAGTGTTGGAACAAGTAGTGATACGGAATTTACATTGGCAACATCACTTATGCCTTCTAATTCTGGAACAGCATTTGGTAATTATTTTGATAAAACTTATATTGCATTACCACAATTATTGAAAGACAAAGGATATTATACATTTGCTATGCATGGAAATACTGCAGATTATTGGAACCGTAGAATTATGCATAAAACATTAGGATATGACCATTTTTATGCAAAAAGTGAATTTAATATTGATGAAAAAATAGGCTTAGGTTTATCTGATCATTCATTTTTTGCTCAATCTGTTGAAAAGTTAAAAACCATAGCCAAAGATCATGAAAAGTATTATGGAACCTTTATAATGCTTACTAATCATACGCCATTCTCTGAAACGGATAAATATGGTGAATTTGATGTAAGTAAGACAGTTGATGGCGTTAAGTATCAATATATGGAAGGCACTAAATTAGGTAATTATTTAAAATCGGTACATTATGCAGATAAATGTCTAGGAGAATTCTTTGAAGCATTAGAAAAGGAAGGATTACTAGAAAATACTATTATAGTGTTATACGGAGATCATGACGCTAGATTACCTAAAGATAATTATGAAAGATTTTATAATTATGATATAACAACTAATGATACATTAGATGAGTCAAATCCAAATTATGTTAAATTTGATAACTATAGTTATGAATTAAACAGAAAAGTTCCATTAATTATTTGGTCCAAGGATAATAAAAATGCAAAAAAAATAGATACAGCAATGGGAATGTATGATCTAATGCCAACATTAGGCAATATGCTTGATGTATCTAATAAGTATGCATTAGGACATGATATATTTAACCACTTAGATGATAATTTAGTTGTATTTCCTACAGGAAATTGGCTTACAAATAAAATGTATTACAATAATCAAAAAGGAGAATACCTTGCTTTAAAAGAAAGTATAATTACAGATGAATATGTTAACGCTAATAATAAAAGGGCGGATGATATATTAAGTGTATCAAATTCTATTTTAGTTTATGATTTGATAAAAAATGCTGAATCAGAATCTAGCCAAGTTGATGAATCAAAAATGGTGGGTGGAAACAATGAAAAAAAATAAACTTTTGATAGTTGTAATCTTAATAATTTTAATACTTGGTGGTTTATACTTATTAAATTTTGGTAAAAAGCCAGAGAAAATCAAATCAAAAATAACTAAGACAATTGAAAACTATAATTATAATTTATATGATAATTCAACAAAAAATTATAAAGACTTATTCGATGAACTTTCAAAAGTTTTATCAAGCGATACTGTAGATGAAAAAAAATATGTTGAATTAATTTCTAAGATGTTTATAATAGATTTTTATACATTAAGCAATAAAACAACTAATATGGATATTGGAGGCTTGCAGTTTGTTCATAAGGATGTTGTAGATAATTTTAAAGAAAAAGCAACGGCAACCATATATAAATTTGTAGAAACTAATATTTATGGTGATAGAAAGCAAGAATTGCCAAAGGTAAAAGAAGTTACAATAGAAAGGATAGAGCAAAAAAACTTTAAATATAATAAAACTTCTGATTCTAATGCATATTTTGTAAAAGTTAATTGGGCTTATGAAAAAGATTTAAGATATGAAACTAGCAAAAATCTTATTTTTGTACATGATGATAAAGCATTGTCATTAGTGGAGATGAGTTAATACTTATCTTCATTTTGATTATAATGAGAAAGGATATGGCAAATTTTAATTAATTTTGTTTTAACAATTTATGAATAGAGTAATATTAATAAAATATGGTGAATTAACAACTAAAAAAGGAAATAGAAAATTTTTTATAAATACACTTTATAAGAATATTTTACTAAAACTACAGGGATATAATGTTAAAATACATAAAGATATTTCTAGGATGTATATAGAATTTGAAGATAAAGATCTTGATAATATTTTAGATAGAATAAATTCAATATTTGGAATACATCAATATTTAGTGGCTTATAAAGTAGAAACGAATGAAGAAATAATAAAAAATTCTGTTTTGGAAATACTAAAGAATGAAAAGTTTAATACCTTTAAAGTAGAAACTAAAAGGAGTGATAAATCTTTTCCAATTCATAGCTTGGATTTTTCTAGACAAATAGGTGGATTGATTTTAAAAAATTTTAATTCAAAAAAAGTAGATGTTAATAATCCTGAGGTATTATTAAATATTGAAATTAGGGAGTATAATACGTATATATATATAAACAGCTATAAAGGACTAGGTGGATATCCAAATTCTACACTTGGAAAAGGTATGTTAATGTTATCTGGTGGAATTGATTCTCCAGTCGCAGGATTCTTAGCATTAAAACGTGGAATAAAATTGGAATGTATATATTTTGAAGCAATTCCCCATACAAGTATAGAAGCAAGAAATAAAGTAATCGAGCTAACTAAGAAATTGTCAAAATATACTGATAAAATATATTTACATGTTATACCATTTACGAAAATACAAGAAAGTATATATAAATATATAGAATCGGAATACTGTATTACTATTATGCGCAGAATGATGTATCGTATAACAGAAAAACTTGCTAAAAAGAGAAAATGCTTAATAATTTGTAATGGTGAATCTATTGGACAAGTTGCGAGTCAAACATTAACTAGTATGTCAGTTATAAACAATGTTACTAATATGCCTGTTATAAGACCAGTTGCATGTTTAGATAAACTTGAAATAATTGATATTTCAAAAAAAATAGATACATATGAAACAAGCATTTTACCATTTGAAGATTGCTGTACTATATTTGTACCTAAGCATCCAATTATTAATCCAAAATTAGATAAATGTATTGAATTTGAAAAGCAGTTTGACTATGAATCTATGATTGATGAAGCACTTAATAATGTTTTAACCATTGAAATAACTGAAGATAATTCAAAAAAAGAGGAATTTTTAGATATTTTATAAAATAGAATTAAATTTTAATGTATTAAATTAAAAAAAAGTCACATCCTATGAATGTATAGGAGGTGAAAACAATGAACAAAGACTCAATGAAAATGAGAGTACCTGGAGCTAAGCAAGCTATTGACAAAATGAAATATGAAATAGCTAACGAATTTGGTGTTGAATTAGGACCAAATACAAGTTCATATGCTAATGGTTCAGTTGGTGGTGAAATCACTAAAAGACTAGTACGTCAAGGAATGAACCAATTAGGTGGAAGTTATAATAACAGTAATTTCTAGTATATAGTTAATTTAATAGATGATTAACAAAAAGAACGATAAATTTAATTATCGTTCTTTTTAGTTTTAAGCACATATATTTGCACAAGCTTACTCTTTACCTATTTTTTTTATTATGATAGAATATTGATGTAGAAAAGAGGTATATTATGAAGATTATGTCAATAAATGCAGGAAGCAGTTCATTAAAATTCAGTTTATTTGATATGGATAATGATCAAGTAATAATAACTGGTTTGTTTGAAAGAATAGGAATAGAAGGTTCTTGTTATAAAATTAAGTATGGTGAATATAAAATTGAACAAGAAGTAGTAATGGCCAATCACTCTGATGCTGTAAAAATTTTAATGGAAAAATTAGTAGAATTAGGTGCAGTTAAGAATCTAGAGGAGATAGATGGAATAGGTCATAGAATAGTACATGGTGGTTCTATATATAAAGAATCTGTTTTAGTAACAGATAAGGTTTTAAATGATATTATAGCACTTAGTGATTTAGCACCATTGCATAATCCTGCACATGCGGTATGTATAAAAGCTTTTAGAGAAGTGTTGCCAAATGTTCCAATGGCAGTTGTATTTGATACTGCATTCCATCAAACAATAGAAAAAGAAAGATATTTATATGCAGTTCCATATAATTGGTATACTGATTATCAAGTAAGAAAATATGGTGCACATGGAACAAGTCATAGATTTGTTGCACAAGAATTAAGAGAAAAGCTAGGAAGAGATGATTTGAACATTATTTCATGTCATTTAGGAAATGGTGGAAGTGTCACAGCAATAAGATCTGGAGTTTGTGTTGATACATCCATGGGATTTACTCCACATGCAGGAATAATAATGGGTACACGTAGTGGAGATATAGATGTTTCTATGATTCCTTATGTTATGGAAAAAGAAGGTAAAAGTGCCGGTGAAATAATGGATGATTTAAATAAAAAATCAGGACTATTTGGAATCAGTGGTCTAAGTAGTGACTCAAGAGATATTGAAAATGGTGTAAAAGAAGGAAATGAGAGATGTATACTTGCTCAAAATATGTATGTTAATTCTGTTGTAAAATATATTGCACAATACTATGTATTATTAGGACATGTTGATGTAATTGCATTTACTGCTGGAATTGGTGAAAAGAGTCAAACAACTAGAAGCGATATAATAGAGAAACTAGCATGTTTAGGTATATCAATAGATCCAGAAAAGAATAATGTAAAAAGCGAATTTAGAAAAATAAGTACTGATAAGTCAACAGTAGATGTTTATGTTGTTCCTACAGATGAAGAATTGATGATTGCACAAGATACACTTAATTTAATTGATAGGATGTAAAAATGTTTAATGAAATTTTTGAAAAAATAAACAAGTATAACAATATAGTTATTGTAAGGCATATTGGTGCTGATCCAGATGCATTATGTAGTCAACTTGCACTTAGAGATTCAATAAGATTAACATATCCCAATAAAAAGGTTTTATGCTATGGCAGTATAAGCAGTAGATTTGGTTATTTACCAAGACTAGATAAATTTGAAGATATAGGTGATGTTCTATTAATTGTTGTTGATACACCAGATAAAAAAAGAGTTGATTTTTCTTGGAATATTCAAATATCTGATTCAATTAAAATTGATCATCATCCGTTTATTGAAAAATTTTGTGAATTAGAATGCATAAATGATACAGCGAGTAGTGCATCAGAAATTGTATTGGAACTTATAAATAATACACCATTAAAGCTTAATGATGAAATTGCTGAAGTTATTTATACTGGAATAGTTTCTGATACAAATAGATTTATGTTTAATGCAAGTAGTAAAGTTTTTAAATTAGTATCTATGCTATTGGAAGAATATAAAATCGACACAACAAAAGTTTATCAAAATTTATATATGAGACCAATATCAGAAGTAAAATTACAGGGATACATATCATCAAACTTTACTATAACAGAAAACGGTTTTGCATATGTAAAATTATCTGATGAGATATTAAATGAATTAAATGTTGATGTGGGTTCAGCAGGGAATATGATTAATAGTTTTAATTTCATAGAAGGTGTATTAGTTTGGGCAGTTGTAACAGAAGATGTAAAAAATAATATATATAAATTTAATATAAGGTCAAGAGGACCAATAATAAATATAGTAGCAGAAAAACATAATGGTGGTGGTCATAAACTTGCTAGTGGTGCCAGAGTGCAAACCATTGATGAAGCTGAAAAATTACTAAATGAATTAGATATGGCTTGCCATGAATACTTAGAGGATATGGAAGTGATAAATCTTGAAAATAACTAATGTAGATTTAGATGTTATTGCTATAAGAAGAAGTCAATACCCAGAAGGTGAAAAACCAGAGTTTATGCTTTTAGGAAGAAGTAATGTAGGAAAAAGTAGTTTTATAAATACTTTGATTAATAGAAAAAATCTTGCTAGAACTTCATCTGTACCTGGTAAAACACAAACACTAAACTTTTATATTGTTAATGATAAATTTTATTTAGTTGATGCTCCCGGATATGGATATGCTGCTGTTAATAAACAACAACAAAAAAAATTTGGACTTATGATTGAAGAGTACTTACAAACTAGACATCAATTAAAGAGAGCTTTTTTGCTAGTTGATTTTAGACATAAACCTACAGAAGATGATTTACTAATGTATAACTTTTTAAAGTATTATAATGTTCCTGTAACAATAATTGCAACTAAAGTTGATAAAGTTCCATCTAGTAAAAAGGATAAAAATTATCAAGTGTTAAAAAATACATTAGATGTAGTTGTCGGAGATAATATTATATTATTTTCTAGTGTTGCAAAAACAGGAAAAGAAGATGTGCTTAATATGATAGAAGATTTAATTGAGTAATTAAGTCTTTTTTTGTGCATTAAATTTTGTAATACATATTATACTTTAGGTGATTAAATGAAGTTTGAAATAGTTGATGAAAAGCTTTCAAAGGTGTTTATAAATGATATTATAATTAGTACAGTTAACTTGAAGAGTGAAAAAGAATTAGAAAAGTTTTTAAAAAGCATAATACTTTCTTTAAAGAATAGATATAACGTTATTTTAAAGGGTTTATATGAAATTAATATATTTGTTAATAAAAAAATTGGTGCACTAGTTGAAATTGAAAAGATAGAAGCATTTATGTACAAAGAAAAAGATGTGGATTTAAAAATTAAGGTTGTCTTTGATTGTGATTTTTATTTTAAAACAGAAGATTACTTTTTATTATCAGATTATAAAGATGTATATTATTATAAAAACTATTTTTACGTTAAATTGAAAAGTCTAAAGAAGTTAAGTAAATATATAGAACTTGGGGAAATTATATTTGGAAATGATCTTTTAATTGAAGAAAAAGGCATTAAAGTTAGTAAAAAATAAAAATATATGTTATAATACCTTCGAGAAAGAGACGTGATATTATGAATTTGCCAGTAGTAGCATTAGTAGGTAGGCCAAATGTTGGGAAAAGTACAATTTTTAATAAGTTAGCAAAGCAGAAATTATCAATAATTGAAGATACACCGGGTGTTACAAGGGATAGAATATATAGTGAAGTAACATATAAGGACTATAAATTTAGTGTTATTGATACTGGAGGAATTGATGCATCCGTAGCTGATTTTAACAACGATATAAAAATTCAAGCAAGTATTGCAATAGATGAAGCAGATTTAGTTTTGTTTATAGTTGATTCCAAAGAGGGATTAACCGCAAATGATTATGTTGTAAGAGATATGCTAAAGAAAAGTAATAAAGATGTTATTGTTGTAATTAATAAGATAGATAGCAAGCTTTCTAAAGAACATATATATGATTTTTACGAATTGGGTTTTGATAAATTTATAGAAGTTAGTGGTGAACAAGGTAATGGATTTATAGAATTATGCGATGCAATAATTGATAAATTTTCAAATAGAAAAGTTGAGCAGAAAGAAGACACCAGACTTAAATTTTCTGTTATAGGAAGGCCTAATGTAGGTAAAAGTAGTTTGATAAATGCTTTATTAAATGAAGAAAGAGTAATTGTTAGTGATGTTGCAGGTACTACAAGAGATGCAGTTGATACAGTTTTAAAATATAATAATCAAGAGTTTATAGTTATTGATACTGCGGGTATGAGAAAAAAAGGAAAAATATATGAAAATATAGAAAAATATAGTTTGCTTAGAAGTATGAAAGCAATAGATAGAAGTGATATATGCTTACTTGTTGTTAATGCCGAAGAAGGAATAATTGAGCACGATAAACATATAGCAGGATATGCTTTAGAAAAGGGTAAAGGCTTAATTATAGTTGTCAATAAATGGGATACTGTAACAGATAAGAATACAAATGAATACTTAAAACTTATTAGAAGTGAATTTCAATTTATCAGCTATGTACCAGTTGTATTCACTTCAGCACTAACTAAAAAAAGAGTTCATACAATAATGCCTGAGATATTAAAAGTTAGTGAAAATATTAAGAGAGAAATAAAAACAAGTATATTAAATGATGTTATTAGTGAAGCCTATATAACAAATTTACCACCTACATATAAAGGTAGAAGGTTGAAAATATATTTTGTTAACCAATCTGGAACAAAACCACCAAAATTTACTTTTCATGTAAATAGTAAAGGCTTGGTACATTTTTCATATGAAAGATATTTAGAAAACAAATTAAGAGAAAATTTTGATTTTGAAGGTACTCCAATAATAATTCAATTTAAAAATAGGGGAGAAGAATAATGGGAATATTTGATTTTTTTAATGTTGATAAAGATAAATTAGAAGAAGAACTTAAAGGTTTAGAATCAGCACAAAAAGCTTTAGATGAAAGATTTGAAAAAAGACAAGTGTCTAACGAAACATATAGGCAAAAGAGTATGGAATTTATGCTAAAAAGGGAAAAAATTCAAAAGAAACTTAGTAAATTAAATAATTAATAACTAATTACAACTTCTTACATATAATTATGTAGGAGGTTTTTATGTTTGGAGATTCTTTTTTTAAGAAAGTCGAAAAGAAAACTAATGTTAATAAGGAGACTATAATGTCATTAGCATCTAAATTGCAACAATCTAATATGAAAGATGAGAATACACTAAGAGAGTTAATAAATGAAATAAGTACCTTAACAGGTAAAGAAGTGAGTGAGGAAAAGTCAAATAAAATTATAAATACAATATTAAATGATAAAGTACCAAATGTTGACAAATTAATATAGTTTTAAAGTATCAAAATCGATGAATTTTGATATTTTTTTGGTGTAAAATATAAATAAGAATATAGGTTTTATTTAGTGTAAATATATAGATATGTAAATTATCATGCATTACAGATAAAAAAGTGTAAAAATTACTTTTAAATTCAACAAATAAATGATATACTATTTTAGAGTAGGGGACTGATGATATGAGAAGCTTAAGTAAAAAAGCGTTGTTTCTATATATTTTTATAGTTGCCTTTTTAGTTGGAAGAGTTCTAATATTCAAGGGTGATTTAATTTCAGTATATACAACAAAATTTAATCCTATATTTTGGATTTTTACTGCGATTCTTTCATATTTAATTGCAAGAGATGAACCGAATTTAAAAGTTAGGAGTAAATATGATATAACGCAAACAGTAATAATAATATTAATATTATATTGTATGATTTACTTCTCATTGGGATTAGTTTTCGGCTATGAAAAAAGTCCTTATTCTCATGAACTTATTCCAATGCTTAAAAATATATGGACATTTGTTGTTGCGATAGGATTCCAAGAATATGTAAGAATGCAATTGATTAAATTATCGCCAAAAAAAATAGGATATTATGCAATAATAACACTATTCTTTATAATAGCTGAGATTGATTTTTGGAACATTAGTAGCAATTTTTCAAATAACGTTGCTTTTTTCAAATATATGAGTCAGACTATTGTTCCATTATTAGTAAGTAATTGCCTTTTTACATATTTAGTAATAATGGCAGGAAATGTTCCTTCTACTATATATAGAGTTATTTTATCACTAATAACTATATTATTGCCAATATTCCCTGGACTTAATTGGCTTATAAAAGCAATGCTTGAAATAATACTTGTAATTGTGTGTGCTTTATATGTAAATTATGTTGATTTACAGTCAGCAAGGGTATTAAACAGAAGACAATTAAAGAAAGAGAAGGTAACATCATATATTCCGTTTGTTATAGTATTGGTTATTTTAGTTTGTTTTATTGGTGGAATTTTTAAATATCAACCAATTGCTGTATTGTCTAATAGTATGTATCCTACTTTTGCAAGAGGAGATGCAGTTGTAGTTCAAAAATTAGAAAAAAAAGAATTTTCAAAGTTAAAAAAAGGTGATATACTGTATTATAGTAAGGATGATAAGTTAGTAATACACAGAATAATTGAAATAAAAGAGACTGAAGAAAAGAAGTTGGAAATCAAAACAAAAGGTGACAATAATAACACAGAAGATAATTGGATTATTAAAGAAGAAGAAATTATTGGTAAAGTAAAGTTTATGGTTCCATATATCGGATATCCATCTGTATGGGTAAACGAAATGTTAAAGAAGTAAAAGATAAAAAGGGTGATTTTAATGAGTGAAAAAGAGATTCAAGTTTCAGTACAAAAAGCATTAAAGATATTATATGCTACTATATCTTTAATAGTTTTAATTATTGCAGTATGGATAATTGTTGACTGTTTCAAGAAAACACCTGATCAACAAAAAATGGTAATGAATTATACTGTTACTCCTTCTGTAGATTATAAAGTATTCCTAAAACCAAATAATTTTTATGATAGAAATTATCTTGATAAAGGGAAAAAGTATATAGCAAATATAATTGATTATGTTGATTTCAATTTTAATTATAAATATAACACAACAAGGCAAGTTAATACTGTATATACTTATAGTATAGATGCTACTATAAGCAGTGAATATGAATCAAGTGGTGCAGTTGCTGAATTATGGAGTAAACGATACAATTTGTTACCACAAAAAACTTTAACTAAAAACGATAACACTGGATTTAATATAAGTGAGGATTTAAAACTTGATTATAATAAATATGATAAATTGGCAGCAAAGTTTAGAGAAGAATATGGAATTGCCGCAGATACAAAATTAACGTTAATATTTAATATAAACACAACAAGTACACTAGAAGGGTATGAGAAACCTATAACTGATTCTAAAACTGTTAAAGTTGATATGCCTCTTAATAAAGTGGTAACTGATATATCAACCGATAAGATTGAAACTGTAAATGATACTATAACTGAAACTATACCTGGTGAAAGGCATATAAATTATGTATTATTAATTGGAGCTGTTATTGCGGTTGTAATAACTGCACCAGCATCTGCTATTTCATTCTATAAATTATTTAAAATAACAAATGTTTCTCAATACATTGTACAACAGAAAAAAATACTTAAAAGTTATGGAGATGTTATTGCAGAGGTTACAACAAAACCAGACTTGTATGGATTAAAAATAATTGAAGTAAAAGACTTTGAAAATTTAATTAACATTGAAGACGAATTAAGAGTTCCAATATTGTTCTACGAACTAGTTGAGCAAAGCGAATCTTGGTTTGTTATAACTACATCTACCCAAGCATATAGATATATATTAAAGTCACAAGCAGATTTACAAGGAATTTATAAACCTGTTCACAAAAAGAGTAAAAAGGAACAATAATGTTCTTTTTTTTTGTAATATATACTTCTCTTAACCATATAATTAATTGAAAATAAAAAGAAGAGAGTTGATTGTATGGATAAAATGGAAATCATTAAAAATATTTCACAACGTACAGGTGGAGATATATATTTAGGAGTTGTTGGTGGTGTAAGAACTGGAAAAAGTACATTTATTAAGAAGGTAATTGAAAATTTAGTGGTTCCATATATTGAAGATGAATATGAGAAAAAAAGGGCATTAGATGAAATACCACAGAGTTCTGGTGGAAAAACAATAATGACTATTGAACCGAAATTTGTGCCAACCAATGCAGCAAAAATTAAAATTGATGATTTTACTAGTAACATAAGACTTATAGATTGTGTAGGTTATTTAATTGATAACGTAAAGGGTGCAGAAGATGAAAATGGACCTAGAATGATAAAAACACCATGGTATGATGAGGAAATTCCATTTGTTGAAGCTGCAGAATTAGGTACAGAAAAGGTTATTAAAGACCATTCAACTATTGGTATTGTTATGACAACAGATGGCTCAATTGGTGAATTTGAAAGAAAAGATTATTTGGAAGCTGAAAACAGGGTTATAACCGAATTAAAGGAAATTGGGAAACCATTTATAGTTGTGTTAAATACTACTCATCCAACATTGCCTGAAACAGAACGTTTGGCTGACTCATTAAAAAAAGAATATGGAGTGCCAGTATTACCAATAAGTGTTGAGACTATGAACGATAAGGATATATCTAATATTCTTAAAGAGGCACTATATGAGTTCCCTGTAATAGAGGTCAAGGTTAATATGCCTGAGTGGATAACAATACTAAATCCAACTCATAAAGTAAAAAAAGAATATATAGAATGTATTAAAAATAGTGTTGTAGAGGTCGAAAAACTAAGAGATATAGATAATATAACTAGCCATTTCGTCGGTAGTGAATATATAGAAAGGGCATACTTATCTGATGTTGATCCATCAACTGGAGAGGTTATAATTACACTTGAAGCACCTGCTGATTTATATAATAAAGTATTAACAGATATAATAAAAATTGATGTCAAAAACAAAGCTGAATTGTTATCATTATTCCAAGAGTATAATGAAGCAAAAAATGAATATGATCAGATAAAATATGCATTAAAAATGGTAAAACAAACAGGATACGGTGTGGCATCACCAACATTATCCGATATGAAATTAGATACTCCTGAAATAATAAAACAGGGTTCTAGGTATGGGGTAAAATTAAGAGCAGTTGCGCCATCAATTCATATGATTAGAGTAGATGTCCAGTCAACATTTGAACCTATAATAGGAAGCGAAGTTCAAAGCAAAGAATTGATTAATTACTTAATGAAAGATTATGAAACCGAACCACAAAATATTTGGAAGAGTGAAATCTTTGGAAGAAGTCTAGACGTTATTGTTCAAGAGGGCATTCAATCAAAAATTAGTTTGATGCCTGAGAATATAAGATATAAATTATGCCAAACATTAACAAAGGTTGTAAACAAAGGCTCAAATAATTTAATTGCAATTGTTATATAGCATGCATTTTTGACTAAAATAGTACGTAAAATGTTGATTTTACAATTGAAATATGATATTCTCTATATGTAAGCATAATGTGCTTAATAAAATAACGGAGGTAATAAAATGAAAAAAGCTGAATTAGTAGAAGCAGTAGCAACAGCAGCTGGATTAACTAAAGCAGACGCTACTCGTGCTATTGATGCAACATTTGCAACAATAACTAAATCATTAAAGGAAGGAAACAAAGTACCTGTTGCAGGTTTTGGTACATTTGGTGTTTCACAAAGAAAAGAACGTCCAGCACGTAATCCTAGAACTGGAGAATCTATTACCATTGCAGCTAGAAATGCAGTTACATTTAAAGCTGGAACAGCTCTTAAAGACGCAGTTAATTAGTTATATTTAACAGAACTTAATGTTCTGTTTTATTATGTCAAAATATTAACAATTTACTTTTGAATTATTGCCACACATGGTATAATATCAGTGGAGGATTTAAATGAAAGAAACAGCTTTAAATGTACTTAAAAAGTTAGAATCCAATGGTTATGAAGCATATATTGTTGGTGGCTTTGTTAGAGATTATATATTAAATAGAAAATCAGTAGATGTAGATATTAATACAAATGCTACACCTCAACAAATAAAACATATCTTTCCTAAGTCTTTTGTTCCTAAAGAAGCATATGGTTCAATAACTATAATTGAAAATAAGGTTCGAATGGAAATAACTACTTTTAGAGTAGAATACAAATATTATAATAACAGAAAGCCTGTTGAAATAGAATATACCAATAGCTTAATAGATGATTTAAAAAGACGCGATTTTACAATTAATGCCTTATGTATGGATTCAAGCGGTAATATTATTGATCCACTTAATGTTATGGGTGATGTTAAAAATAGAACAATAAAAACTATAGGTAATAGTGAGTCAAAATTTACAGAAGATGCTCTAAGAATACTAAGGGCAATTAGATTTGCAACTGTCCTTGAATTTAAGATTGATGATGAAGTAAAAGAATCTATTCAAAAAACGAAAAAATATTTATCAAACATTTCATACAATAGAAAGAAAGAAGAACTAGATAAAATATTTATGAATAAAAATTCGAAATATGGGGTTGATTTATTACTTGATTTGGGATTAGACAAAGAACTTGAAATATATAATTTAAAAGATATTAAATTATCTAATGATTTGCTAGGTATTTGGTCATCTTTACAAGTTAGTGAAAATTATCCTTTTACAAAAAATGAAAAAGAGCTTATAAAAAGAATTAAAATAGTTGAAAAAGAAAACAATTTAGATAATTATATATTATATAAATATGGTCCTTATGTTAATTCTGTAGCTGCAGTAAATAAGGGTATTAAACATACAGAAGTAATTAACGCATATAATAGTTTGCCAATTAAAGCTAGAAGTGATATATTAATAAGCAGTAGTGAAATAATGAGCTTGCTTAATCGACAACCTGGTAAATATATAAATGTTATATATAACGATTTAGAATTAGCTATATTAAATGGTTGTTTAAAAAATACTAATGAATCTATAAAGCAATACATAATAAATAAGTATAGAACTACTAGAATTGGTTAGGTGACTTTAATTATGAAAAATAATATAAAAGAAATAATTAAAAGTAAGGATATTGTTATACCACTATACATATATAAACTATTACCAAAATTAAATATAAATTTAGAATCATTCCTGTTTCTTATGTATTTAAATAGCTTTGGTGATAAGGTGATTTTCAATCCGACCACTATGAGCGAAGATTTTGGAATCTCTATGGAAAAGGTACTAAAATTAATAGATGAGTTAACAACAAATAAGTTTATAAGCTTTGAAATAATAAAAAATGATAAAAACGTTAGTGAAGAATATCTCTCTTTAGATCAGTTTCATGAAAAAATTGCTTTACTACTTATAGAAAATATAAATAATAATGAATCACATGAAATAAGTCCTAGCATATTTGACAAAATTGAAAAAGAATTTGGTAGAGTATTAAGTCCAATCGAATATGAGATTATAAAAGCTTGGGGTGAAAACAATATCTCAGAGGTTTTAATTGAAGAAGCACTAAAAGAAGCTGTCTTTAATGGTGTAAATAATTTAAGATATATTGATAAGATATTATATGAATGGCAGAAAAAAGGACTAAAAACTAGGGAAGATATCGAAAGAAATAGGAAGGAATATAAGCAAGAAAGGTCAAAAGAAGAGAAGCCAGAAATATTTGAATATAATTGGCTGGAAGATGAATAATATGGAAGAGATAATTAACTATTTTAATGAATTATTCCCTAATCCAAAATGTGAATTAAATTATTCAAAAGATTATGAATTACTAATTGCTGTTATGCTTAGTGCTCAAACAACAGACAAAAGAGTAAATCAAGTGACTAAAGTCTTATTTAATAAATATAAAACCTTAGAAGAATTTTGTGATGCAGAAATTTCAGATATAAAGCTAATTATACGTTCAATTGGTTCATATAATAAAAAGTCTGAGTATGTTAAACAGATTGTATATATACTTTTAAATAAATATAATGGGCATGTACCCACAACTAATGCTGAATTAGAAAAAATACCAGGTGTAGGTAGAAAGACAGCGAATGTGGTTTTATCCGAGTTATACAATATTCCTGCTATAGCGGTTGATACACATGTTGAAAGGGTAAGTAAAAGGCTTGGATTAGCGGAATCTAACGATGATGTAAAAAATGTAGAAATGAAATTACAATCTAAGTTACCACAAGATCTATGGATTAGGACGCATCATCAAATGGTCTTGTTTGGTAGATATTATTGCAAAGCTGTAAAGCCAAATTGTGAGACTTGTAAATTAAAATCAATATGTATAAAGGGAAAATAATTTTTTCCTTTTTTTCATATAATTATTTAGGTGATATAATGTTTCCATTTTTAATAAGCTTTTTTGCTGGTATTTCAACTATGTTTGGATCATTTATACTGTTTTTTAGACATAAAAGTAGAAACTCAATAATAAGCAAATCGCTTAGTTTTGCATCTGGTGTAATGATTGCTGTAAGTTTATTTGACTTGCTTCCTTCATCACTAAGTGGTCTTTGTGAAACTTTTAATGTAATACCTGCAATAATAATTTTAACTATATTTGTAGTATTAGGTATAATAATTTCATATGCAATAAATAAGTACATCCCGGGATTTGAAAATAATGATAGTAATAGATTATATAAAGTGGGAATATTTTCAATGATTGCAATAATACTACATAATATACCAGAAGGAATAGCTACTTTTCTTACAACAAGTGAAAATGTGGAGCTTGGTATATCGTTGGCAATTGCAATAGCTCTTCATAATATACCAGAGGGAATTAGTATATCTGTTCCAATATATTTTTCAACAAATAACATGAAGAAGGCTATTTGGTACACATTTATATCCGGAATGTCAGAATTTTTAGGTGCAATAATAGCATATGTTTTTTTATTGAACATAAAATCAACTATATTTTTATATATACTTTATTCATTAATTGCTGGAATAATGCTAAGTTTAGTCTTTGAAGAATTGATTCCAAATGCCTGCAAATACGATAAAAAAATAAATATAATTTATACCTTGTTGGTTGGCATGTTGTTTATGATGATAATCCATTTTATGGCATAAAAAAACTATTAGGATTTTTCACTAATAGTGATTGTCCTAATAAGTTCTTCTGAATGAGTTTCATATTTAACATTATATTTTATAGTGAATGTACCAATAACGTTATTATCAACAGTTGTAACTACATTCCCGTTTGGATCAGTTATTGTTACAGTAATATTAGATTTTGCTGTAATATCTTCGCCATTTAAATGAACAGTTATATCAGCAGAAGAAGGGGATTTATCAAATGTTGCTAAAGTATCACCGTTTTTATACGAAGACGATTGATATTTTAATTTTGCAGTAAATACATCTTCTGAATTAACAACATATTTATATGTTGCTCCAGTGCTTTCATTATCACTGAAGTTTTTGTATGTGGTGACGACTTTGTATGTACCTCTTGGATCAGTTACATTTAAGAATGTATAGCTTGTATCAGTCGTAAATTTAATTAACTTATTATCCTTATATATTTTGTATCCAAGTTTACCATATTCTGTTTCATTTGCAGGATTTTCTAGCTTTATAGCACTCCAGTTTAATGTAAAGCTTAAATCAGATGCATTATATTCACCAGTTAATCCAGTAACATTAGGAAGCTTTGAATACTTAATAGATACTTCTGTTGGTTCAGTTCCCTTTTTGAAATATTCATATACAATATTATCGCTTGGAGTTGAACTGCTTGCCAATTTAGCTGGATTAGAACCTTTTTCAATTCCAACTTTTACAACACTATTTGGAACATCAAATGTTGTTCCTTTATTCATTGTAATTTGCGCAGCTGCTCTAAATAATTTTCCACGATATATTATACCACTATTTTGAGTTAAATATTTAGTCTTTGATGGTAATTCACAACCATACCATACACCAATTGATACATCTGAATTATAACCAATTAACCATGCATCTGGTATTGCATTTCTAGGTACACCAGTTGCTTTTATTGCAGCTTCATCGTAGTTAGTAGTACCAGTTTTAGCAGCTATGTTATAACCGCTTATTCTAGCACCGCTACTTAATCCATTTTGAACGGCAGATACTAAAACATCTGTTATCATAAATGCAGTTGAATCACTTATAACTTGTTTTCCTTCTGATTTATATTCAACTGCTTCACCAGTATTTCTAAACACAATTTTATTTACTGAATATGGTTCATAGTAATATCCACCGTTTGCAAATACTGCATAAGCAGATGCCATTGTAAGTGGGTTAGAACCGTTAAATGAACCAATTGCATGAGCTTCATGTAGATAATTCTCGGTTTTTATTCCAAAACTTTGTACAAACTCTTTATATTTTGCACTACCAATTTCTTTCATTACTGCTTGGAATGCTTTAAGTGCTGGTATATTTCTTGACTGTGCTAGTGCTGTTCTTAATGTTATGTTTCCCATATATCGTCTATCTGCATCTCTTATTTCTTGACCACTAGAATAGTAATGTTTACTATCATCAAATATTTGATATGTTGACCAATTTAAGAATTCCATACCTGGAGCATAATCTATAACTGGCTTAGCACTAGAACCTATTTGTCTATTTATATCTGTAGCAAAATTATATGTACTTGCACCATTTCTATTACGACCATTACCAATTGCGATTATTTTTCCATTATGGACATCAACAGCAGCAATACCTGCTTGTATATAATCATTTTCCCATTTAAAGGTTTCACCAGTAAATATCTTATTTATTTCAGCTTGCTTTTTTGTATCCATATTTGTATATATAATTAATGGGGTATTATAAGGGTTAACTTTCCATTTCTTTTCAATTTCTGCAACTACTGTATCAATATAACCTTGATATTCAGAAGTATTATCATTGCTTTTTACAAGTAAGCTTTTAACTGGAATTGAATTTGCTAAGTCTCTTTCTTCTTTTGTTATATATCCGTGATAATACATTAAATTTAGAACAGTTTTTCTTCTCGCAGTAGCAGCTTCTGGATAATTGAATGGATTATAGCTTGTTGGAGCTTTGAAAATACCTACTATAAGTGATGCCTCGGCAAGATTTAATTCTGATGCATGTTTTCCAAAATATGTTCTAGCTGCTTGTTCAACTCCATATGAATTAGCACCTAAAAAGTGGTTATTAGCATAGAACTCTATGATTTCTTGTTTTGTGTAATTCTTTTCAAGTTTAAATACAGACAAATATATATCAGTAAATTTTCTTACAATTCCTTCCCATCCTTCTGCCTCTTTTGAAGTAAAACTATTTTTTACAACTTGCATAGATAATGTTGATGCACCACCGGCATTTGAACTTCTGTGTAAAAGTTTATTTATTACTTGACCAAATGATGCTTTTAAAAAACGTGCTGCATCAAATCCATTATGCTGAAAGAATCTTGAATCTTCTGTAGCAATCATTGCATCTATTAAAACTTCACTCATTTCATCGTATGTAATATTCTCTCTCTTTTTTGCACCTAACTCTGTAACTAATTTATTGTCTTTATCATATAACAATGTTGATTCAGAGTATACTAATTGTTTTTCATCAAATTCAGGAGCTTTTTCAACTATATATAAGAAAAAGCTACATACACCAACACAACCCGCAATACATAAGACTAATAGTATTATAACAATAACGTTTATTATTTTCCTTGATTTTTTGTTTTTACCTATTTTGCCAATAATCTTTGACAAAAACAAGATAAGTGCTATTCCACCAAATAAAATTAATGTAAAAATAATACCTGTCTTGACTCCTAATAATTTAATTCCTAAGATCAACACCAATATAACTAATGCTATGCATATTAAGGTATCAGTATTAAATTTCACATTTTTTTTATTTTGACTTGTATTCCTTCTTTTTTGATTTTGTTTAACTTTAATATTTTTATTTGTCATTAGTAACCTCCAATAATTTATCAACAATTTTTAAATAATCTAATCTAATGCTGTACTTAAATTCAATATTAAATGCATACTTTTTAAAATATGCTAGGGGTATAGACTTTCGACTGTTGTTATCAATAAATCTGAAAAAATCTTTAGCAGTTAATAAAAATGTTTCATCTGTAGAATTAAATCTAACAATTAGGAAGGCTATTCCTCCATTGTAATATATGTTTCTTATATGTTCTATTTGATGATTATGAATGTTAGATAAAGGGAATGATGTTTTGTTATTTGTTTCTTTTGCTTCAAAGTCTATATATTTACCTTTATACAAGCCATTATAATCAGTGGTGGATGGATTTTTAAAAAACGCCTCTTTTATAGTTGCATTGCCTTTGCCATTGTAATCAACTTTAGTAATTTGAATTGGAGTAGGCTTTTTATATATAAAGGCTATATTGTTATCAACATAATATTGATTTGTCATATTGATGTCATTTTCTAAGGACATTCCTCTGTTGTCATAATGAATATTTCTTATAAATTGTCTCTTGATTCCATTTGGATAATTCATTAAACCACCTATTCTAAATTATACTACAAATGTATAAAAATTGCTATAGAAAAATAGCTAGTTTTGTCGAATAGGAACAATTATTTTTTAAATATGATATTCTTTGCTTGGAGGAAAAATATGAAAAATGAAAATGTTTTAGAATTGTTAAATAAAATGACTGAAAGTGTATTATATTCAAAGCTAAAATTAGAAAATATTCGTATAACTAAATAAAAGCAATTTATTTCTAAAAATGTTGAAAAATGATATTTAATATTGTATACTGATGATAATAGAGGTGATACAATGAAGAAAGGTGAAAACAAAAAGTGGTTTATTTTAGGTGCTGCTATTTTACTTGTTACGGTATTAATAGCTGTTGTAATAAATTTACCATTCAAAAATGAAATAGAAGGTGGAGCACATAATGCTGCAGTTATTAGCTCTGGAACAGAGGTGCAACTAGTCGAAACAAAACTTAGTGCATATGCTGTAAAAAAGAGTAATCCAGTTCATATAAGTGTACCTAGTCCTGTCACTAACTATAAAACATACTACGATAGCGAAGGTATGATTGCTGTTTATCAAACAAAAACAGGAATAATAGTTTATTGCGTTGAGCTAGGGAACCCAATTGGATTAAGCAAAGGTAGTTCAAGAACTGTTACAAATAACTCTTCATATTGGAAATCATTATCAGAATATAAGAGAGAGTCAATTGGTTTAGTAACAGTTTATGGATATCCTAATAAAACTAGAAGTGGATATTCTAAAAATGATCAGTATGCTGCAACTCAAATATTGATTTGGGAATTTCAACAGGGATGGAGAACAAATTATGATGCAGTTCCAGCAAATAAAGAAATATACAATAGATGGGTTAAAAATAATGTTAAAGCAGTTTATGAATCAATCTTAAAGGATATGCGTGATCATAAATTACCAAGTTTTGAAAATGAATCAATAAAATTAAAATACAATTCTAGCAGTAAAAAGTATGAAGGAAGTATAACTGATAAAAATGGTGTTTTAGCAAGTACAGATATATCATGTCCACAAGGACTTGAATGTACTAAAAGTGGAAACACATTAAGTATTAAATCGTCAAATCCAATAACGATGACTAAGGAAATAGGAATTAATAAAAGTACTCCAACTGGAATAAATCAAGGGCAATTAATAATAGACAATGGAAAACAACAAAGAATGATTATTGGAAAGCCAAGTGTTAATCTTACTGGAAAATTGAAAGTTACTTCAGATGTTTTAGGTAAAATAACAATTAAGAAAAAAACTGAAGACAATTCAACTGATACTTTTGAATTTGAAATTACCGGACCTAATGGTTATTCTAATAAAGTAAAAGTAAAAGGTGGAGAAAGCGTAGAGTTAAATAACCTTGCTTTGGGTACTTATATTATCAAAGAAATTAATACTCCAGCCAGATATAATGCAGCAAGTGATATGATCATTTTGACTAGCATAATACCAGAAAGAACTAGTAACATTTATAATAGTCTAAAAAACACAAGTAGTGTTAAAATCGCAAAAGTTGATTCTGAAACCGGAAACAGAATTGCAGGCGCTAAACTTACTTTGGAGAAAAAAGTAGTAACATGGATAACTGTGTCTAGTTGGACTAGTACAACAGATTGGTTTGTAGTATCAGATAAATTAGAAGTAGGCAAACAATACAGAGTATGTGAAAAAGCCGCACCTACAGGTTATGTTAAATCGAATGAATGTAAGGAATTTAAAATTAATAGTAAAACAGATTCCATTGCAATTGAGATACCTAACACAAAAGGTGAAACAGTAATAGCAAAAGTTGATGAAAATGGTAAACCACTTGCTGGTGCACAATTACTTTTAAAAGATAAAAATGGAAATAAAATCGGTGATGTATGGGAAACTACTGGAACATCAAATAAATTAGTAAAAGGTTTAAAAGAAGGCGAGAAATATACATTAGTTGAAGTAAAAGCACCAGATGGTTATGTTAAAGCAAATGATATAACATTTACAGCAAAGGCTGGAGAAACAATTACAATGAAAAATGAAAAAACTGAATTAATTATAAGTAAACAAGATATAACAACCGGAAAAGAAATTGCAGGTGCACATTTACAAGTAATTAACAGTGCTGGAAAAGTCGTTGATGAATGGGATAGCGAAGAAGGAAAATCACATTCTATCAAGGGATTAACTATTGGTGAGAAATATACTTTAAAAGAGACTATCGCTCCAAATGGATATTCAATAAGTAATTCAATTACTTTTGTATTTGATACTAATAAGAAAAAAGTAGTAATGAAAGATGAACAATTATATGTTGAAATAAGTAAACAAGATGCAACAACCGGAAAAGAAATTGCAGGTGCAGAATTAGAAGTAATAGATTCTAGTGGAAAAGTAATTGATAAATGGACAAGCGTAGAGGGTCAATCTCATAAAATAAGCAATCTAGTATATGGACAAACTTATACATTAAGAGAAACTACTGCTCCAGATGGATATTCAGTTAGTGAAGAAGTAACATTCGTTGCAGGAAGTACTAATAAAGTAGTAATGAAAGATGATCCAACTAAAGTTATTATTAAAAAACTAGATACAACAACTAAGAAAAGAGTTGTTGGTGCTACACTACAAATATTAGATGAAGACAATAAGGTTATAAAAGAGTGGGTAACAACTGATAAAGACCTTGTTATAACAAACTTATTGGTTGGAAAGCAATATTATGTTAAGGAAGTTAAAGTTCCTGAAAATTATTTACAAGCAGAAGTTGTAGGATTTAAAATAGAAAAAGGTCAAAACAGCATTGAAGTAGTAGTAAATAATACACCAATCATATATGTTCCAAATACTGCAAAAACAGTTGATGTTATTATGATAGTAGCAGGTGCAATTATTGCACTTGGTGGTGTAGGAACAATAATTTGGATTAGAAAAAGGAGTGCATAGTTATAAAAAAAGATAAAATAATTATAACTATTTCCGTTTTAGCAATAATAGGTGGGGTATATTTAATGATAAAACCCTACCTTTTATCTAAAAAGGACTTAGCTTATGATAATGTAGGATTTGAAATATATGACAATAAAACATTGGCAAAGTTGGATAATGTTGATGAAACGAGTCAAAAACCTGATGATACAACAGATGAACCAGGAGAAAATACAGAACCTAATAACCCACAACCTAATCCTAATAATCCTACTGTTAATCCGGCAACAGATTATATAGGAACTATTGAAATACCCAAAATAAACCTAAAAAAAGGATTTGTATCACCAAGCTCAAAATATAATGATATTGAATATAATGTTACTATAATTGATGGCTTTGATTATCCTAATGTTGATAAAGGTAACTTTATTCTTGCTGCACATTCTGGTAGTGGACCTAAGGCTTTATTTAAAGATTTGTATAAATTAAGTGTTGGTGATATGGTAAAAATTTCATATAAGGGTAAATTATATACATATAAAGTTAAAAATATTTATACACAAAAAAAACAAGGTTATTTGACTATTTTTAGGAATCCTGAAAAGACCACTTTAAGTCTGATAACTTGTACAAAAAACAATAAAACATTGCAAACAGTATATATTGCAGAATTAATATAGAAAATTAAAGGGAGTAAAAAGATGGAAAAGATATCATTTTTAGATAGTATAATAAAAATATTAAATCTGATAGCATCAGTTCCTTTTTTTATTGAAATTTTAATATTATCTATAATACTATTGATAATGATGATATTCTTTTACTTTAGAAAATCCAAAAAGGGTAAAATAACATCTATAATAATATATTTTATAGTTCTAATTTTACTCCCTGTTTCTCATATTTCGTTCTTTGCATCTACATTAGATAAAGTAGTTGAAAATTTTGTTAAAATAATATATTTTCCATCTTGTTATGTATATATGTTTCTTTTAATTTCAACAGATATATCTGTATTTATTAGTATCTTAAAAAATAATAAAGAAAAACAAAAAAGAATAGTTGGTATACTTGATTTAATATATTTTTTTGCATTTCAATTTTTATTCTTTTTAATAGTAAGATTAATTATAACTAATAACATAGATGTTTTTGAAAGAACTAGTTTGTATAGTAATATTGAGTTAACTAGCCTTATTCAAGTAAGCAGCTATATATTTTGGATTAGAATAGGTATAAAATTAATTTCACTCATTGTAAATCGACTTAGTAAAAATCCTATATTATCTGATTCAAGTGATAAAGTAGTTAAAAGTGAAGAGAATGAAGTCATTAATAATATAAATGAACCCAAAATAACTGATATTACTTACCAAACGGTAGACATGAACAATCAAGTGCTACCGAAGAATAGTTTTATTGAACCTATTAATAATGAAAATAACTTTAATAATATAACGGTTGAAAATAAACCGATAAAGCAAACTTTAGATAATATGAATGGTATTTCATCAATGCTTGATATTCCTACTATAGAACATACTAATACTAGCATTAAACACACTTCTGTTGGAAAAGATTATAACAATAAAACAGAAAATACAGAAGTTAATAAGGATTTACTTATTCCAACTATACCGACTATAAACTTATATTCAAATAATTATAATAATAGTAATGGCAATGATGCTTCAATTGCTAAGCCTGAATCTGAAAATAATAATGTAGTTGATAACGTAAAAAATAGTAATAATGTTGAAAATAATATACCTATTAAAAATGATATTAAAATAGATTTGAACTCTGATGATGAAGATAATTATTTTGATGATTTTTATGATTAGTTGTAGTATAGTATTTGACATTTTTGGATTTATTTGTAATAATTAAAACGTAAGGGATTGGTGATAAAATGTTTGAAAACAAAGTTACTTTAACTCCACAAGATATTTTGGAAAAAGAATTTAAAATAGATACTAGAGGATACAGGTTAAAAGAAGTAGATCAGTATCTAGATATTATAATCAACGATTATGAAGAGTTGTTTAAAATTATAAGAGAAAAAGACCAAGAAAAAGAAGAATTGTTGCAAGAAATAATGAGTTTAAAGCAAGAAATAAGAAATCTTAAGATGAGTATTGAGATAGCTAAGAGCGGGGATAATAGTGATGATAGTTCAAACAGTGGAACTAATCTTGATGTGATGAGAAGACTATCACAATTAGAAAAAATAGTATATGGTAAGGAAGAATAATATTTTGACAAACGCTGTATTATTGTAATATAGAGGAAAGTCCATGCTCACAAAAGCTGCGATGCTTTTAGTGTTCGTGCTAAGGAAAAAAATAACCTTAGGTGGTTTTAACCAACGGCAATGAAAAAATCTAAGTCTTTTGATATGATTTGAGTAATTATAAAGTGCCATAGTGACGAAGAATTTGGAAACAAAGGAAATGGAACGGGTAAACCCCACGAGTGAGAAACCCAAATTTTGGTAGGGGAGCTTTGAGAAGGAAACTGAACTGACTCAAGGACCAGAAATGGTAGATAAATGTTTGTCACCTAGAAATAGGAACAGAACATGGCTTATAAAATATTATTTTTTATTTTGAATTAATCTATTATAAAGAGGTGTTGTTTTGAAGGAACTTGGTGAATATTTAAAAGAGACACGCGAAGAGAATCATGTTAGTATAAATGAAGTCGCTGAAGATTTGAATATGTCTGTAAATATAATAGAAAATATAGAAATTGGTAATACTAGAGCATTTAGAGATATGTACGATTTAAAGGATAAAATCAAGGAATATGCTAAATATTTAGGATTGGATCCCGAAAAAATCATAGATGAATTTAATGATTTCTTTTTTGAACATACATCTAAAATTAGTTTAGATGACATATTACAAGCAGAAAATATGAGTAAGCAAAATGCAGAAAAGAAAGTTGAATCACCTTATACAAAACCAAAAAAGATTAAAATCGATGCCAGATACTATAAACCAATTTTATTAATTGCTTTAGTTGTAATGATAATTTTTGCTACTATGATATTGATAGTATCAATTCTTGTACCTAAAAACAGGGTTATAACGAAAGAACTTTTAGTAAGATATGATGAGGTGATAAGATGAATGTACCAAATAAGTTGACAATCACAAGATTATTAATTAGTTTATTAATAGTAATATTGTTGTTATTTCCATTTGATAGATTAAACATTTCTTTTTATAGTTTCTTTGTTGGAAATGTTTTAATTAATTTAAAATATGTAATAGCTGGAGTTTTGTTTATAATAGCAAGTTTAACTGATTTTCTTGATGGATATATTGCTAGAAAATATGGGCTTATAACTAACACAGGAAAAATGCTTGATGCTATAGCAGATAAGGTTTTAGTAAATTCTGTATTAATAGTTTTAGCATCACAGGGATTTATAAATGCATTAATACCGGTTGTTATTGTTTTAAGAGATATAATTGTAAATGCAATAAAGATGGAAGCTGCAAGTAAAGGTAAGGTTGTTGCTGCGATAAAATCGGGCAAGGTTAAAACTGCAAGCTTAATGATTGGTATTACATTGATTTTTTTCAATAATTTACCATTTGAATTGATTAACCTTAGGGTAGCAGATTTTCTATTATATTTTGCAACAATTATGTCAATTATTTCAATGATTGAATACTACAATATGAATAAATTATTAATATATGATGGCAAAAAATAGTTTTTAAAGATAAATATACATAAAATATATGTATATTTTTTTTGAATAAAAATCAAACAAATGTTCAAAAAACACTTGATTTATTTTTTTATATATTGTAACATATATATGTAAGCAAAATTGGAGGAATAAGAATGGCAAAAAATGTAGTTCAAGACAAAACACTTGAGCAAGTATTAAATGATATTGAAAAACAATTTGGTAAGGGTTCTATAATGAGACTGGGTGATAACTCACATATGGAGATAGATACAAGTTCTAGTGGTTCACTTTCACTTGATATAGCACTTGGAATAGGTGGTTATCCTAAAGGAAGAATTATAGAAATATTTGGACCTGAATCAAGTGGTAAAACAACATTTGCACTTCATGCAATTGCAGAAATTCAAAAGAAGGGTGGAAGAGCAGCATTTATAGATGCTGAACATTCACTAGATCCTAGTTATGCAAAAAATTTAGGTGTAAATATCAATGAGTTATTATTATCACAACCAGATACTGGTGAGCAAGCATTAGAAATATGTGAAGCATTAGTAAGAAGTCAAGCAATAAGTATAATAGTAATAGATTCTGTTGCAGCATTGGTTCCAAAGGCAGAAATCGATGGTGAAATGGGTGATTCTCATGTTGGATTGCAAGCCAGATTAATGTCACAGGCTCTAAGAAAATTATCTGGTACAATAAATAAAACAAATACAATCGCAATATTTATAAATCAATTACGTGAAAAAGTGGGTGTAATGTTTGGTAATCCCGAAACAACAACAGGCGGAAGAGCGCTTAAATTTTATTCTTCAATAAGGCTTGATGTTAGAAGAAGCGAAGCAATAAAAGTAGGAGATTCCATTGTTGGAAACAGAACTAATATAAAAATTGTAAAAAACAAAGTAGCACCACCATTTAAAACCGCAACATTAGATATAATGTATGGTGAAGGAATTTCTAAAGAAGGTGAAATTATTGATTTAGGTGTTGAATCTGGAATTATTGAAAAGAGTGGCGCTTGGTTCTCATATAAAGGAGAAAAATTAGGTCAAGGTAAAGAAAATGTAAAACTTCTTTTAAAAGATAATAAAGACTTGGCTAGTGAACTTGAGACACAAATTAGAGAGTACTATGGTATTGCAAATAATAAGAGTAGTAAAGACAGTGTAAAATAAAAAATATAGTTTACATTGATGCTGTAATTGAACTTAAATATTAAAATCATTATATAACAACAAAAAATGTTTTTTTTCAGAAAAAAGCATTTTTTTATTGCAATTTATTTTGTAAATCGAACAAAAAAAGTAAAAAAAAACATTGATTTACGACTTCCTGATTTATATAATTATATTAGTGATAAGGAGGCTATATGGAAAGTAATGTATTTAAAGAAATAGTTGTTGTTAAACGTTCTGGACAACGAGTTGGATTTAATTCAAATAAAATAGCATTAGCAATAAAAAATGCCTTTGACAGTCTTAATATGTCATATTCAGAGTATGATATTAATAAAGTTTTTGGTGCAGTATTAAAATTTATTGAAGAAAATTTTTCTGACAGAAAAACAATTAATGTTGAAGATATACAGGATATAATAGAAGAAAAGTTAAAAGAGAACAATTATGATGCCGTATATGAAGCATTCAATAGTTATAGATTAAGAAGAACTGCATCTAGAGAAGTTTTTAATAAACGACAACAACATAAATTTGTTAAAGCAATTGAAAAACTAGGGTTACAAACTGATATGTATCCATATGATCGACCAATAAAAATAATGCATGAGTTTTCCAAAACAGTATCAAAAGAATTTGCAAAAGCCTACCTTTTAGATAATAAATATGTAAGAGCTCATGATGAGGGAATTATGTTTATTCATAATCTTTCTAGTTATCCTCTTTATACAACATCTATGGCTCACTTAAATTTCTCATTCATTAAAGATAAGCAAATATATATGTGTATGTATGAAATATTTAAAACAATATTAGATTGCAAAAGTGAGCAAACAGGTGAACATTCAATAAATGAATTGGATAAATTGTTAGTTAATCCTTGTTTATACACTTTTAAACTAATATACGAGAGGAACTTGTTTAATTACTTAAAACTCAATGGATTTTATGAATGCTTGGATATTGAACATATACGTGAGTGTATCCAAAAAATTAATTCAATAGATTTTCAAAATGATATTTTTGAAGAGTCTAAAATAAATGATAAAATAGCCATATTGTTTACCAGTGCTAAAGATGATTCTATAAAAGAACTTAATAATATTCTTTTTGATACATTTTTAGAGTTTATAAAAATGTTAGATAATATAAATTCAATAATAAATAACAACAAAGTTTCCATAAGTTTGAGTTGTGATAGTAATAGTATATCTAAATTAATACGTTCTAATTATTTAAATGCATTATCAAATTTAAATGAATTAAGAAGTGTTACAACCATATATAAGATAAATGATATTGATTATATAAGCGATGAAGTTTTAAATTTGATTTATCACAACAAAAATATTTGCATTTCATTTGATACAGCTACAGCTGCGGAATACTTTTCAACGGGAGAAAAAATTTATTCTAATGTTAATGATAATAATTTTCAATCAAATGGAAGATGTGTTATTTCAACAACAACAATTAATTTAGCAAGAATTGGGGTTTTAAATCAATCAAAGGAAATAAGCAATTTTTATGATGAATTGAAAAATACACTTGATTTCGTAAAGAACCAATTAATTCAAAGGTTTGAAATGCAAGCAAACAAATTCAAAAAGAGCTTTCCGGCTTTGTTTGAACATAATTTATTACTTGATTCTGAAAGATTAGAAGAAAATCAAAAAATAAGAAAGGTACTAAAAAATGGAGTCTTAAATATTGGACTTGTTGGACTTCCTGAATGTGTGAATTTTTTGCCTGAAAAGGATAAATCTAAATTAATGAAAGATATACTTATGTTTATAAATGATAGAGTTGCTGAATATTCAATTGACAACAAATTAAATTTTATTGTTAGTCAAACTGAAAATAAAGAAGTAATAAGGAATTTATTTACCATTGATAAATCTATATATGGTACTAACTATTTTAAAGGTGATACATATTCATTATTAAACAATATAAATAAAAAAGATTTAAATAAGGATTATCATAATTTACAAAATTTGATTAATATGAGAATCAACATTTACTTAAATGAAGATGCTAGAAAAGAAGATATACTTAATGTAATAAAAAAAGCAAAAGAATGTGGTATTATATTTTTTAAAATAATTAGAGGTAAAAATGAAAATTAGTGGTCTACAGAAATTAACATTACTAGATTTTCCTGATGTTGTTTCTTGTATAGTATTTACAAAAGGCTGTAATTTAAGATGTCCGTTTTGCCATAACTCATCACTAGTTGTTGATAGCAAATTAACTCCTGAAATTGATGAAGAAGAAGTTTTTAGTTACTTAAATAAAAGAAAAAATATATTAGATGGGGTTGTTATATCCGGTGGGGAGCCCTTGCTACAAAAAGACATAAAGGATTTTATAGTAAGAATAAAAACACTAGGATACAAAGTTAAGCTTGATACTAATGGTGTAAATTCAAAGTTATTATCAGAACTTATAGATGAAAAATTAGTGGACTATGTTGCAATGGATATAAAAAATACATTTGATAAATATGATATGACTACTGGAAAATCAAATAGTAAAATTGATAACATTAAAGAAAGTATTAGAATACTAAAAAAAGAAAAAGTACCATATGAGTTTAGAACAACTATAGTAAAGGATTTTCACAATATAGAAGATATAAAAAAGATCTTAAAATATATAAATGGATCAAAATATTTTATTCAAAATTTTGTTGATAATGAGAATACCATAAAAAAAGGGTTAATTGGTTTTACAAAAGATGAATTAATAAACATAAATGATGAATTAAAAAAGGATTTTACTAATTTTAAAATTAGGGAATTATAAATTATACAGAGGAGAGGGAGGAATAATTATGTATAAGGTTAGAAAAAGAACAGGAAAGGTTGTAAGCTTTGATATTCAAAAAATAAAATCAGCAATTATTAAAGCATTTGATTCAGTTAATAAAAATTATGATGAAAATGTTATTGATTTTTTAGCATTAAAAGTTACTAGTGAATTTGATTCTAAGATTAATGATAATATAATAAACGTTGAAGATATTCAAGATATAGTTGAAGAAACATTGTCAAAGGCAGGATATACAGAAGTAGCTAAGGCATACATCTTATATAGAAAATTACATGAAAAGATGCGTAATATGAAGTCTACACTTTTAGATTATAAGGAAGTAGTTAATAGCTATGTAAATGTAACAGATTGGAGAGTAAAGGAAAACTCCACTGTAACATATTCTGTTGGTGGATTAATACTTAGTAATTCAGGTGCGATTACTGCAAATTACTGGTTAAGTGAAGTATATGATGAAGAGATAGCTAATGCTCATAAATCTGCTGCAATTCATATTCATGATTTATCAATGCTAACTGGATATTGTGCTGGTTGGAGCTTAAAACAATTAATTAAAGAGGGTTTAGGAGGGGTTCCTGGAAAGATTACTTCGTCACCAGCTAAGCATTTATCGACTCTTTGTAATCAAATGGTAAATTTTTTAGGAATTATGCAAAATGAATGGGCTGGAGCACAAGCATTTTCATCTTTTGATACATATTTAGCTGCATTTGTAAAAGCTGATAATTTGTCATATCATGAGGTAAAACAATGTATTCAATCGTTTGTGTATGGAGTTAATACACCTTCACGTTGGGGTACTCAAGCACCATTTACTAATATTACATTAGATTGGACAGTTCCAAATGACTTAGCAGAATTGAATGCTATAGTTGGTGGCAAAGAAACAGACTTTACTTATAAGGAATGTCAAAAAGAAATGAATATGATTAATAAAGCATTTATTGAAGTTATGATAGAGGGAGATGCTAATGGAAGAGGTTTCCAATATCCTATTCCAACATATTCAATAACTAATGATTTTGATTGGTCAGATACTGAGAATAATAGATTACTATTTGAAATGACTGCAAAGTACGGAACACCATATTTTTCTAATTATATAAATAGTGATATGGAACCATCTGATGTAAGAAGTATGTGTTGTAGATTAAGATTAGATTTAAGAGAGCTTCGTAAAAAGTCAGGAGGATTCTTTGGAGCAGGTGAATCTACAGGAAGTATAGGAGTTGTTACAATTAATTTACCAGAAATCGCATATCTTGCAGAAGATGAAAAGGACTTTTATTTAAGACTTGAGAAATTAATGGATATAGCTGCTAGAAGCTTAAAAATTAAAAGAAATGTTATAACAAAATTATTAGATGAGGGATTATATCCATATACTAAGAGATATTTAGGAAGCTTTAGTAATCATTTTTCAACAATAGGTTTAATAGGAATGAACGAAGTTGGATTAAATGCAAAATGGTTACGTCAAGATTTAACACATGAAAAAACTCAAAAATTTGCTAAAGAAGTTTTAAATTATATGAGAGAAAAATTATCAGATTATCAAGAAGAGTATGGAGATCTTTATAACTTAGAAGCTACCCCTGCTGAATCAACTACATATAGATTTGCAAAACATGACAAGGAAAAATATCCTGATATAATAACAGCAGCAAAAGAAGGCGAAACTCCATATTATACAAATAGTTCACATTTACCAGTAGGCTTTACATGTGATATGTTTGAGGCACTTGATATTCAAGATGAATTACAAACACTATATACATCAGGAACAGTATTCCACACATTCCTAGGTGAAAGACTTCCAGATTGGAAAACAACAGCAGCATTAGTAAGAAAAATTGCAGAAAACTATAAATTACCATATTATACAATTTCACCTACTTATTCAATATGTAAAACTCATGGCTATATAACTGGAGAAGTAAATAAGTGTCCAAAATGTGGCGCTGAAACAGAAGTTTATAGTAGAATTACTGGATATTATAGACCAGTTAAGAATTGGAATGATGGTAAATCACAAGAATATAAGTGTCGTAAGTTATATGATATTAATGCATCTCATGAAATAAATAGAAAGGATAGCGAATGTGCTAATAAAAAGGAAACTAAGAAAAAAAATGAAGAGAAAGATTCACTAATTTTATTTGGAACTAAGACATGTCCAAATTGTAAAATGGCTATTAAACTATTAGATGATAAAAAAATAAAGTATACAAAAGTGGATGCAGAGGAAGATGTAGAATTAACAAAAAAATTTGGTGTAAAACAAGCACCAACATTAATTGAAATAAAAAATAATGAAGTGACCAAAATAACAAATTTATCTAATATCAAGAAATACGTAGCAAGTATTAAATAATATGTATGATATCATTATAGTTGGCTGTGGGCCTGCTGGTCTAACAGCCGCTATCTATGCTTTAAGAGCAAATAAGAAGATTTTGATATTAGAAAAAGATAATATTGGTGGTCAAATAACTTCTTCACTTAAGGTTGAGAATTTTCCTGGATTTAAGCAAATATCAGGTAATGATTTAATGAATAATTTATATGAACAAGCAATAGATTTAGGTTGTGAAATTAATATAGAAGAAGTTATAAAAATAAAAGATGGAAAAATAAAAACTGTTATTACAGATGAAAATGAATATGAAACAAAGTCATTGATAATTGCTACTGGGTGTAAAAATAGACTTCTTGGAATTGATAGAGAAGAGGAATTTATAGGAAATGGTATTTCATTTTGTGTAGCATGTGATGGTGCATTTTATAAAGATAAGGTTGTTGCTGTAATAGGTGGCGGAAATAGTGCAGTTATTAATGCATTATCATTAAGTGAAATATGTAAAAAAGTTTATCTTATCCAGAATTTAGATTTTTTAACTGCAGAAGATATGCTTAAAGAAAGAATTAAAGAAAAGAATAATATTGAAATTATGTATAATTCAAAGGTTGTTAAACTAATTGGCGATGATGAATTAAAGTCAATTGAAGTATCTGGTAAGGAAGATAAAATCATAGCTATAGATGGAATGTTCATATCTATTGGTCAAATACCACAAAATGATATATTTAAAGGTATTATAGATTTAAATGAACAAAATTATATAAAATCAATTGAATGTTTAACAAATAAAGAAGGAATATTTGTAGCAGGTGATTGTAGAGAAAAGAAAATTCGTCAACTAACAACAGCAGCTGGTGATGGGACTATTGCAGCATTAGAAGCTATTAATTATTTAAACAATTTATAATAAAAAGTAAAGACTCCAACAAATATGGAGTTTTTATTATATAATATGAAAACATTATATATTTTTAATTATTTGATAATCATAATGTGGTATAATAACATTGGTGATATTATTGAAAAAATTTAATATGATAGATGAATCATTTATATGTGAGAATTGTGGAAAAACTGTCTCAAAAGGTGGGTATACTGCAAGGGACCATTGTCCTTTTTGTTTATATTCAAAACATGTAGATATTAATCCAGGAGATAGGTTAAATACGTGTTGTGGTGCCCTAGAACCAATAGGTATAGAAAAATATAAAGATACTTTTAAAATAGTCTATAAATGTAAAAAATGTGGAGAATTTCACAAAAATATTATTCATAATGATGATAATAAAGATTTAATAATTGAACTTTCAGTTGTTAAATAAGATAGTTGTTATTAGAAACTTTTTTTAGTATAATATAGAATTAGATGATATTAGATTTTAGGAAGTGGTTTAAATGAGAAAAGATAGAGTAATAATAGTTGTAGTTGTATTCATACTGATGATTTTTATTGGTTTTAAATATTTTGAAAATGATACTAAAACTATAAATGTTGATGCAGATAAGTTTAAAAACGAATATGAAGCTTTGAATGATAAAGTTAATGAGTCAAACAATAAAAAATATCCAGAGGTTAAAATAAGCTCTAATAATCCTGTAAAGTATTCAAGCTACGATGAAATATTTGAAATTTTGAAGTCTGGAACAGGCGTTATATTTCTAGGATTTCCTGAATGCCCATGGTGTAGAAATTTGGTGCCAACATTAATGGAAGCAGCTAAAGAATCAGAGATAAAAACTGTTTATTATTTAAATATAAGTGAAGATAGAAACCTTTTAATTTTAAATGATAAGAACGAAGTCATAACTCAAAAGGAAGGAAATAAAAATTATTTTAAATTGGTTGATTTATTATCAGATGTTTTAGATGATTATGTTTTATCAACAGCAGATGGTGAGACTGTTAACACTAATACAAAGAGGATTTATTTACCATTAGTAATTTTTGTTAAAAATGGTAAAATAGTTTCAACACATGTTGATACAGTGTCATCACAAGAAGATCCATATGTTTTATTAACAGATAGACAACAAGAAGAATTATTAATTGAATTAATCAATAAAATGTCTAAGGTTAATGGAAACATCTGTGACGAGAGTTGTTAAAATAAGAATTATATATATTTAGTTTAAAGCCCAGTTTTGTATAGATAAAAAGCATAGATTATAATGATAATTTAGAAAGTAGGAATCATTATGAGAAAGATGAGTTTAGATAATACAAAATTGGGCGATTTAATTATAGTAAAAAAAATACTTAATGAAAGTCCAATAAAAAGAAGGTTATTAGATATTGGTTTAACACCAGGAACCCAAATAGAAAGAATTTTAGAAAATTACGGTAAAGATTTGGTAGCATATATGATTAGAGGAGCACTTATTGCAATTAGAAATGAAGATGCAAAAAATATAATTGTAGAGGTGTTTTAATATGAAATGTAAGAATGAAAATGTAAAAGTAATTGCTCTAGCAGGTAATCCTAATGTTGGAAAGTCAACAGTTTTTAATGCATTAACGGGTATGCATCAACATACAGGAAATTGGCCAGGGAAAACTGTCAGCAATGCAAGTGGATATTTTAATTATGATGGAGTAGACTATAAGATATACGATTTACCCGGTATATATTCTATACTTGCAAGATCGGAAGAAGAGGTTGTTGCTAGAGACTTTTTATGCTTTGAAAAATGTGATTTGGTTGTTGTTGTATGTGATGCTGTATGTCTAATGAGAAATTTGAATCTTGTTTTGCAAATATGTGAAATTACAGATAATGTTGTAGTTTGTGTAAATTTATTGGATGAAGCTAAAAAGAAAAACATAACTATTGATTTAGAAAAACTATCGAAACTACTTGGGGTAAGAGTAGTTGGAACTTCTGCAAGAAATAATGAAGGATTAAATGAACTATTGTCAAATATTGAAACCGCATCGAAGGAAAAAGAAAAGAGTTATAAAATAGAATATCCACAAGCAATAGAGGAAGCTATAGGAACAGTCAGTAAGGCTTTTAGTAAGCTTAGGGAAATTAATAAAAGGTGGGTTGCATTAAATATATTAAAAGATAATTCTGATTTATCAGATAGAATTTCAAAAGAGTTAAATATAGATATAAATGATTTGAGAGTAAAAGAAAATATAAGAAAAGCAAAGAAAATATTACTAGACAATGATATTATGACTAGTGAATTAGAAGAATATATAGTGGAAGCAATAAACAATAAAGCAGAATTCATTTCAAAAGAAGTTACAAGATATGGTAATAAGGACTATAATAAAAAAGATAGAAAAATAGATAAAATTTTAACTAGCAAATTAACTGGAATACCTTTAATGCTAGGTCTATTTGGAGTAATATTTTGGATAACGTTAGTTGGTAGTAACTATCCAAGTTCTCTTTTACAAAAAATGTTATTTGGTTTTGAAGATCATATATATAATTTCTTTGCCTCAATTCATGTGCCATACTTTATAAATGAAATGTTAGTTCATGGAATATATAAAGTTTTAGCATGGGTAATCTCTGTTATGTTACCACCAATGGCAATCTTTTTCCCTTTGTTTACATTGTTAGAAGATGTTGGTTATCTTCCTAGAATAGCATTTAATCTTGATACAATATTTAAGAAATGTAAAACCTGTGGCAAGCAAGCACTAACTATGGTAATGGGTATGGGATGTAATTCGGTTGGAGTATCTGGATGTAGAATTATTGATTCTCCAAGAGAAAGATTAATTGCAATTCTTACAAATGCATTTATTCCATGTAACGGAAGATTTCCGACATTAATTGCTTTAATAACTATGTTTTTTGTAGGATTTAATAATAATTTTACAAACTCATTTATTAGTGTTTTTATCCTTATTATGGTTATTGGAGTGGGCATAGTGATGACATTTTTATCGTCTAAGGTTTTATCCAAAACTATACTTAAGGGAATACCTTCATCATTTACTTTAGAACTTCCTCCATACAGAAAACCACAAATAACTAAAGTAATAATAAGATCAATATTTGATAGAACTATATTTGTTTTGGGAAGGGCTATTTCAGCTTCAATTCCAGCAGGATTACTTATTTGGTGTATGGCAAATATAACTGTTAATGGAACTGCTTTAATAACTATAATTTCAAACTTCCTAGATCCTTTTGGCAAATTATTAGGTATGGATGGTGTTATAATTTTAGCATTTATTTTAGGCTTTCCTGCCAATGAAATTGTAATACCAATTATAATTATGTGTTATACTGCAACAGGTAATTTAACAAATATAAGTAATTTAAAAGTTTTAAAGGACTTGTTTATAGATAATGGATGGACTTGGGCAACGGCAATATCTGTTATGATTTTCTCTGTTATGCATTGGCCATGTTCTACGACTTGCTTAACAATAAAAAAGGAAACCAATTCTTGGAAATGGATGATAATATCTATTTTATTACCTACAGTTTGCGGAATACTATTATGTATATTGTTTAATTTAATTAGTAGCGCTTTTATATAGAAATTATATTACTTCTATTTTTGCAAGAAATAAAAATAAAAAAAGTATTGATATTTTTAAATAAACTTGCTAAAATATAGAAGTAATTTCAAATGGCGGAATTGGTGAAGTGGTTAACACGCCGGATTGTGGCTCCGGTATGCATGGGTTCGATCCCCATATTTCGCCCCATATATGAATTAACCTTGATTTTTCAAGGCTTTTATTATTTTTAGGTACTATTTAGGTACTATTTTTTTATAATTTGTCTAATATATCTATTATTTCGTTTTGAATTGTTGGAAACAAATGCATGTAAGTATCTTGCATAACTTGTATGCTATGTCCCATTCTGTCTGACATCATTAAGAAGAATTTTGTTGTATCTGTTTGCTATGATTTTATGTATTTACTTATAGATAAAGGAAATGGCTGTGTCTGAATTCATGTATTGTTATTTTAATTTACTACATTTAATTCAAAAATACAATTTTGCCATTAGCTATTTAACTTCACTTTTTTTAAAATTTTTATTATTTTTATAAGGATGTGATTTAAATGATTGATATTTTTGATAAAATACTACCATATTCTAAACATATACCTAAAGTTATAGAAATGTAGATTTATTATGGGCCGTGAGATATATAAAGATATTCCAGGATATGAAGGTTTGTATAAGATAAGTAATTATGGAACAGTAAAAAGAACATTATATAAAAATCAATATAAATCATTCAAGAAAAGTAGAATACTAAAAAAAAGATATAATAAAAAAGGATATATAACAGTTATATTATACAAAAATAATGTCTCTAAAAGTTTTGCTGTTCATAGATTAGTTGCAACAGTATTTTTGGGTGATAATAAAACGTTACAAGTAAATCATATTGATGGTAATAAGCAAAATAACAAAGTAGAAAATTTAGAATGGTGCACTAATAAAGAAAATCAAAATCATGCATGGAAATTGGGCTTACAAAAGCCAAAAAGATATGGAACAAATGGCATGGCCAAAAGAGTATATCAATTAGATTTAAATGGAAATATAATAAACGAATTTGATTCAATATCTAGGGCCAATGAATATTTTGGAAAAAAGGCATCTCATATATGCTTATGTTGTAAAAAAAAGAGAAATATGTCATTAGGTTATAAATGGAAATATGTAGATGATAATGACTAGATTTAGTAACAAAAAAGATGAACAAATTAGTTCATCTTATAAATTGCTTTTAGCAACCAGATCCTCTGTTACAACCACTACCATTGTTTCCATAACCACCCCAGAATAAGAAGATAATTATGAATATAACAATTAATATAGCCCACCAAGATCCAAAACCTTCATTATTGTTTTGGTAACCATAATATGGGTATGGATATCCATAGTACATAAGCATTTCTCCTTTCGATATATTATATTTTTAAAGATTGCATATAAGTATAATATAAACCCATATATTATATAATTTTATAGGTGATAACTATGAATTTAATACCTAACGTTTCACCAGAAGCATATTCATTTAGTGCAGTTATAGTTGGTTACTTACTAATAGATGATTTAACCTCAAATGAACAAAATGCTTTAGGTAATTGGTTGATGCTTGCCGCACAAGTGCTTTGTACAAATGCTTTTTATCAGCAGGTTCAAGCAGAACGTGGTAATGACAAATATAAAAAAAGTACTAATTTAAATGAAAATATAAATGAAATAGAATTACTCAAAAAAATGGTAAATGCTATAAATAAAGAAATAGAGACCTTAAAAAGTAACAATAGATTCTAATACTACATGGATAATATTAATTCAAATAAAATATAGTGAGGTGATTATATGAAATATATCACTAAACTAATGATTGATGAATTTAATATGAAAAATATAGATTTCATGGGATATTATTTTAATAAAAATAATGCTAGCTTTCATCACTTAATTATACCAAGAAGATTAGGTGGGCCTGAAGACATTAATAATGGTGCTATACTAAATGGTTTTACTTCACATCCTTACTTGCATGTTATAGAATCAAAGGATTTGGAGATATTTAATTTGATAACTTCTGAAATGATAGATGAAAATATAAAAAGAAAAATAGATATATATAATTTAAGAAAAATAAATGATTTATTATCATATTTTGAAAAAGAGCATTTAAATGATACAACAAAAAAGGGAAAAAGACTTATAAAAAGAGAATTTTTAATACGTGAAAAATTATAATAATTTATTAAGAGTGAATAGAGTACTATTTTCTTTTTTTATATGCTTAAATAGTTTGATTTTAAAGTAAAAACTGTTATACTAATTACGTTTGGAGGTATTTATGAAAAGTGTTGTCTTGGTAACTGGTGCTAGTGGTGAACTGGGTATGAGTATAATAAAAAAATATGCTAGTAATGGATATAATGTAGTTATAAACTATAATTTAAATAGAAAAAATGCAGAAGAAATAAAAAAATATGTAGAAAAAAGTTACGATATTGAAGCATTAACTATAAAATGTGACATATCAGATGAAAACCAAGTTGATGAAATGGTAAAAAAAATAATAAAAAAATTTGGTAGAATTGATATATTGATAAATAATGCTGCAATTGAAGAAAATAGTGATTTTTACGATAAAAATAAAGAAACATTTAATAAAGTATTTGATGTAAATGTTATAGGAACATTTTTAGTTACTAAACATGTTTCAAAGGAAATGCTAAAAAATAAAAATGGTGTAATAATTAATGTAAGCTCAAATAATTCAATTGATAAAAATGATCCTGTTACATTAGAATATGATGCTTCAAAAGCTGCACTTAATTCACTTACCAAAAATTTTGCAGTAGAATTTGCTCCATATATAAGAGTTAATGCAATTGCTCCAGGATGGATTAAAACGCAGAAAATAATAGAATTAGATGAGTATTTAAATGGAAGTTTTATAGAAACTTCAAGTAAAGGTTGTTTATTAAATTCAATTGCATCAAAAGAAGATGTTTCAAACTTAATATATTTTTTAACTAGTGATGAAGCGAAATTCATAAATGGAGAAATAATAAAAATAGATGGAGGTTCACATGTTTAATGTTTCAGATAAAGTTTTGAAATTGTCAAAACAAGCGGAAGAAGATTTAAAAGAGATATTTAATAATGTAGATGACTTATGTTTCAAAAATAGCTCAAAAGTACTTAATTCATTTATAGATAATAGGATAAGTGAAATACATTTTAATTCAACAAGCGGTTATGGATATAATGACATAGGAAGAGACAAAATAGAAGATGTATTTTCACAAGTATTAGGAGCAGAAGACTCTTTAGTTAGGAATCAATTTATATCTGGTAGTCATGCACTTACTGTGTGTTTATTTGCACTGTTAAGACCTAATGATGTATTACTTAGTATTTCAGGGAAACCATATGATACTTTAGATAAAGTTATTGGAATAATTGACAATCCAAGTTCATTGAAGTCTTATGGGATAAAATATGAACAAATAGATTTGATAGATAATGATTTTGACTACGATAGTATAAAAGATACTTTATTAAAAAAGAAAATTAAAGTGATAGAAATTCAAAGATCAAAGGGATATTCAACAAGAAAAAGTTTAAGCATAGAGAAAATAGAAAAAGTGATTAAATTTATCAGGGAAATTGATAAAGATGTTATTATTATGATAGATAACTGCTATTGCGAGTTCGTTGAAAGTAAAACACCTTTAGAAGTGGGGGCAGATATAATGGTAGGTTCTCTTATAAAGAATTTGGGGGCCGGGATTGCACCAAATGGAGCTTATATAAGTGGTAAAAAAGAACTCGTTGAATTAGCCGCTGAAAGATTAACTGTTCCTGGGCAGGGAAAAGAAGTTGGACCAACTCTTGGAATTAATAAGAGAATATTGCAAGGCTTATATTTCGCACCATCAGTAGTTTGCTCTAGTATTAAAACAGCAATATTCACTAGTTATATGTTAGAAAAGCTAGGATATGAAGTTGAACCTAAATACAATGATGCTAGAGTAGATATAGTTCAAAATATAATATTTAAAAATGAGAACGATTTAGTAAAGTATTGTCAAGGTATACAAGCTTCATCACCAATAGATTCAAATGCAATTCCATTACCGGATGACATGCCAGGTTATGAGGACAAAGTGGTAATGGCATCTGGATCATTTAATCAAGGTTCTTCGATAGAACTTTCATGTGATGGTCCATTAAGATATCCATATATAGCTTATCAACAAGGTTCATTAACTTATCAATATGGTAAAATAGCGGTTTTAAGAGCAATAGATAATTTGATAAAAGAAAAGGGCATTTAGAAAAAACTAGATGCCTTTTAACTTGTAAACTATTGTCTACCCAAGTATTCTATAAGAATTGTTACTAATGAATTAACAAAGTATGATTTTGATGCAATATTAGTTAAACTTGGTGTTTCTAAAAATATTGTTGATTTACCTAAATTAGCTAATTCATAATTTTTATTAGTATCTACAATTGAAATTATTCCATCAGCAGTTAATTGAACTGGTTCAGCGTTATATACCCATTGACTAACTCCAACATATATATTATCAGTATTTGCCTCTCTAAGGCCGACAGCTACTATATCAGTTGTTGGATCAAAGTCAGGACCATTTACTGTTGGATATGCAGAAATAGAAAAAGATACTTTATAATATCCTGGAATATTGAACTTTATTGAATCGTTTTCACTATCTAATGTTACAAGATTACTTATATCAAGTTCAATTCTATCTATTGGGATATTATCAGTAGAAGGCACAGGTATTCCATCAGCAGAAGTTCCATCATTAAATGTCACAAGATAAGCTGCTCTGATTCTGTTTGGACCCTCATCACCCTTTTCTCCACGGGGTATTACAAAATCTAATATATGTTTTTTATCTTGAATAGTGTCAATAACTTTTGCACTTGTATCAGGATCTCCTGTGATTGTATTTCTAATAGTAATAGTTTCTCCTTCACCTTGTGGACCAGCTGGTCCGGTCGGCCCCATAATATAGCAGTAACAATTCGACTTTTTTTTCTTTATATCCTTACAATCATCAAACATAAAACTCTCCTTTCTATAGTTATTTTATTAATCTAGAAATAATTTGTATGTTTTCTTTATCTATAAATAGTAATAAATTCTATTAATAATAATAATATTAAATGAAAAGGAGAGTTTTTATGATAAACAAGCAAAATTTATGGTTTTTAACATTATTTAGTTTGATATTGGTTTTAAGTGTGTATTATATAACTATGCCTAATGAATTATTACTAACAAACAATACTGCAAAAGTTCAAAAAACGGATAAAGATACTAAAAAAGAAGAAAGTGTTAGTAAAGAAACTAAAGTTTCTGTTGAACAGAGTGAAATATTAGAAGCTTTAAGAGTGAATCTGGAAGAAGAACGACAAGAAATAAAAGCAAATTTGGAAGCTCTTCTTACAAAAGCAAATGCAACAACAGAGGAAAAAAATTCTGCATATGAACAAATTCAGACGTTAAATCAAGTTAAAGGGCAGGAAATGACATTAGAAGCAAAGATTAAAAAGAAATATAATTTTCCAGCTTTTGTTAAAATAGAGGACAAGCAAATAACAGTTGTAATAGATAATGATAAGCACGATACAGAACTTGCCAATAATATAATGAGATTAATCCAAGAAGAGTTTAAAGAAAAAGTTTACGTTACCGTACAATTTAAATAGCAAAAAGCTATTTTTTTCTGTTACACTGATAAATACCCTCAACTAAAATCTTTGTAAACATAGAATACTATGAGTAAAAATATATAAGAGAGAGAGGGTTGAACTTATTAAAGGAATATTAACTCTTCGTGAAAGAGAAGTGTTTGAACTTTTAATTAAAAATTATACTACTAAAGAAATTGCTCAAGAATTAGACATAAGTGAAAAAACAGTAAGAAATCATATTTCTAATACTATGCAAAAACTAGGTGTTAAAGGAAGAGCAGGTGCAGTAATAGAACTACTTAGATTAAAAGAACTAACACTATAATGAATAAATGTAGAGTATTTTCATAATATTGAATAGGTGATAAAATGTTAAAAAGACAAGCTTTAAAGAAAATACTCATTACATCTTTAACAATCGTTATCCTTTTGATGATATATATTATGCCTACTGGTGAAGAATCTACTAAAAAACTTAACACAGTGCCTAAAGTTGAATATACAGAAAATGAAGTTGGATATATATATTTGATGAATGATAGCGATTTATTAGTTAGAGTAGATTTTTTGATTGGAAAGTATAATAATATAGAAGAACAAGTAAAACAGATAATAAATAATCTAATATCAAATTCAACATCGCCAAAGGAATTAAAAAATATAATTCCAAAAAAGACAAAATTGAACAATGTGAATTTTAAAGATGGAATTCTTACATTGAACTTTTCAAAAGATATTTTAACTGTTGAAGAGAAGTATCAAGAAAAAATCATAGAATCAATTTCATTTTCTGTTTTTGAAATTAAAGAAATAAATAGTGTTAATATTTTGGTAGAAGATGAAAATATAAATAAATATTTTAAAAGTATTCCAGATAATATAACTAGGCAATTTGGAATTAATAAAAAATATGATATTAAAAGTCTAAAAAAAATTCAAAAGGTAGTTGTGTATTATATAAATGAAATTGAAAATAAAAATTACTTTGTTCCAGTAACAAGTTATATAAATGATGAAGAAGAAAAAGTAAAAATAATAATTCAAAACTTGTCAAGTAATTATATATTTGAACCCAATTTAAAAAGTCTATTAAATAGCAATACAGAATTAATAAACTATGAAATTAAAGATGATATGATGAATTTAAACTTTAATAATAGTATATTTATAAATGGAAATATTCTTGAAGAAGTTATATATACAATAAGTAATTCAATATTTGATAGTTACGATGTTAATAAAATTACTTTTAATGTCGAAAATAAAGTTATTAAAGAGGTTACTAAATAAAAATCAAAAAAGATTTTTATTTTTTTAAAATGTGACTCTTTTTTCTATTTAGAATATAAAATAATAATATATGTGTTATAATATATAATTGTTTGGAGGTGCTTTATGTTAAAAATAGAAAATTTAACAGTGAGTGTTGATAGTAAGAAAATTTTAGATGATTTTTCTCTTAATATAAATGATGGGGAAATACATGTAATAATGGGACCAAATGGAACAGGAAAAAGTACGCTTTCAAAGGTTATATTAGGTAGTGAAGACTATAAAGTATTATATGGTGATATTATTTTTAATGGAAAAAGTATTAAGAATTTAACAACTGATGAAAGAGCAAAATTAGGAATATTTTTGTCCATGCAGAATCCTACTAGTATAGATGGAATAAGCAATAGTGAATTTATTAAATCTGCTATTAATGAAAGACGTACTAGTCCAATAGGATTATATGAATTTATAAAGAAAGTTGAAGAAGTATCAAAAGACTTATCTATAGATAAGGAGTTTGTACATAGAAATGTAAACGTTGGAGCCTCTGGTGGAGAAAGAAAGAAAAATGAAATTTTTCAATTGAGGATGTTGGAACCTAATTTTATAATACTTGATGAACTTGATTCTGGGCTTGATATAGATAGCTTAAAAATTGTATGTAAAAATATTAATGATTACTTAGAAAAGAATCCTAAAACTTCGGTATTGATGATTACACATTATCCAAGAATATTAGATTATATTAAACCAAATTATGTTCATGTAATGATGAATGGAAAAATAGTTAAAACAGGTGATTATAACTTAGCATTAGATATAGAAAAAAATGGATATACTGAGTTAAATAAAGTGAGTGAGTTTAATAAAGATGAATAAGTTAATAATAGGTAACGATTATGATGCAGAAATGTTAGTTATACAAGAAGATACAGATATGCTAGTCAAATTTAGTAATGCAAGTAAGAAAATCAATATTATAGTTGAAAATGATTTGGTTTTAAATATTATGGAGCTTTCTTTTAACACTCAAAACACAATTAGTATAGTATTAAAAGAAAATAGTAGAGTTATTTATAATAGAGCAATTAAAGATGTTGACGATATTATTAATATTTCAATGGACGGCAAGGCTTCTTCTGTTGAAATGAATATTAGTGCTATTAATAATACTAAAACTAAATGTGTGTTAGATATTATTCATAATAATGTTGAAACAGTTTCAAAATTATCTAATCATGGAATTAATTTATCCACAGGAGAATTGGTATTCTATGTAAATTCACAAATAAAAAGTTGTGGACAAAAATCTATAACAAACCAAGAAAACAGAATAATGAACACAAACTGTGGAAAAAGTAATATATTTCCAAATTTAATTGTTGATAACAATGATATAGAAGCTAATCACTCCGCATATATTAGTGATTTTGATAAAGAAAGTTTATTCTATTTAAAATCAAGAGGTATTTCAGAACATGTTGCTAGAGAATTACTAACAAATGGATTCTTAATTGGCAATTTAACTAATAAAGAAATATATGAGCAAGAACTTGTTAATTTTTTTAAATAAATTAGAATGGAGGTGAATTTATGAATAGAGATGATTTTCCTATATTTAAAGAGAAAAAAGACCTGATTTACTTTGATAATGGAGCTACTACATTGAAGCCTCAAAAAGTTATTGATTCTATCACTTCATATTATAGTAGCTATACTGCAAATGCACATAGAGGTGATTATGATAATAGTATAGAAGTTGATTCAAAGTATGAAGGTGTAAGAACAAAAGTAAAAAACTTTATTAATGCTGAAAGCGAAAAAGAAATTATATTTACTAAAGGAACCACTGATTCCTTAAATATGATAGTATTTGGGTTTATGATAAATTACCTAAAAGATGGTGATGAGGTATTAATAAGCAAAAGTGAACATGCATCAAATGTGTTACCTTGGATGGAACTTGCAAACAGAATAGGAATTAAGATTAAATACGTAGAATTAAATGAAGATTTTGAGTTAACTCCAGAAAATATTTTAAAAAATATAACTGAAAAAACTAAAGTAATATCACTAGCTCATGTAACAAATGTAATAGGTGATGTACGTGATATAAACTCAATAGGAAAAATATGTAAGGAGCACAATATAATATTTGTTGTAGATGCTGCCCAAAGCATAGGACATATTAAAATAGATGTTACAAAATCTAATATTGATTTTCTTGCATTCTCAGCGCATAAAATGCTTGGACCTACTGGAGTTGGAGTTTTATATGGAAAGTATAATCTTTTAGACAAATTAATACCAACGAGTTATGGTGGTGGTATGAATTCATTCTTTGAAAGCACTGGTGAGGTAGAATACAAAGAATTACCAGAAAGACTAGAAGCAGGAACTCAAAATATTGCTGGTGTAATAGGAATGGGGGAAGCGATAGATTATATTAATAAAATAGGTATAGATAATATACACAAACATGAATTAGAGTTAAAAAAATATGCAATTGAAAAATTAAGTGATATTCCTAATTTAAAGATATACAATAAAAATAGTCAATCTGGAATAGTAGTGTTTAATATAGATAAAATTTTTAGTCAAGATTTAGCTGTTTACTTGAATCATTATAAAATTTGTGTAAGATCAGGAAATCACTGTGCAAAAATATTAAAAGATGAAATTAAAGCATCTAATACTTGCAGAGCAAGTTTCTATATATATAATACTAAAGAGGAAATAGATAAGTTAGTTGATGTATTAGAAAGTAGAGAAAATATATTTGATATAATTTTATAGGAGATATACAATGGATAGTAAATTAAAAAGAGAAATAATGCTAGAACATTATCAAAAACCAATAAATAGGGGACTTATTAATGACGATAGTTACAAAAAAATTAATACTAGAAACTCTTCTTGCGTTGATAATCTTGATGTAATGATTAAATTTGAAGATAATATAATAAAAGATATTAGATTTGATGGTGAAGCTTGTGCAATTAGTACTTCAGCTGCATCAATAATGATTAAAACATTTGTTGGAAAAACAAAAGAAGAAGCAAATGAGATAATTAATAATTATGAAAAAATGTTAAATGAGGAAAAATATGATTCATCAGTATTAGAGGAATTAAATGTATATGATGAAATATATAAACAACCTAGTAGAAAAAGATGTGCTTTATTACCAATTGAAGCAATTAAAAGAATAATAAATAACTAATAATTATGGAAAGGGGCAAATATGGAAGTAATTGGAATAAATAAAGAAAATATAAAAAAAATTTCAGAATATAAAAAAGAAGATTCCTGGGTATATGATTATAGAATTAAAAGCTTTGAACTTTTTAATGATTTACCACTTCCTTCTTTTGGACCTAAATATGAAATTAATTTTGATAAAATAGTGTACTATAAAAGTAATGAAACATCTATAAAAGATAACTGGAATAATATAGATAAAAATATTAAATGTGAATTTGATAATTTAGGAGTTACTAATAGTGAAAAAAACTTGGATGGTATTGGTGTTCAGTATGAAAGTGAAGTAATTTATCATAATATGATTGAGGAAGCCAAGAACAAAAATGTAATTTTTACATCAATAGAGGATGCTATGAAAAAATATCCAGATTTGGTGAAAAAATATTTTGGTAAAATTGTAGCAAATAGCGATAATAAATTTACGGCTTTAAATTCAAGCGTGTTTAGTGGAGGTAGTTTTATATATATACCACCTAATACTACTCTAGATAGACCACTTCATAGCTATTTTAGAATTAACAGTAGAGGAATGGGACAGTTTGAGAGAACATTGATAATAGTTGATGATAATAGTTCTCTTCATTATGTTGAAGGATGTACTGCTCCAACATATAGTGATTCATCACTACATGCTGCAGTTGTTGAAATATATGTAGGAAAAAATAGTAAATGTCGTTACTCAACAATACAAAATTGGGCACATAATGTTTTAAATTTGGTTACAAAAAGAGCATTAGTAGATGATGGCGGTACAATGGAATGGATAGATGGAAACATTGGATCATCAGTTACTATGAAATATCCAGCATGTATATTAAAAGGAGATAACTCAAGTGGCACTTGTATAACAATAAGTGTTGCATCAAATGCTCAACAGCAAGATAGTGGGGCTAGGATGATACATTTAGGTAAAAATACAACAAGTAATATAATTTCAAAAAGCATTGCAAAAAATGGTGGAAATGCAACATATAGAGGTAAAGTTAGAATTGCAAAGTCTGCAGTCAATAGTTCTGCAATGGTAAAATGTGATACTCTAATACTAGATTCCAAATCAAAAAGTGATACTTTCCCTGATAATTCTGTCGAAAATAGTAATAGTTCAATTATACATGAGGCAACTGTATCTAAGATAAGTGAAGATAATATATTTTACTTAATGAGTAGAGGAATACCAAAAGAAAAAGCAATAGAGTTAATTATACTTGGCTTTATTGAAAGATTTAGAGAAGAGTTACCATTAGAGTATGCTGTAGAATTAAATCAATTACTAAAAAATAATATTTAAAAAACAAAAAAAGTATACAAAAATAATTTTATGAGTTATATAGATCATAAAATTATTTTTTCTTATATAGAAATAATTTATTTGAATATCTTTATAATTTGTATTTATAAAATGTCTAATTTGAATGCAAAAATAAAAAATGATAATGTAGCACTGGAAAGGAGGGAAGAATGCTTAATCAGGTTGTTTTGGTTGGAAGATTAGTAAGAGAACCAGAATTACAAAAAAGTGAAAACAATAAACAGTATATGATTGTGACTTTAGCAGTCCCTAGAAGTTTTAAAAACTCTAGTGGAGAATATGAAACAGATTTTGTTGATTGTATATTATGGGAAGGAGTTGCTAAATCAACATGCAGTTATTGTCACAAAGGTGATATTGTTGGAGTAAAGGGAAGAATACAAACAAGAGCTGTAGAACAAGATGATAAAAGCAAAAAATATTTTACTGACATTATAGCGGAAAGAGTAACTTTTCTATCTAGTAAGTCTAAAGAATAAACTTAATAGAGGACTTTACATGATACTGAGTTTCTAATTAGTTAACTTAGTGCTTGATGAGCTTTCAATTATTTATAATGGGAGTGATTTGGAGTGTTGTAAATGAATCAATTAGGTGAAAGACTAAAAACTTTGAGAAAAGAAAAAGGTATGACACAAACTGAATTAGGTAGTATGATAAATGTTACCAAAGTTAGTATTTGCTGTTATGAGAAAGGTATAAGGTTTCCATCACTCGATACCTTAATTGACTTATCTGAAGTTTTTAAAGTCAGTATAGATTACTTACTTGGAAAGGATTATTTCGTTGTTGCAGATAATGATGAAAAATATAATGTAAGATTATCTAAAGAAGAAGTTTCTTTTATAAAAGAGTTAAGAAAATATGATGAATTACATAAAAGAATTATAAAAGAGCCGAAAAGAACAGCTGAATTAGTTAATAAAAGATTGAAATAATATGTTACTTCAATCTTTTTTTTGATATAATATATCTAATAATAGGAGAGTGAATATATGAACCTTAATATAATAGATATTATTAATAGAAAGAGGTTGGGTTTGGAACTTAATAATGCTGAAATAGAATACGCATTTAATGGATACTTAAATAACACTATTAAAGATTATCAAATGTCAGCTTTATTAATGGCAATTTGTATTAATGATATGAGTGATCGTGAAATATTTAATTTAACTGATGTTTTTATTAAGAGCGGAGAAGTTTTAGATTTATCTAATATAGATGGTGTTAAAGTAGACAAACATTCTACTGGTGGGGTTGGAGATAAAACAACATTAGTAATTGCCCCAATTGTTGCATCATGTGGTGTAAAAATTGCAAAAATGAGTGGTAGAGGATTAGGATTTACAGGAGGAACTATTGATAAATTAGAAAGTATACCTGGATTTAATGTTAACTTAACAATGCAAGATTTTATAAAACAAGTTAGGGAAATAAATGTTGCGATTTCTAGTCAAACTGCTGATTTAACACCACTTGATAAAATCATATATGCTTTAAGAGATGTTACTGCAACCGTAGAGTCTATTCCATTAATTGCTGCTAGCATAATGAGTAAAAAAATAGCAAGTGGTGCTGATAAAATTTTAATAGATATAAAGGTTGGTAATGGTGCGTTAATTAAAAATGTAAGTGATGCTAACAGGTTAAATGATTTAATGATTAAAATAGGTAAAAAGTATAATAGAGAAGTTAGAACTATAATTTCAGATATGAATGTTCCACTTGGAAAAAATGTTGGTAACAGTTTAGAAGTAATAGAAGCTATGGAAATTCTAAAAGGAAATGTTAAAAGTAGCTTAACAGATTTGTGTATTGATTTAGCTTCAAACTTGGTAAGTATGGCAAAAGGTATATCTATAACTTCAGCAGTAGAAGAGGTAAAAAATTCTATAAAAAATGGTTCTGCTTATAGCAAGTTTTTAGAATTAGTAAAATATCAGAATGGCAATATTAATTCTATTAGTGTTAGTAAGCAAATAGTTGAGATAAAATCTCCAAAATATGGTGTTATAGAAGGCATAGATGCATATAAAATAGGTATAATTGCAAGGAACTTAGGTGCTGGAAGAATTGAAGAAGAGGATATAATAGATCCAAGAGTAGGTGTTGTCTTAAACAAAACTATTGGTATGAAAGTTGATGAAGGAGATATATTGTGTTACTTATACATTAATGATAATTCAAAGTATTTGGAAAAAGATGTATTAGATAGTTTTACAATTAAGTGATTTTATGAAAAATCTATTTTTGTTATTAATTTCAATTATTCCTTCGTTAATTATATTAAAAATAGTTTATAAAAAGGATTCTCAAAAGGAACCTATGTCTTTACTTATTGCATTATTTGGTGTTGGTATATTATCTGTATTTGTTGTATTTTTTCTTTCTATGATTTCATCTGTTATTTTTCCTAGAATTACATCAGGTAATATAGAAACACTTAGTATTTTCGAGATAGGAATCTATTCATTTATTTTTGTAGCTTTATTTGAGGAAGGCGTAAAATGGACCTTTGTATATAGTATAATTTTTAATCATAAAGAATTTGATCAAATATATGATTCTATAGTATATTCTGTATTTTTATCTTTAGGATTTGCAACTTTCGAAAACGTCTTATATGTTTTTCAAAATGGCTATAGTGTAGGTATTTTTAGAGCAATAACGGCTGTTCCAAGTCATGCATTTTTTGCAATAGCGATGGGATATTATATTGGGTTTTCTAAGCTTTCATATATTAATAAAAATTATAAATTAGAAAAAAAATACAGGATATATAGTCTAATAATACCTGTACTATTGCATGGAATGTATGATTTTTGTTTGCTTTCACAAAATCTTCTTCTTATAATTGTTTTTGCAGCATTTGTTATATATTTATATGTTTCTTCAATAAGAAAAGTTAAACAATTTGAAAGAGTTAAAAATAATTTATATTAATTATCTAGAAACATAGCATAATATTCATCATATGTAATATTATGCTTTTTAATATATTCAGCAATCTCTTTTCCTACGTATCTATAGTGCCAAGATTCATAAATATATCCGGTAATATATTCTTTTTCTTTTTGATATCTCATAATAAAGCCATATTTGTGAGCATTTTCTTGCATCCAATTGTATTCTTTAGTATTTTCAAAGTTAGTATATGAAGTTTTGGCATTGCTTACATCAACTGCTAAACCTGTCTGGTGTTCAGAGTATCCAGCTCTTGCAGAATACGTGTCTGCTTTTTCTGCTCCATCTGCTTTTGCATATTTATTATATAAATTGTTTTGGTAATTGTAGCTTCGATAACCGGATACACCAATTATAGTATATCCTTCACTTTTAGCTTTATCTACCATGTTGTTAAATGCAGTTGCTGCATAATCAACCATTTTAGTTATGTTACCACGAACTTTTACAAGATTTGATGGAACATAATCTTTATCTAAATAATTATACTTGTTTACTAAAACGGTGTTAGAATTAATATTAGTTGATTTTTTTGTGTTAGTATAGAATGCATTATCTAATCCTATATTAACCTCTATTATTACTTGGCTTATATCCATTTTTGGATTTTTTTCTTTATATGATTTATATCTATCTAAATTTTCGGTTTTATAGTATTCGAAATTTTTACTTGCATCTTTCCAAGTAGTGTCTATAAGAGAAGAACCATGTTTATTACATGCAGCAAAGGTTATTAACATAACTCCAAATATAAATGCATATATTAGTATTTTCTTCATATCTTATCACCCAATTAAAATATATGACATTACCGAAAAAAATTCAACAAAAAACTAATAGATTGATAAATTTTGACATATTAATTAATAAGAGGTGGATATATGAAAAAACTATTTTGTTTATTTTTACTTTTGTTTTTATTAATTCCAAAAGTTTATGCAAATAATGAAAGCAATGTTATACCAAATGCTAAGAGTGGAATGCTTATAGAAGCATCAACAGGTCAAATTATTTTTGAAAAAAATAAAGATGAAAAAGTAGCAGTGGCATCAATGACAAAAATGGTGGCACAAATACTTATACTAGAGAATATTGAATCTGGTAATTTAAAATGGGATGAGATGATAACTATAAGTAGTAATGCATCCGGTATGGGTGGTTCACAAATTTATTTACAAACTGGTGAAAAAATGAGCATCAGGGATCTTATGAAAGGTATAACAATGGCAAGTGCTAATGATGCAACGGTAGCAATGGCTGAGCGTATTGCCGGAACTGAAGATAATTTTGTTAAAATGATGAATGATAAAGTTAAAAAAATGGGGCTAAAAAACACAGTTTTTAAAAATTCGACAGGACTAGATGAAAATGGTCATTATTCAAGTGCATATGATATGAGTGTTATTGCAAGAGAATTATTAAAACATGAAGAAATATTAAAGTTTTCTTCAGTATATGAAGACTATTTAAGAGTGGATACACCAAATAAATTTTGGTTAGTAAATACTAATAAATTAGTAAGGTTCTATGAAGGTGCCGATGGCTTGAAAACAGGATTTACAGATGCTGCAAAATACTGTATGGCTGTAACTGCTAAAAGGGATAATATGAGACTTATTGCGATAGTATTAGGCGAAAATAGCGGAAAAGTTAGAAATCAAGAAACTATGGAGCTATTAGATTATGGTTTTAATCTATATAAAGTAGATTTAATCAAAGATAAAAATGATATTATAGGTGAACTAAAAGTAGATAAGGCAAATAAGGATAAAATAAAAGTATATTCTAAGGATGATATTACTATTTTAGGCAAAAAATCAGATGTAAGTTTAAATTATGATATTGAATTAAAAATGAATGATGTTAAATTGCCATTAAAAAAGAACAGTGTTGTAGGAAAAATCACTGTAAAAAGTGGAAATAAAAATATAAAAGAAATAGATGCAATCGTAAAAGAAGACATAAGTAAAATTAGTTTTATAAATCTTTTTGGGAAAACACTTAAAGATATATTAAGTGGCGATATTATATAATGAATTAAGTCAATTAAACGATTGACTTTTTTTATGTTTGTTTAAAAACATGATGGATTTACAAATTTGTGGTTTTTATGATAACACTATTTATTAAGTAATAAACTATTAATTTTAAATTACATTTAATTCTTATTTAATAAAACATTAATATACTTTGAAGAGTGGTAAAGATGAGGATTTAAGTTATAGAAGATGAATATACACTTGCAGATGTAATACGTGGAAAATTAGAAAAAGAAAAGTATATTGTAGATATATCACAAGATGAGGAGAAGGTTTATATAAGGCTTTAGCGGATATATATGACCTTATTATATTAGATGTTATGCTTCCAAACTTAAATGGTTTTGAAATTTTAAAAAAGTTAAGTGAAGAGAAGGTTAAAAGTAAAATTATAATGCTAACTGCAAGATACACACTATCTGATAAGTTGGAAGGACTAAATGGTGGCGCAAATGATTATATAACTAAACCATTTCATATTGAAGAACTTACAGCTGTTATTCTAACTACTTTACTAGTGTTTTAACAACTAAATTATCAACAATTTATCTAGTTCAAAAGAACCAAGTTTTAATAACAATAGTACAAATATAAATTATTCTAGTACAAAAGAATTGACAGATAGTGAGAATATATCAAGTGGCACATATACTTCAACCAATAAAGATGAGAATGTAATATCAGCATCAAATGTGACTTCAACTATATCAGATATAAGTGTTATTAAATCAGGTGATTCCAAAGGCGGTGATAATACAAGTTTTTACGGAACAAATTCAGCAATTATTGCTAAAGATGGTGCTAATTTAACACTAAAAAACATTAATGTTACTACAAATGCAACTGGTGCAAATGGTGTGTTTTGTTATGGTGGCAGTGCAACTACTAACAACTCATCGAATGATGGAACAACATTAACGATAAGTGATTCTGTTATTAATACTACTAAAGATAATTCGGGCGGAACAATGACAAATGGTAATTTCTTAAGAATTCAAAAGGATTCTTGGGGAAATAAAGAATCAAATGGAGGAATAGTAAACTTTATAATGTCAAATCAAAAAGCAAGTGGTAGTATAGTTGTTGATTCAATTTCAACTCTTGATTTATATGTGAAAAATTCATCTTATTTCGAAGGCTCAATAAACAATGAAAACACAGCAAAATCTGTTAAATTGATACTTGATAATTCTTCTAGTATTAAACTAACAACAGATAGTTATGTTACATCATTTGAGAACGCAGATAAAACCAACAATAATATCAATTTTAATGGATATAAACTATATGTTAATGGCAAAGCTATAAATGAATAGTATAAAACCCGATATTTTATAAATCGGGTTTGTTTTTGTCTCGGTTAACAATAAAACTTTTAAATACATCTAGGAATAATTCTTTAGTATCGCTATCCATGTCGCTTATTCCTTTAATTATTTCAATGACTTGGTTCCATTGTGTATTACTATTAAAGCTTTTTATACCGGCTTCTTGTAATATGTTGAAAAATGTATTAACTAATTCTTCCTTTTTATCATCATCATATTGTGTAATAATTACATCTATTCTCTCTTTAAATTTTTTGCTTATTATACTTAGATTACCTTCAATTAAGAATGATCCAAAACATTCCCAAGTGTTACAATCATGTTCATATGGACCACTTGAAGTTGACTTTATAACTTTAAATGATGGAGGACTATTAAGTAGGACTCCAACCATACTATCTTCAGGAACGAACATTATAAGTTTAGTTAACATTTCTTTATATTCTAAAGAGTTATATTCTTTTAGCCTGAATCCTGGGCCATCATTGTTAAACACTTTCTTTATTCTTTTTTTTACCTTTGGATTAGAGAACATATATGCACACATTGCTAGATTGCCACCTTTAGAATGTCCTCCAACGTAAACATTATTATATTTTGAGGTTACAACTTCGTTTAAATAATCTATAGAATCTTTTTGTGCAAGAGTAGGAAATATATATGCTAGTGCCATATCTTCTTTCCAACCAACTAGGGTTGAATCCGTTCCTTTATATCCAACATATAGATTATTATCTCCAAAATAAATACATAAAGCTCCAAATTGTTTATCCTGATTAACCTCATTTCTGAAATTAGCAAGATAGCAATCTTTGTATCTTGTGGAATCTTGAATTATTTTTAAATTATCTGTATTAGTTTTCATAAATGGAGTTAATTTTTTTGCACGCTCTTCAGTTGTGTTTTCTAAATATATTTTGATGGCGTCTTGTAATTTTATCTTAGTTGTATTTTCTGATACAATGCCTTTCCAATCTATGTAAGATAATTCACAAAATAAAATATTGTCAAGTTCGTTAAATGCATAATCATTAAACGTAGTGTTTTTATAATAATTTAAATAATCTTTTATAGTTGCCATACTGCTTTACCTTTCTTAATATAATTATACATAACAAAATAGTAAAAATGCAATCTAAATATAATAGTTAAAAATATAATTACAAAATGTGAAATTTATTTCATATAAAGGAGGATGCTATGAATAGTTTTATTGAATTAAAAAAAGTAACAAAAACCTCTTGGTTGAATTAACCAGGAGGTTTATTTATCTAAAAACATTATATAGTATTCATCATATGTAATATTATTTTCTTTAATATATTTTGCAGCATTGATTCCTACATATCTAAAATGCCAAGCTTCATTTTTATAGCCTGTTATTTTTTCTTTATCCTTTGGATATCTTAATATGTAGCCATATTTATAAGCGTTTTCAATCATCCATTTATATTCATTAGAATTTTCAAATATATTACTTGATTTTGATGCAACATCAACAGCAAGACCTGTTTGGTGTTCTGAATAACCAGGCGTTGCAACATAATTATTAACATAAGATTGACCATAAGTTTTTAAGTATGTATTATATATTTCATTTTGACTTTTATAACTTCTATATGCTGAATTAGAAAGAATATATCTTTTTTCTTTTTTAGCATCATTACACATGTTTTCAAACGCTTCTGCAGCTTCTTTTTGCAAATAACTTTCGTTTTTAGAACAGTCATTTTTAATTTTTATTAAGTTATTTGGTTCAAATGCTTCATCTAATTTGTTATATTTGTTAGCTAATACACCAATACTAAAATTTTTAACTGTTTTAGCATTAGTATAAAACTCTGTATCAAGACCTATATTAACATTAACAACGGCTTTCTTATAATCATCATCATAATACTTTATATATCTATTTAAATTTTCACTCTTAAAGTAATCAAACTTCATATACTCACTTATATCGTTTATTAAAGGTGATTTTACTAAATCAGCTAAGGTGCTGTCATTGAAATTTTTATTAATCAAATTTATATCTTTAGTAGAATATCCTATTTTTATTAGTGAATTTATGTTTTTTATAAAATCTTTTCTATTATAATAATCTATATTTAAATAATAGTTAGCATTTTTATCAATAAAGTCACTACTATTAATTGCAATTTCAAATGTTTTACTATACTTATTTTTTAATACTTTATTTTTATAACCATGATTTAATATTTTAATTGATGATAAAAATGAATAATTATTAAATGAAATCCTAATAATTTGAATAGTTGGATAAGCTGATATAAGAAAGATACATACTATTAATATTATCCAAATCTTTTTTAATCTAAGCTTTTTCATAAACACCTCTTTCTAATTTATATAAATTATAACATAAGTATGTACTTTACTAAAGTAATTTTTAAATGATATAATATATAAAGAAAGAGGGAATAAATATGCAAGAATCATTAAAAAAAGTTTATAGGATATCTTTAGTATCTTCAATAATGTTTTTGGCCTTTGGCTTACTTTTATTTTTCGAAACGGAAGGGGTTATTAAGACTGTTTCAATATTTATAGGAATATTATTAACAGTAATAGGAATTGTTCCTATAGTAAATTATTTTAGAAATAGAGTTAATAATTTCTTTTCTGGTGCTGGATTATTATATGGAATATTTAGTGTTGTTGCAGGTCTTATGATATTATTTAATACTCAAATTTTTGCAACAATAATACCAATATTGTCTGGAGTTTGGATGATTGTAAATAGTGTTAACAAAATACAAATAGCAATGGAATTAAGAGATAGTAAAATTAATTCTTGGATAATTACATTTATATTTGCAATTCTTATATTAATATTAGGAACTATATTAATAATAAATCCATTTGAAAGTGTTGTATTCTTGGGAAAAACAGTAGGAATTTTTATAATTATATATGCAGTTTTAGATATTGCTGATAGTATAATGATTAAGATAAAAGCTAAAGATGTAATAAATGAAATCGTTGAAATAAAAGAGGTTAAATGATTTGAGTTTACTAACTGTAAAAGAACATTTAAAGAAATATAGCAAAGATAAGGATATAATTGAACTAGATAAATCAAGTGCAACGGTTGCTCTAGCAGCAATATCTTTAAATACAAATCCTGATAATATTGCAAAAACTCTTGCATTTAGTAATAATAATTCCGGATGTATTATTATTGTTACATCAGGGGAATCTAGAATAGATAATCATAAATTTAAAGAATATTTTGGCTTTAAAGCACGAATGCTTTCTAAAGAAGAAACACTTAAATTTACTTCACATGAAATTGGTGGAGTTTGTCCGTTTGGATTAAATGATGTTGATAAAATTTATTTGGATGTATCATTAAAAAAACATAGTGAGGTATTTCCGGCCTGTGGAAGTACAAACTCTGCTATTAAATTGACGATATCAGAACTAGAAAAAATATCGGAATATGATGAATGGATAGATGTATGTAAATAATAAATAAAAATAAAAAACCTATTGCTAGTAGGTTTTTTTATATACTATTTTATAGTGAATGGTTGATTAATTGTTCCGTTTCCACTGTTATATTGAACTGTATTTTTTAAATATATAGTTGGTAGTGCTACATATTTATAGTTTGTATTAGATATATCTTCAGATTGTGAATTTGCATTCTTTCCAATAGATTTCTTATCATAAGAAATAACCCAAACTTCATTAGAATTTCCTCTAACTGGATTAATTGTCCACATAAATTTATCTGATGAATAATTTAATAAATAATTACTATTTGTTAAAGTGGTATTAGTAGTAGTTGTTGAAGAACTTCCTGGATATATAATATCACTTAAGCTTAGTAATCCAACATGACCATACCATGTATATTCTGATTCTTGCGATAACGCTTGTTGTATACTAACACCTTGTTCTACTGCACCAATATTAAAGGCATGTTCAGTAATTTGATTTTTAAAAGTATCAGAAAGACCATTATAATAAGTTGTGTTTAAATAAGTAAGCAATGTACTGTCGTTTTCTACATTTCCATTTATTGTCCCGTTTTCAAATACGGATTTAGAATTCCATGAATTACATCCATATTCTAATGATTTACAGTATGTACTTGAATTTGTTCTGTTATTTGCTGTATCAAATTCCTTATTTATAGTGCTATCCCATCTTACAACTTTAATAGTATGATCTGATTCAATTGATACTATTTTCCACAATTCATCATTTAAGGTTATATAGTTATTATCTCCATTTCCAACATATGAATATTTTCCATTTTCATATTCATTTGTTACAAAGCCTTCAGTTGATGTTCCTGGATAATTGTTTATTATGTTATACCATAAGTATTTTTCTGCAGTTAAAATATTCACCTCTGAATTTACAAATAATTTTTGACTAAGTATTGCATATCCAGCTGCCATGAATCCTACAACAATTAATAAACATCCCATTGCAATTGATTTTATACCACTTTTTCTATGTTTTCTTCCCATAATAAAACTCCTTATTATTTATTACTTATAGTGTAACATAAAAAGTTAAAAAAATGTAGATGTTTTAGGAATTTATCAAAACTCTTATAAAAATATAAATGTAAAACATTTGTCAAATTTTGTAATATTAATATTTTGACATGTTTTGTCGAAAATGTATAAAATGTATAAAATATAGTCTATATTAAATAAGCGAGGTGATAAATTGTTAAATATAGATTTAGAATATAAAAGAGGTATTCTATTTCTTAGATTAAATGGAACACTAAATAACAAAACATCATGTATACTTAAAGATGCGATAGAAAAATTAGTAAATAAAGTTGGTATAAAATATCTTCTTATTAATTTTGAAAAATTATATAAAATCGATAATAATGGAATAAATACTATAATAAATAGCTACAATAAATACATAAAGGGTAATGGTAAACTTATGATTTGTGGATATCACGGGAACATAAAAGTGGATATAGAAAATAGTAAATTAATTGATTGTGCACTTAAAACACAAAATGAACTAAATGCATTTAATTTAATTAATATATAAAAAGGAGAAATCAGATGGAATCATTAGGACTTGAATTAGAAAAATTAGTATATAGTGTTGTTAATAAATATGGATATGGTAGAAATGATATAGAAGACTTATATCAAATTGGTATGCAAGGCTTAGAAGAAGCAAAGAAAAAGTTTAATGATTGTTATAATACAAAATTTAGTACTTTTGCATATTTCTATATAAAAGGAAGAGTACTTAGACATATAAATGAAAATAGAATGATAAAAGTTAATAAAGACTTATTGAAACTAAAAACACTTATACTTAAAGCAAAGGAAATGTTGGATCAAAGAAATATGAGAGAAACAACATTAGATGAAATTGCTAGTTTTTTAGAGGTGCCTATCAATAAAATAATAGAAGCAATAGATGCAACTGAAAGCATAAAAAGTCTTGATTATGAATTAAATGATGAGGGAAAAGAGTTAAATTTATATGATTCTATTTGGTATGAAGAAAAGGGTTATAATGATGAAATATTGGATTTAAAAGATGCTATTAATGACTTGGATGAAGATGAAAAAAAATTAATATCGCTTAGATATTTTCAAGACAAAACACAAGCTCAAGCATCTAAAGAACTAGGAATGACTCAAGTACAAGTTTCAAGATGTGAAAGTAAAATATTAGTAAAATTAAATCATAAATTATCGGCATAATGTTTTATGTAAAAAGAAATTAGAAATAATTCTTTTTTTTTGAATAAAATGTAAGTTTATAGGAAAACTATAATTGGGTGAAGAAAATGGAAAACAAGGAATATCAAAAATTAGTTGATAAGCATATGCCTACAGAAACACGAGTTCAAAATGCAGTAATTGCCTTTTTAATTGGTGGACTAGTAGGGGCGTTAGGTCAACTATTAATTGAATTTTATTCATATTATTTAGATATATCTACCAAAGATGCATCATCATTTATGTTAGTAACATTAATATTTTTTGCGAGTTTATTTACGGCATTAGGTTTTTTTGATAAATGGGTAACGTTTGCAAAATGCGGTTTAATAATTCCAATCACGGGGTTTGCACATTCAATGGCAAGTGCTGGAATTGAATACAAAAAGGAAGGACCAATATATGGATTAGGCTCTAATATATTTAAATTAGCGGGGTCTGTTATTTTATATGGGGTGGTTTCTGCATGGTTTTTTGGAATGATTAGATATCTATTTATGGGAGGTGCTTAATATGACATATGAATATGAGAATGTGTATTTAAAAGATGCATCAACAGTTGTTGGCCCATATGAAAAAAAAGGCCCTCTTGGTAATAAATTTGATAAAAGTTATGATGACTTATATAATGGTGAAAAAAGTTTTGAACAAGCCGAAGTTAAGTTGTTAGAAGATAGTATTGATATACTTTTAAAAAAAGTAGAAAAAACCAAATCAGACATTGATTTAATTATATCTGGTGATTTACTAAATCAAGTTACTTCTTCTAGCTATGGTGTTCAAAAATATAATATTCCTTTTTTAGGTATTTATAGTGCATGTGCAAGTAGTGTAGAAGGTATTATAATTGCATCAAGCATGATTGATTCTAAAAAGATTAATAATTGTATAGTTTCAACTTCTTCTCACAATATGTCAAGTGAGAAACAATTCAGAAATCCTACAGAATATGGTGCACCAAAACCTAAGACTGCAACATTTACTGCAACAGGTGGTGCAAGTTGTTTTTTAACAAGTGAAAAAACTGACATAAAAGTATCTGCAACTACTATTGGTAAAGTTATTGATAAAGGACAAAAAGATCCCTTAAATATGGGTGCTGTTATGGCACCGGCAGCAGCAGATACAATTTATAGACATTTAAAAGATCTAAAAAGAGATGTTAGCGATTATGATTTAATATTAACTGGTGACTTAGGAACATATGGTAAGGAAATATTAGTTGATTATATGAAAACAGAATATGGATTAGATATAAGCAATAATTATAATGATATGGGAACTATGCTTTATGATTTGGATAATCAAAAAGAAGTTCTAGCAGGAGGATCAGGCCCTGTTTGTAGTGCATTGGTTTGTTACAGTCATATATTGTCCTTGTTAAAAAAAGGGACAATTAAAAGAGTGCTTATTGCAGCAACAGGAGCATTATTTTCTCCAACCTTTGTGTACCAGCATATTGATATAAATGCAATTAGTCATGCAGTTACTTTGGAGGCGATAAAATGATTTTTGTTTATTCATTTCTATTCTGTGGATTGGTTTGTTTAATAGGGCAAATTATCCTAGATAACACTAAACTTAGTGCTGGCCATATAACAAGTATATTTGTAGTAATAGGTGCATTCTTAGATACTTTTGGTATATATGATAAAATAATAACATGTGTAGGTGGTGGAGCATTGGTTCCAATAACAAGTTTTGGACATTCACTAATACATGGAGCTTTGGCTAAAGCAAATGATTTTGGAATAATAGGATTATTAATGGGAATGTTTGATTTAACCGCAACAGGTATTACTGCAGCAATAATATTTACATTTATATTTAGTTTATTTTTTAAGGCTAGAGATTAAAAATGCTATATGTTTTATAAAAAAGGATTGTAACCTATGGGCAATAATCCTTTTAATTTTAGCAATTATTAAAATTTAATAATAAAGATAAAAACTTATTTATTATTTTATTCTCACAAAATAATTGTTATATGATATAATTAATTAAAGTGTTTTTGTTAAAAAGGAAGTGAATATATGGATTATACATTAAAAATAAATGATTTTGAGGGTCCATTAGATTTACTTCTTCATTTAATTAAAGAAGCAAAAATGAGTGTATTTGATTTTAGTGTTGAAGAAATAATAAAGAGCTATTTAGATTATATAAATAAAATGCAAGAAATTAATCTTACGATTGCAAGTAGTTACCTAGTTATGGCAAGCGAACTTATTGAAATCAAGTCAAGAATGTTACTTCCAAGACAGCCAGAAGAAGAGGATGAAGAGGATCCAAAAGAGAATTTAATAAATAGGCTTGTTGAATATCAAAAATATAAAGAATTAACAAGTGATTTTAAAAAGCTTGAACTTGAAAGAAAAGATATATATACAAAATTACCAAGTGATTTTAATGAGTATAAACAAGACAAAATAGAACTTGTATCTGATGTTAGTGTTGATGACCTTATTGATGCATTCAAAAAATTCTTGGAAAGACAGAAAGATAACATAGTTTTAGAAACTAAAGTTACAAAAAAAGGAATATCAATAGAACAAAGAAGAGCAGAAATCAAGAACATAATATTTAAAAGAAGAAAAGTTAATTTTTTTGAACTTTTTGATGTTTTAACAAGAGAATATTTAGTTGTAACATTTTTAGCTATACTTGAAATGACAAGAAAAAGAGAAATAAATATAAAACAAGAAAATAATTTTGATGAAATTATATGTGAGGTGGCATAATGAATTTAGAAGCAGTTTTAGAGGGAATGCTTTTTGTAGTTGGTGAAGATGGATTAACCATCAATCAAATAAAAGACGTTCTTAATCTTAATGATGAAGAAGCTAAAGAACTTATAATTTCATTAAAGAATAAGTATGAAAGTAATGACAGGGGAATAAGAATTAATTTTTTAGGCAATACATTTAAACTTACTACTAAAAAAGAACATAAAGATTATTATCAAAAACTAATAGAAAATCCTGAAACAAATACCTTGTCACAAGCTGCACTAGAAACACTTGCAATTATTGTATATAATGAACCAATCACTAGACTAACTATTGATGAGATAAGAGGGGTTAGTAGTAGAGATATGGTTAGGAAATTAGTCGCTAAAGGTTTTGTAAAAGAAGTTGGAAGAAGCGATGCACCTGGAAGGCCTATTCTTTATGCAACTACTAGTGAGTTTTTAGATTACTTTGGTCTTGCTTCAAAAGAAGATTTACCAAAATTTGATATAGAAAGTGGAGAGACTATTGTTGATAATGTAGACTTGTTCAAATCAAAGTATGTTGAGGAAGAAATAATATAATATTCTTCTTTTAGATTTATTAAAGTTGTGATATAATCATTAGAAAAAAGGAGGGCCTTAATGATAAGTAGTATAATAGAAAAATTGTTTGCCGAGAATAATATAGGAAATATAAAAATAAGCAAGTCAAATAGACCTGATTTATGTGATTATCAATCAAACGATGTTTTTAGAATAAGCAAAGAATTGAAAAAAAATCCAATAGTTGTTGGAGAAGAAATAGTTAATAGGATAAATGCATTAGATAATTTTGATGACTATTTTGAATCAGTAACATTTGTAAAACCTGGATTTATAAATATTACATTAAGTTCTTCTTTTATAAACAGAGTAGTAAGATGCATAAATGATGACAATAAATTTAATATCAGGTTGCCTAAAAATAAGGAAGTGTTTGTAGTTGATTATTGTGGTGCCAATGTGGCTAAACCGCTTCACGTTGGGCATATGAGAACAACAATCGTAGGAGAAAGCATTGCAAGAATAATAAGATTTATGGGACATAAAACAATTTGTGATGTTCACCTAGGAGATTATGGATTACAAATTGGGCAAGTTATATATGGAATAAAAAGAGATCATAAGAAATTGGATGAAATAGACATTTCGTATTTAGATAAAATATACCCAGAGATAAGTGCACTTTCTAAAGAAAATGATGATATTAAAGATAAATGTGCACAAATAACTAAAGAATTACAAGAAGGTAATAAAGAATACACAGAATTGTGGAAAAAAATATTAGAAGTTAGTGTTGCAGATATAAAGGGAATTTGTAATTATTTGGGTGCACATTTTGATTACTGGTATGGTGAAAGTGATGCATATCCATATTTAAATGAGGTTGAATCATTACTTAAAGAAAAAGGCCTTCTAAAAGAAAGCAATGGTGCATTGATTGTTGATGTTAGACAAGATGATGATAAAAAAGAAATTCCACCTTTATTGTTTAAAAAGAGTAACGGGGCTTATTTATATGCATCAACAGATCTAGCATGTATCTTACAAAGAAAAAAAGACTTTAATCCAGATCATATATTATATATAACAGATTTAAGGCAAGCACTTCATTTTGAACAAGTTTTTAGAACAGCTGAAAAATTAGATTTATTCAAAAAAGAACAGCTAGAACATCTAGGATATGGAACAGTAAATGGAATGGATGGTAAGCCATTTAAAACAAGAGATGGTAAAGCACCAAAATTACAAAACTTGTTTGATGAAGTTAAAGAAATATTTATATCAAAAAAAGAAGAAAACAAAAACCTTTCGAATGATGATTTAGATAAAATAGTAAATTCTATATTAAAATATGGGGATTTACAAAATTCAAAAGAGAAAGATTATATATTTAATATAGAAAAGTTTTCTGAAACAGTTGGAAAAACAGGACCATATATTTTATATACATATTTAAGAATTAACAAAATATTAAAGGATAATAATTATAAAGGATCTGAATTGTCAAACACTATTTATAATGAAAGTGATAGAAATTTAAGAATAAAGTTGTTTGATTTGGAAGATTATATATATTTAGCATTTAATAACAGAAATCCATTTTATATTGCAGATTACATATATGATTTATGCTTGCTTTTAAATAATTTTTATCAAAACAATAATATATCTAATTTATGCGATGATGTAAATAAAAATGATTGGTTATTTATACTTAATCTATCAAACAGAGTATTAAAAGAATTATTAAACTTATTAATAATTGATATTCCTAGTAAAATGTAGAAACTAAAGGTAACTTGGGTTATCTTTTTTTGTGCTTAAAATTAGGCAAAAACTATGGAAAAAAATCTTACTTTATGATATTATTTTATATAATAGAGAGGTGTTTGTTATGATAAGAGAATGGGAAGGATTTGAACCAGGAAATTGGTATTATCATATTCTGGTTGATGATTTTATAAAAACTAACTATAAGCCTTATTATGGTGATGAAACATTTCTTAATGGTATAAGTAATAAAACAGATTCTGTGTGGTCAAAATGTAAGGATTTATTAAGAAAGGAACTTGAAAGAGGCGTTTTAGATATTGATACGACTAGGGTTTCTGGAATAGATAATTATGATGCTGGATATATAGATAGAGATAATGAAGTAATAGTTGGACTTCAAACAGATAAGCCGTTAAAAAGAATAGTCAATCCATATGGTGGTATGAGAATGGTAAAAAATTCACTACAAGCCTATGGATATAAATTAGATAGTAATATAGATAAGTATTTTAATCAGTATAGAAAAACACATAATCAGGGAGTGTTTGATGCATATACTGATGAAATGAAATTAGCAAGAAAAGTTGGATTATTAACAGGACTTCCAGATGCATATGGAAGAGGTAGAATAATTGGAGATTATAGAAGAGTAGCGCTTTATGGAATGGATTGTTTGATTAATCAAAAAAAGAAAGATTTTAAAAATCTTAATGGAGATATGACAGAAGATTTAATCAGACTAAGGGAAGAAGTTACAATGCAGATAAATGCATTAGAAGAAATAAAAAGCATGGCATTAAAATATGGCTATGATATCTCAAGACCTGCAAAAAATAGTAAAGAAGCAATACAATGGTTATATTTTGGATATTTGGCAGCTGTTAAAGAAAATAATGGTGCTGCAATGAGCTTAGGTAGAGTAGATGCATTCTTAGATATATATTTAGAAAGAGACTTAGAAAAAGGTATAATAACTGAAGAAGAAGCTCAAGAATTAATAGATCAATTTGTAATAAAATTAAGACTTGTTAGACATTTAAGAACTCCGGAATATGATGAACTATTTTCAGGAGATCCAACATGGGTAACCGCATCAATTGGTGGAATGTTAGATTCTGATGAAACATTAGTTACTAAAACATCATTTAGAATATTACATACATTAACTAATTTAGAGCCTGCACCAGAGCCTAATATGACAGTACTATGGAGTGAAAAACTACCAGTTAATTTTAAAAAGTATTGTGCAAAGATGTCTATTAGAACAGATTCACTACAATATGAAAATGATGATATAATGAGACCGTTATATGGAAGCGATTATGCAATTGCATGTTGTGTTTCCGCTATGAGACTTGGTGTTGATATGCAATTTTTTGGTGCACGTTGTAATTTAGTAAAGTCACTTTTATATTCAATAAATGCAGGTGTTGATGAAATTACTGGATTAAAAGTTATAGACAATGTTAAAGAAATGACCGATACTGTTTTAGATTATGAAAAAGTAAAAGAAGAGTATTTTAAAGTTTTGGAATACGTTGCAGAACTTTATTCTAATACAATGAATATAATACATTTTATGCATGATAAATATGCGTATGAAGCAGGACAAATGGCATTACACAATACAGTTGTAAATAGACTTATGGCATATGGTGTAGCTGGATTGAGTGTTGCTGTTGATTCATTGTCTGCTATAAAATATGCAAAAGTAAAGCCGATAAGAGATAATAATGGTATTGCAATTGATTTTGAAATAGAAGGAGATTTTCCTAAGTATGGTAATGATGATGATAGAGTTGATTCAATTGCAAAAGAAATATTGGATAAATTTATTGTAGAGCTAAAAAAACATAAATGTTATAGAAATGCTATTCCAACTTTGTCTGTTTTAACTATTACATCAAATGTAGTATATGGACAAAAAACTGGTGCAACACCTGATGGAAGAAAAAAAGGAATGCCTTTTGCACCTGGTGCTAATCCTATGCATGGAAGAGATGAAAATGGTGCAATTGCATCTTTAAATTCAGTAAGTAAATTAGATTATGAAAACTGTTGTAGGGATGGTATATCAAACACTTTTTCAATAGTTCCAACTGCACTTGGAAAAAATGATGAAGAACAAATAAATAATTTAGTAAATTTAATGGATGGTTATTTTTCACAAGGAGCACATCATTTAAATGTAAACGTTTTAAATAGAGAAACTTTGATTGATGCAATGAGCAATCCTGAAAAATATCCATTACTTACAATAAGAGTGTCAGGATATGCAGTTAGATTTAATAGATTAACTAAATTACAGCAAGAAGAGGTTATTCACAGAACCTTTCACGGTAAATTATAATGAAAGCTAGTATTGATTCTATAGAATCCTTTGGATTAGTTGATGGACCAGGTATTAGAACTGTAATATTTTTCAATGGATGCAAGTTAAGATGTAAATACTGTCATAATCCCGAGATGTGGAATAAAAAAGAAGAAAACTATAGTGTTGATGATATTGTTAATAAAGTAAAAAGATTTAAACCATATTATAGAGACAATGGTGGTGTTACATATTCTGGTGGAGAACCACTTCTTCATGTTGATTTTCTAATTGAACTATCAAAAAGATTAAAAGAAGAAAATATTAATATTGCACTTGATACAGCTGGATGTGGTGTAGGTAAATATGATGAATTATTAAAGTATATTGATTTAATAATATTGGATATAAAGCATGTAGAACCATCTTCTTTTAAAAATTTAACTGGATTTGAGAAAACAGAATCCTTAAAGTTTATTGATTCATTAAATAGATCAAATAAAAAGGTATGGATAAGACAAGTAATAATACCAGATGTTAATGATAATTATGAATATATTGATAAATTACATGAATTTTTAAAAAATATTAAAAATATAGAAAAGGTAGAATTTTTACCATATCATAAACTTGGTAGTGAAAAGTATATAGCATTAAATATATTTAATCCATATAAAGATAAAAGAGAAATGGATAAAGAAAAGTGCGATGAGTTGTATAATTATTTTGAAAATTTAATAAAAGAATGACTATTAGATATATTCATTCTTTTTATTATGCTTTATACATATTGACAGATATTATTCTGCATTATATATTTTAAATAAAGAAAGAGGGATTAAGTATGTTAATATCAAATGACTGGAAAGATTATGAGCTTTTAGAATGTGGTAATGGGGAAAAGCTTGAAAGATGGGGAAACATATTTTTGGTTAGACCAGATCCACAAATAATTTGGAATAATAAAACTGTAAATTATAATATTGCTAATGCAATTTATCATAGAAGTAATAAAGGAGGAGGACACTGGGAAAATATAAAATCCACTCCTAATTATTGGAAAATAAAGTATAAAGATTTAACTTTTTTAGTTAAGCAAATGGGCTTTAAGCACACTGGTATATTTCCAGAACAAGCTGTAAATTGGGATTTTATGATGAATAAGATTACCAATTCTAAAAGACAAATCAAAGTATTAAACTTGTTTGGATATACAGGTGGTGCAACAGTAGCGTGTTTAAAAGCAGGTGCAAGTGTTGTTCATGTTGATTCATCACGTGGGATGGTTGATTGGTGCAAGGAAAATGTAAATGCAAGTAATCTTTCTCTTAAACCCGTTAGATATATAGTTGATGATGTTGTTAAGTTTGTCAAAAGAGAACAAAGAAGAAATAATAAATATGATGCAATAATAATGGATCCTCCAAGTTATGGCAGAGGAGCAAATGGAGAAGTTTGGGATATAGAAAAGAATCTTTTAGAATTAGTTAACCTATGTTTAGAAATATTATCAGATAAACCACTATTTTTTATAATTAATACTTATACAACTGGGCTTTCTAAACAAGTATTTACCAATTTGCTAGAGTCAACAATAGGTAAAAAATATCATGGAAAAATATATTCAGAAGAAATAGGTATTCCAATTTCCAATAGTAATTTAGTATTACCTTGTGGAATATGTAGTAGGTATGAAGCAGATGAATAAAAAATTAGAAATATTATATGAAGATAATCATATAATAGTTGTTGTAAAACCATATAATGTTTTAAGTCAAGCTGATAATACAAATGATATAGATATGTTATTCATAATCAAAATGTATATAAAAGAAAAATACAATAAGCCAGGAAACGTTTATTTGGGATTAGTACATAGATTAGATAGACCTGTTGGTGGAATAATGGTATTTGCTAAAACATCAAAAGCAGCTTCAAGACTTTCTGAACAAGTTAGAGAAAGAAAATTAAAAAAGAGATATTTAGCAGTTGTACATGGTATTATAAAAAACGATAATGATGAATTAATAAACTATATTGTAAAGTGTAAAGATAATTCTAGTAAAATAACTGTAAAGGATGAAGGACAAATCGCGAAGCTTAAGTATACAGTTTTAGAGAGAAATATTAAAGAAAATTTGACACTTGTAGATATTGATTTAGAAACTGGTAGACATCATCAAATACGAGTTCAAATGGCAAATATAGGTCATACATTATATGGAGATCAACGATATGGAAAACAAGATAAAAAACAAATTGCACTTTTCTCATATGAATTAGAATTTATTCATCCTGTAAACAAAGAATTAATGAAATTTGAAAAAATGCCATATAAAGAGGGTGTTTGGAAACTGTTTAAAAGTGTAAAGTAAAATTGTAAAGTGAAAAACAAATTGCAATTTTTATCTTTTTTTGTTATGATTTAAGTAAGATAGAAGAGGGAGATGACCTAATTGAAAATGTTAGATTTGATAAGTTTTAACCCTGGTTGGTTTTTAACAAAAGAAGGTATATTAATAACAGTTGGTGTAATACTTTTATTGATTGCATTAATATTATTACTTACATCTGGTAAGAAAGAAGCAAAGGAATCAAAGAAAGATGAAGTTGTTGAACAGCCTAAATCTGATACACAAAATGTAGAAACACCAGTTGTGGCACCTAATACAGTAGTTCAACAACCAGAACAGATTGTTGTACCAACTATGGATCAAGTTCAAAATATAAGTAATGAACCCGTTGTTAAAAATGAAGAACCAAAATTAGAAATATTTGAACCTGTTGCTAATAGTCAAGTGCCAACTCAAACTGTTGAACAACAACCAGTTATTAATAGTAATACAGTTGTTAATGAACCTGTAATGAATACTTCACCAGTATTAGAAATAAATAGTGAACCAGTAGTTGAGAATGCAGCACCTAATACAACACAAACTGTAGAGACAATAGAAGAAGCTAAACCTGCTGTATCAATATATGGTGGTGTTAGTCCTAAAACAGATTTATACAAAACAGAACAACAGGCAAAACCAGTTATTTATGGTGGTGCAGATCCACTAGAAAATACTAGTCCTATGCCAAAAGTAGATAGTGCAATGCTTTATAATGAACCAGTTAAACATGAAGATACTAGAATAATAGAGCCAATCCAAGATGTTACAGTTCCTAATCAAGCTGCAGTTATGGATAATAGTGTTGTTGATACTATACCAGCTTCACCTGTAATAGAGCCTGTTATAGAAAAGCCAACAACTAGTCCACTTTTTGCAGAGACTCCAAGTACACCAGTTCAAGCAAATGTTGAACAACCTGTATCAGATGAGATTGAAACTTTGGATTTTTAAGCAATGAAAATTGCTTTTTTTTTATAAAAATTGTCGAAATTAGCACTCCCTATTGACAAGTGCTAATTTTTGAGTATAATAATTATCGAGAGGTGATAATTATGTATGAACAAAAAGAAGAAAATGTACTTTTAAAGTACGGTAGAAATATCACTGAGGATGCAAAAAAAGGAAAAATAGATCCGGTCATCGGACGTGATGAAGAAATAAGAAGTATAACTAGAATTTTGTCTAGAAAAACAAAAAACAATCCAGTTTTAATAGGTGAACCAGGTGTAGGTAAAACCGCTATAGTAGAAGGATTGGCACTAAGAATTATTAAAGGTGATGTCCCTAGTTCTCTAAAAGATAAAACAATTTGGGAACTAGACATGGCAAGTTTAGTTGCTGGTGCAAAATATAGAGGTGAATTTGAGGAAAGATTAAAAAATGTACTTGAAGAAATCAAAAAAAGTGAAGGCCAAATAATCATGTTTATTGATGAAATACATATGATTGTTGGTACTGGTGCAGAAGGTGCAATGGATACCTCAAATATATTAAAACCAATGCTTGCACGTGGTGAAATACATGTTGTAGGTGCTACAACACTAAATGAATATCGTAAATATATAGAAAAAGATGGGGCATTAGAAAGACGTTTCCAAAAGATAAAAGTGTCTGAACCAACTGTAGAAGATACAATTACAATTTTGCGAGGATTAAAAGAAAGATTTGAAATACATCATGGTGTTAGTATTCAAGATAAAGCGTTGATATCTGCAACAACTTTATCAAATAGATACATAACAGATAGATTTTTACCAGATAAAGCAATTGATTTGGTTGATGAGGCATGTGCAACTATAAGAGTACAGATGGATTCTGTTCCAACTGAGTTAGATAAGTTAACACGTGATATTATGAGACTTCAAATTGAAAAAGAAGCATTAAAAAAAGAAAAAGATGATATTTCAAAGAAAAGAGTAGAAGAAATTAATCAAAAATTAACTAAATTACAAGAGAAAGAAAAAGAATTAAAAGAAGCATGGGATAAAGAAAAAAATATAAATGATAAAATTAAAACAAAAAAATCAGAAATTGAACGTGCTAAATTCTTACTTGATCAAGCAGAAAATGAATATGATTTAGAAAAAGCAGCAAGATTAAGACATGGTGAAATTCCAAAACTAGAAAAAGAATTAAATGAACTAATGAATCTTGAAAAAAATAAAATATTAAGTGATACAGTAACACCTAATGATATAGCAACAGTTATATCAAAATGGACTAATATTCCTGTTAGTAAATTAATTAGTAGTGAAAAAGAAAAGTTACTTAATTTAAAGGAAAATATGCAAAAAAGAGTAATTGGTCAAGATAATGCACTAGAATTAGTAAGTGATGCAATAATAAAAAGCAGAAGTGGTATAAAAGATCCAAATAGACCAATTGGTTCATTTATGTTTTTAGGACCAACAGGTGTAGGTAAAACTGAAGTTGCAAGAACATTAGCATATGAATTATTTGATGATGAAAAACATATGATAAGAATTGATATGAGTGAGTATATGGAAAAATTTAGTGTTTCTAGACTTATAGGTTCTCCTCCAGGATATGTTGGATATGAAGAAGGAGGACAATTAACAGAGGCAGTAAGAAGAAATCCATATAGTATAGTGTTATTTGATGAAATTGAAAAAGCCCATCCAGAAGTATTAAACTTGTTACTTCAAATATTGGATGATGGTAGAGTAACAGATTCAAATGGTAGGGTAGTAGACTTTAAAAACACAATAATAATTATGACATCAAATCTTGGAAGTGAATATATACTAGAAGGTAACAACTCAAAAGTTATGGATGAGGTAAAAAAATATTTTAAACCAGAATTTATAAACAGAATTGATGAAATAATTGTGTTTAATCAATTATCTAAAGATGCTATATCAAAAATATTGATAAAAATAGTAAAAGAAATTGAAGCAAGATTAAAGGATGACAATATTCAATTAGAAATAAGTGAATCTGCAAAGAAATATTTAACAGATAATGGTTATGACCCAACATTTGGTGCTAGACCACTAAAAAGACTTGTTAGTAGAACTATAGAAGTATTATTATCTAAAATGATAATTAATAATGAAATTAAACCAAATAATAAATATCTAATAGACTATAGAAATGAAAAGTTTGTAATAGAGAAGATGTAATCTGTTACAGAAACAACAATTAATGAATTATTTATAAACATTTATAAATAGTTCTTTTTTTTTATTTAGTAAATATACTTTAGTGTAGAAAGGAATGAGTTAATATATATGGAAATACTTAAAGTATCCAGTAAATCTAATCCAAATAGTGTAGCAGGAGCACTTGCTAACGTATTTAGAGAAAAAGGAAGTGTAGAAATACAAGCTGTTGGTGCGGGTGCATTAAACCAAGCAATAAAGGCAATAGCAATAGCTAGAGGATTTGTTGCTCCTAGTGGTAAAAATTTAGTTTGTATACCTGCATTTTCTGATATAACGATTGAAGGAGAAGAAAGAACTGCAATAAAGTTAATTGTAGAAGCTAAATAGCTTCTTTTAATTTTTCTTTTGTTTCTTTTTAGGGACGTTAAGTGATAAAATAGATAAAAAATTACTAACTATAAAAATAATAGAAAGATCACGAACATTAAGAAATAAGGTAGTGGTATGGTTAAGTCAAATGGCAAGAGGGATAAAAGAATGGCAGAAAACAGAAGAACGAGAAAAAATTAAACAGTTACAATTAGTCCTCTAATTTAAGCAAATTCAGTATTAAGAAAAGAGAATTGGAATGCTCAATTTTGTCGTGAAACAATTACAATTTTTTTAATAAAAATTAATATATTTTCCTAAATTAATATGAAGTTAATTAAATTTATTAAAATTTTTTGTAAAAAAACTAAACTCAAATTTAAATTAACAATAATTCCTCTTTTTGACAATTAATCTATTTTATGATATAATCTCTCCAACTTATGGGGGTAATGGTAATGTGTAATAGTTATGATAAGTATATAAGAATATATTATGACTTAATAGATAAAATACAAGACATGACTTATAGAAGTAAAGATTATATTAGTTTTTCTTACGCATTAACTTCTATAATTCTAAATGATAATTTATTATTACCAAATTTTAATTATACAAAAGATGAAGCTATATGTTCTATATTAACGTCTATAAAGAAAAAGGAAAATTATGATGAAAAAACAGTTATGGATTTGCTTAATAAGTTAAAAAATAATAAAAATATGCTTGTAAGATTTTTGCTAGAGTTTAGCGAAAAATATAATTCTGCTAGCTCTAATAATGTAAATTTATTAAAAATAAATCCATGTATGCAGGACATAATTTCAAAAAATTATTTAAAATGCAATCATAATGTATACAACTGTGGAAATACTTTATATGGATGTATGGATATAGGTAAAAGAAAAAAAGAACAAGAAGATTCTATTACATTACTAGAAAATATTAATAGTGGTGCTAAATTTATTGCGATTGCAGATGGTGTTAGTGATTCTGATAATAGTATGCAAGCTAGTAATTTTACAATTGTTGAGATTGGTAATTGGTTTTTAAGTTTGACAAATAACTCTTTTGAAAATGAGGTAGAGTTACAAAAAGATTTTAATAAAAAGCTTTCTGATATTAATTTTAAAATTAAAACAGGATCTACTACTTTTTCAGGAGCAATAATAACTGATAAGTATACTATAGTGACAAGTATAGGAGATTCTAGAGTATATGGATATAAGAATGGTGTATTATATAGACTTACAAAAGATCAGTCTCTTGTTATGAAAAATTATTATGATGGGTTTTATTCTAATAATATTACAGTGGATGATTTAAGATTTAAAGAAGAAAGTAATTTAATTACAAATGCTATTGGAACAGAGATGTTTTCAACTAATGAAACGAAATTATTATATGCTGATTATGACTATTTAATGGCAACATCAGATGGTGTTACGGATTGTCTATCAGACAGAAGAATAAAAAATATCTTTGATACAACATCTGATAGTTCAATAGCAGAAAGAGTTGTTTTAGAAGCCGTAAATACTGATTCATATAGTAAAAAAGAAGATACTATTATTCATGGTGGAAAAGATAACACATCGGCAGTTGTTTACATAAAAAGAAGATAAATAACGGGAATAAATTGAGCTTTTTTGAGTAATATAATAATGTACAGCAACAAAAAGTTTGACAAAACCCGATATTTGTGTTATAATACTTACACATTTGGAAAATAGGGGTTCCAATATAGAGGGTTTAAAGGGGTTGAATATTATGAAACAAAGTTACATTTTTGAATATCTTAACGAGAATGATTTTAGAAAGAAAGAAAGAACAGTAAGAAAGTATAATATGCTTGCTTATAAGAAGTTAACTTTTGAATATTATCCTGAAATAAGAAATGGTAATTTCTTAGGAGAATTAGTAGCTGTTAATAAAAAGGATAAAACAAAAGATTACGAATTAAAACTACCAACAGATTCTTTATTTGCTAAAGTACATGGTGAGATAAGACTTCATTATACTGTTTATGAAGACAAGAATATTATTTTACTTACTAATATAACACCTGAAGGAATATTAGATGAAGGTCATAGAGCAGAGCTTTCTACATATAAAGGTGTTATGATATCTAAATCAAATCCTGAAAAAGATATGTTCAAAGTTAATTTATTAAATATGTTACAAAAATAGTCAATTGACTATTTTTTTTGTTTTTTAATGTTGATTGAGCTTGATAATATGGTTATAATTATATTGGTGATAATATGAATAATAAGGCATTTACATTGGTTGAAACATTAGCAGTAATTATTTTATTAGGCGTAATAATGTCTATTGCAATCCCTTCAATAAATAATGCAATGAATAGTGCGAATAAAAGAAGAATAAAAGAAGATGCAGAGATGTTTATTATATTGGCAAAAGAATATGTTGAAACTCATAAAGATTTTAATGGTGGGGAAATAACTATTTGTAATAAAGGTGGTACATCTAATTGTATTGATGGTAATAAATTAAGTGATACATATGATACAACTAATAGTAAAGTAACAGCAAGTGATTGCAAGTACAATAATAATGATATATATGTATGTGACAGTTACTCTGTAGAATTAAAAAATAATAAGTATGAAGCAAAAGGTAAGGAGGGAAGTATAAATGTTAATAAAAAATAATAAAGCATTTACTTTAATAGAACTTATGGTAGTTATATCTTTATTAGCAATAATATTAGCGTTTGCTCTTCCTAATATATCATCAACATTAGAAAGAAATAAAAAAGATCAAATGATAAATGATGCAAAAGATATGGTTGATAAGGCAAAGATTAGTGATTGTATTAAAAATGCTGAAAGCGAAAATATATGTTTTTTGAAAGATATAGATCCAAAAGAGGAAATTAAAACTTCGCCATTTGGAAACGAATATGATAGAACTAATAGTTATGTAAAAAAGAAAATACAAGAAGAAAATAGTGTTTCGGTATATACATACAATGTATATTTAAAGGTAAAAGATAATATTATGTGCATAGGATCAGAAGATAAACCCATAGATATATCAGAATTTAATGAATCTGGTAAATACGATTATGTAAAACAATGCTCAAAGTAAATATAATGTAAAGTAAAAAATATTTTAATAATCATAATTGACTGTTTTTAATACTTGTGATAGTATTAAGTTATAAAAATAGAAAGGAAGAATAAAATGAAAAAAACAAATAAAAAAGGATTCACATTAGTTGAATTATTAGCAGTTATAGTTATCTTAGGAGTATTATTATTAATCGCTGTTCCAGCAATTCAAAATGTAATTAACTCATCTAAAAGTAAAGCATTTGTGTCTCAAGCAAAACTTGTTATTGAAAACGTTGAAACTGCGATTAGTGTTGCTGATACTGTGACAATGCCAGAAAATAGTAGTTCATGTGTTATTGCATTAGGGGACATTAAATTAGACAGAGGTAGTTTGAATAGTTATAATGGTAAAGTTACCGTAGAAAAACTTTCAACTCCAGATAAAAATGGTAAACTTTATAAAACAACAATCGACATAAGTAATGGAACGTATTCAATTACTAAAGGTACTACAGAAATAAATGCTGTTGATGAAGAATACTCTGCTGCTACTGATGTTACGACTACTTGTGACTGGTATAACAAATAATTAATTTGGGTCTAACTTAGACCTTTTTCTTTTGCCTGAATTTTGATATAATTTTACTGGTGATAAATATGTTAATAATAGGATCTCATGTGTCTTTTAATAAGGAAACACAATTATTAGGAAGTCTAAAAGAAGCTCTTGGATATGGAGAAAATACATTTATGTTTTATACTGGAGCACCACAAAATACTAATAGATGTAGTATTAATGATGGATTAACTTTAGAAGCATTGGCTTTAATGAAATCAAATAATATAGATTATTCTAAAGTTATAGTGCATGCCCCATATATAATAAATCTTGCTAATAGAAAGGAAGAAGATAAATACAACTTTTCTATTAGATTTTTAACAGAAGAAGTTGAACGTTGCGATACACTTGGCATTAAGTATATGGTGTTACATCCAGGAAGTCATGTTGGTGAGGGTGTAGATACTGGCATACATAATATAATTAATGGATTGAATACAATTTTAGATAATACCTCTTTCGAAAATAGTAATGTTACAATACTTCTTGAAACAATGGCTGGAAAAGGAACCGAAATTGGTAGTAGTTTTAGTGAAATTAAAGAAATAATAAATGGTATTAATAACAAAAATAGAATAGGTGTATGTATGGATACATGTCATTTAAATGATGCTGGTTATGATGTTGAAAACTTTGATTTATTACTTAATAAATTTGAAAAAGAAATTGGATTGTCTTACCTAAAATGTATTCATGTTAATGATAGTAAGAACCCTAAAGGATCTAGAAAGGATAGACATGAAAATATAGGATTTGGTTATATTGGCTTTGATAATTTAATTAATATTATTTATAATAAAAGAATTGAAGATATTCCAAAAATACTAGAAACTCCATGGATAGGAGAATATCCACCATATAAAGAAGAAATAGAAATGATTAAAAATAAAGAGTTTGATCCAGAATTAAAGGAGAAACTAGAAAACATCTAAAGCACTTAAAAAGTGCTTTTTTTTTGAACTTTTTTAGGAAAATAAAAATAAAAAAGTAATAATTATAGTAAGGAGTCAAAAAATGAAAGAAAATAAAATAATATTATTCGAAAATCAAAAAGTAAAATTAGAAGTAAATATGAAAGATGAAACAGTATGGTTATCACTAGAGCAAATGGCAGAGTTATTCAATAGGGATAGAACTGTTATTGTTAGACATATAAACAATATTTTTAAAGATAATGAATTAGATAAAAATGAGGTATGTGCAAAATTTGCACACACCACTAAACATGGTGCAATATCGGACAGAAGTCAAACCAGAGAATTAATTTATTATAATCTTGATATGATAATCAGTGTTGGCTATCGTGTAAAATCTAAAAATGGTATTATATTTAGAAAATGGGCGACAAAAGTTTTAAAAGATTATATGATTAAAGGATATGCAGTTAATCAAAAAAGATTAGAATATCTTGAAAAGACAATTAAATTAATAGATATTGCAGGAAGAATGGATGCCGAATTAAAAGGTAGTGAAGCTGGGGAAATAATTAAAGTAATAAATAACTATTCAAGTGCTTTAAATTTACTTGATGATTATGATCATAAAAGAATAACTAAACCAATAGGTACTAAAAATGATAAACAAGTTACATATGAAGATTGTATGAATATAATTAATAAGCTTAAGTTCAATAGTGATAGTGATTTATTTGCATTAGAAAGAAATGAAGGTTTAAAAGAGGTTATAGGTACTATATATCAATCTTTTGATGGTAAGGATTTATATTCTACTATAGAGGAAAAAGCTGCTAATTTCTTATATTTAATTACAAAAAATCATACTTTTATTGATGGTAATAAAAGAATAGCTGCCACACTATTTATATATTTTCTAGAATTCTACAATATTCTTTATAATGAAAATGGAAAAGTTATAGATAATAATACGCTTGTTGCGATTACACTACTTATAGCCCAATCTAATCCTAAAGAAAAGGAAATATTAATTGATTTAGTAATGAACTTCTTAAATAATAATTAATTAATTAATAAGTTACAATAAAAAAGATAAATCAATTCAATTTACCTTTTAAATCTGTATAAATTTTATATAAAGAATCAAATACTTGAGGTCTTAATTTTTCCTTTAGTTCTAAAATTAAATCATTAGGATTTCCTTTATAAAATTCTCTCCAATAGTTCTTGGCATATAAATATAAAATTTTTACTTCATTATCATTCAAACTAATATTTTTTTTCTTTGAATATTGAATTATGTCGTTCTCAGTTAATTTGTTTACATAATCTCTTATTATAATTTCGTACATAAAATTCCTCCCAAATAAATATATGTAAATAACTTTTAGAATATTTGCCAAACTAATATTGGTGAATACTATGAAGAATAAAATTAATAAAAAATTATTTGGGAAAAAAAATAATATAAGATTTAAGATATTATCATATATAACAGTAATATGCTTTGTTTTAATAATAATTAAGATATATAGTTTAACAATAATGCAATCTAATATATATAAAGAAAATTTAAAAAAACTTACTTCATCAATAGTATATGGCGAAACAGCACCCAGAGGTAGAATTTATGATAGAAATCATAAACTTTTAGTTGATAATAAATCAATTCCGGTAATTATATATAATAAAGAAAAGAAGATAACAAAAAATGAAGAAATAGACCTTGCATATAAAGTCTCTAATGTAATTGAAGTTGATTATTCTAAACTTGCACTGATTAATCTTAAGGAATTTTGGATAGAGCAGCATAAGGATTTAGCTAATAAAAAAATAACCGATGAAGAATGGTTAAAGTTAAAAAATAGAAAATTAAATCAAGATGATATTAAAAATTTTAAATTAGATAGAATAACAAATGATGATCTATCTATTTACAATGATAAAGATAAATCTGCAGCATATATATATTATTTAATGAATAAAGGATATTCATATCAAGAAAAAATAATTAAGAGCGGAAATATAAAAGATGAAGAATATGCATATATTGCGGAGCATAAATCTGAATTAAAAGGATTTGATGTTTCATATAAATGGGAAAGAGTATATTTATATGGTGATACATTTAGAAGCATTTTAGGTAATATTTCTTCTATAACTTTAGAGAATAAAAAAGAGTTTTTGAAGAAGGGATATTCACTTGATGATATTGTTGGTATTAGTTATTTAGAAAAACAATATGAAGATATTTTAAAAGGGACTAAAGCAAAATATAAATTAGAAAACGGAAAACTAAATTTAATAAGTGAAGCTAAAAGGGGTAATGATATAGTTTTAACTATTGATATTGAACTACAAAAAGCGGTAGAAGAAATATTGGAAAAAGAAGTAGTTAATGCTAAAAAAAAGGGTAATACTACTTATTACAATAGAAGTTATGCAGTAATACAACAACCTAATACTGGTGAAATACTTGCAATGAGTGGAAAACAAGTAGTAGTTAGTGGAAAACAATATAAAACGTATGATGTTACACCTGGTATAATGACTAATCCAATGACTCCTGGAAGTGTTGTTAAAGGTGCATCTATTTTAGTTGGATATCACACTGGTGCAATAAAAAAGGGTCAATATATGAGTGATGCTTGCATAAAAATATATATGAAACCAAGAAAATGCTCATGGACTAAATTAGGAAGAATAAATGATATAGATGCACTTGCATATTCATCAAATATATATCAGTTCAAAACGGCTATGAAAATTGATGGATATAATTATACATATAATGGAAAGTGGAAGGCTAAAAAGGAAACGTTTGATACTTACAGAAATATATTTAGGCAGTTTGGACTTGGTGTTAAAACAGGGATTGATTTACCTGTTGAGAGTGCAGGCAATGTAGGAACGGATTATAGTGCAGATTTACTTCTTAACTTTGCAATTGGACAGTATGATACATATACGCCACTACAGTTATCACAATATATAACTACATATGCATCAAATGGGAAAAGATATCAACCACATTTATTAAAGGCAGTATATGAAAACAGTAATAGTAATGAACTAAGTCAATTATTATATGAAGTAGAGCCTGTTATATTAAATACAGTTTCAGTAAAGGATGAGTATATAAAAAGAACACAACAGGGATTACGTGCAGTGTTAACTTATGGATTGGGTAAAAATATTATGGGTAATAGTCCATCACCGAGTGGAAAAACTGGAACTAGTGAATCGTTTTTAGATACTAATGGAGATGGCAAGGTTGATACGGAAACTCTATCAAATGCTTTTGTTGGGTATGCTCCTAGTGATAATCCCGTTATGAGTATTACTGTTACTTCACCTGATTTAGTTGACCCGAACGGTAAATCTTCTTCAAGAAGTTATGTAAATCATCAATTAAGTAGAGCTATTTCTAATAAATTTTTTGAGTTGTACAACAATAATTAAAAAAAGATTTTGCAAATTCACAATTATCTGTTATAATACCAATAGAAAACGAGGAGGGATAGTATGGCAAAAGTAGGAAATAGACAACAAAAAACTTTGGTATGTACAGTTTGTTCTTCAGAAAACTATCGTACAGATAAAAATGTAAAAAACACAACAGATCGTTTAGAATTAAACAAATATTGTCCAAAGTGTCAAAAACATACTTCACATAAAGAGAAGAAATAATTTATATATAAGTTCAGGGAGTTTATAGGTGAAAAAGGTAGTAAAATTAGATATCAAATGGGATAATATCAAAAAGATTGGAGATATTAAAAGCTCATTAGATAATAACAGAAAAAAGGTAAAGATAAGAAATAATCCCAGAAGAAAGGGGAGAGTATATAGTGATTAATGTTAATGATATAAAAAATGGAATGACAGTAAAAATTGATAATAACATTTATACAGTTGTTGATTTTCAACATGTAAAACCAGGAAAAGGTTCTGCATTTGTTAGAACTAAATTAAAGAATCTAAGAACTGGTGCAACAACTGAAATTACATTTAATGCAGGTGTAAAGATAGAAACAGCACGTGTTGAAAAGCAAAACATGCAATTCTTATATAATCAAGGTGATACATATTATTTTATGAATATGCAAACTTATGATCAAATTGAATTAAATAAGGCTTCACTTGGTGATGATGTTAAATTTTTAAAAGAAAATTTGGAAGTTATAATATCTTTTTATGAGGGAGAAATAATGGGTATTATATTACCAGATAAAGTTGATTATTTAATTACTAAATCAGAACCTGGAGTAAAAGGAAATACTACATCAACTGCTATGAAAGATGCCGAATTAGAAACTGGAATGGTAGTAAAAGTTCCAATGTTTATTAATGAAGGTGAAAGAATATTAGTATCTACAGCAGATGGTAAATATGTTTCTAGAGCATAATTATATGCTTTTTTTTTGCACTTTTTTAATAAAATTAATTACGAAATGGTATTATATTTATACAAATAATGACGATTAGTGTATATGGTGTCTTGGTTGAACAATACTAGATAAGAAGTTATCCTGCTTATTAAGGATAATAATGTTGTTGCAAATTTAAGCAATTTGTGTTATAATATGTGAACATTGTGAGTGGTTTTACGTAACGGGGGGTTGTTATGCAAAATAAAAAAGTTAACCAAGTGATTGATAAAACTGAGAAAATTAAAAATAGTAATTTAAAAGAATTAGAAATCTTATATAATCATTACTGTAAATTATTTAGTCATTATTTAGACAAAAATAAAGATGTAGAAAATATAGAAGAAAAGTATAATTATATTATTAGAAAAAGAATAGAATTATATTTTGAAAACAATTGTACTTCTAGTTTTTTTGATTATATTAATTATACTCTTGAACGTGCAGATAAATGTAAAATATGGGATTTTGATGAATTAAAAAATCGTAAATATTCAACACCAGTATCGGATTTAATTCAGCAGGCATCTACTAATCTTGATGCAAGAAAAAAATTAATAGAAAAATATATGTATATAGTAGAAAGAGAATTAAGAAAATGGGAGATTGATATTGAATATGAGGATGCATTACAAATTGGTTATTTGCTTCTAATAAAAAAGACAAATCAATATTTTGAAAATTATGAAAACAACAAGGAATATTATTTTTCATCTTATATTATTCACTCTATTCATAGTTCATATCCTGCTTTAATAAGATTGGCAAATGAGGAAAAAAGAAATTATTCATATCATAAAGACTGTATTGAATATTTTGACTCATTTGAAGATGATATAATTGAAAAAATAGATATTAGTAGAGCTATTGAAGAGTGTGATTTTTCTGAAAGAGAAAAAGGAATATTAAACCTTAAATATGGTTTTAATAGTGAAATTATAAATACAATAGTAGAAATAGCAAAAAGATATAATGTTACTGATAAACGTATAAGACAAATAGATAAAAAAAACTTAGAAAAAATTAAAGAGAGATTAGAAACAGCTTGCTCTTCAGAATATAAACAAAAATCACTTAAAAAATAATTAATATTTTAATTTAAAAATTTTATGTATATAATAAAGAATGCTTTAATAAAATTGATTGGGGATTAGGTATAATGTTAAATGGACTTGAAGAATATATAAATGAGGTTATACTTCATAAACAATATGTTTTAGAAGGTGCAAAAATTATGAGTGATTATTTAATTAGTATAGACAAATACGATACTGCAGTTGAACTAATTAATAGATGCTCATTACATGACAATTCAAAGTTTTTAAGAGAAGAAATGATACGTCTTTTAGCTATAAAGGATAAAAGTGATTTTAGAGATCCATCTAAACTTTTAACGGACGAAAAAAAACGTGCGATAAGATATCATTGGGCCAATAATAGACATCATCCAGAGTACTTTGATGATATAACTGAGATGACTGATTTAGACTTAATGGAAATGGCTTGTGATTGTTTCGCAAGATCTTTGCAATATAATACTGATTTTTTAAGCTTTATTGAGATTAGACAAAGGGAAAGATTTAAGTTTCCTGATGATATTTATCAGAAATATTATAATTATTGCTGTATATTAGATGTGAATTATAAATTATCTAAGCATGATGATACAGCAAAGGTAAAAACAATAACATTTAATTGATTAAATATGGTGTTATAGATACAATAAAATCACAACAAAAAAGGGTTATTAAAATATAAGTTATACTTTTTGGAATGTAGTTTATAGATTTATCGATGACAGGCATTATTAAATATATTAGTACAATACTTGATAAGCCCCATATTAATGCCATTTTAAGTGATGTATATCTAAATATACTAAATTTTTCTTTGCTGTAATCCCAAAATGTAACTTTTAAAAGTCTTTCTATTAATATACCTGCAAATAATTCAGAAATGGAAAGAATAATAGAGGAACATAGAAACAACAAAGGTACTTTTAGATATTCTTTTTTTACAAATTTACTTATTAATTTGTAAATAATTAAAATAATTACAACACCAACACCATATATTGGGGTCCAATAGCCAAATAATATACCACTATCTTTTGAGGTGTAGAAAAAATTTTCTATGAAATGACCTAATATAGAAAATAAAAAGAAGATATTATAATAGTACATAAATTTCACCATTAATATTGTTAACTGCAATATTAATATTTATTCATTTTATTGAAAAAGCAAAATAAATTTTATATAATATAATTGGAGGTTAATATGACTAATTTAGAAACATTAGAAAAAGGTATCAAATTTACGTATGAAATGTATAAGCAAACTTATACTGGTGATTCATATGAAGAAATAACTAATCAAACACAATTAAAAAATAAAGCATTGCAATACTCATCTGATGTTATTTATTATATGTTAAGATATGCTCCTTCAGTGTGGGCAACTGCATATACTAGTAAAGGTGGACTAAGAGAGGAAATTTTATCTTTATCTAGCTTAGATGTAAAGAATGAACTTTTAAAAAATGTAGTCAAAATAGCATCATATAATAGAATTAATGATACAAGGGATTCTAATTATCTTGGATTTGAAGTTAATGATACTATGAGTGATGATGGAGTTTGTGTTGTATTATCAAATGTTATGCAATATCAAGAAAATGGTGTTGAAAATGCATATTCATTACTAGAACAAAATGATGAAGTATTAAAGTCAGTTTGTAGAAGCTTTGTTTCAAGTAGAATTGATCCAAGAAAAAGACAAATATTAGATGATACAGTGGCAACTTATCAACCTGCTAATGAAATACTTAATGACTTAGATGTATACTATGCAAGAAGAACATCAAGAAATAATTACCAAATGTAGTTGAAAAGAATAATTAAATGTGTTATATTAAATTCAAATTTAGAGCAATTGCGAAAGACGTAACTAAAAGAATTATTTTAAAGAGAGTCTAGTTAGGTGAAAATAGATAAATAATATTTAGTTAAGATCACTTTCAAGTGCTTTTTATGGATAAGATAAAAACGGTAACGCGTTATAGTTTTGAGAGTGTAGGTATTCTATGAATCAAGGTGGAACCGCGGAATTTTTTCGTCCTTGTTGTAATAGAGTACTTTTTTTATTAAAAAAACATAGAGAGGTGTATTATGAAAGAAATTTTTAAAGAACTTTCCAAAGAAAAGGTAAGTAGAGTAGAAGATAATATTAATGAAAATTGGAAAAAAATGGATATATTAGATAAATGTATTGATGGTAAGTATAAGACTTATGTTTTTTATGATGGACCAGCAACTGCAAATGGTATGCCTGGACTTCATCATATGGTAGCTAAATTTCTTAAAGATGCCTTTTGTAAATATCATACAATGAAAGGTGAAAAAGTTTTAAGAAAAATTGGATGGGATACTCATGGATTACCAGTAGAAGTTCAGGTTGAAAAGAAACTTGGTTTTAAAGATAAAACCGATATAGAAAAATATGGTATAAAAGAATTTAATGAAGAGTGTCGTAAAACGGTTTGGGAAAATGAAAAGGCTTTTGCAGATCTTACAACTAAAATGGGTCAATTCATTGACTTAGAGAATAGATATATTACATATGATAATAACTACATTGAAACAGAATGGTGGATATTAAAGAAGTTTTTTGATGAAGGACTATTCTATGAGGGTGCAAAAATACTTCCATACTGTACAAGATGTGGAACAGGGCTTGCATCTCATGAGGTTGCACAAGGGTATAAAGAAATATCAGTAGATACAGTAATAGTTCCAATGAAAAAGAAAGATGAAGAGAATACTTATTTCTTGGTTTGGACAACAACACCTTGGACATTAATCGCAAATGTTGCACTTTGTGTAAATCCTAATGAAGAATATATCAAAGCTTCATCACAAGGTTATAACTTCATAGTTGCAAAAAAACTTGCGAATAAAGTTCTAGGCGATGATTTTGAGACACTTGAAACATATAAGGGTAGTGATTTAGAATATACTGAATATGAACAATTGCTACCATTCTTAACTGTTGATAAAAAAGCCTTTTATGTTACATGTGATAACTATGTAACTATGGAAGATGGAACAGGTGTTGTACATTTAGCACCAGCATTTGGTGCCGATGATGCAAATGTTGGAAAAAGATACGGATTACCTTATTTAAATCCAGTTGGAGAAGATGGATGCTATACAGATGGACCATGGAAGGGTATGAGAGTATTTGATGCTGATGAAGTAGTAATAAAATATTTAAAAGAAAATGATAAACTATTCAAAAAGCAGAGAATGGTACATAATTATCCACATTGTTGGAGATGTGATACACCACTTTTATATTACTCAAAACCAAGCTTTTATTTAGAAGTTACTAAAATCAAAGATAAAATAGTAAAAGCAAATAAAACAGTTCATTGGTTCCCAGAATATGTTGGTGAAAAAAGATTTGGAAATTGGTTAGAGAATCTAAATGATTGGGCAATATCTAGAAGTAGATATTGGGGTACACCACTTCCATTATGGAGATGTAGCTGTGGTCATGATGAAATGATTGGTTCTCGTAAAGAACTAGTAGAAAAAGCAATTGAGAATATTGATGAATCTATAGAACTTCATAGACCATTTGTTGACGACGTTCATATAAAATGTCCAAAATGTGGAAATACAATGAGCAGAGTAAAAGATGTAATAGATTGTTGGTTTGATTCTGGAGCTATGCCTTTTGCACAATATCACTATCCTTTTGAAAATAATGAACTTTGGAAATCCCAATTTCCAGCAGATTTTATTGCAGAAGGAATTGATCAAACAAGAGGTTGGTTCTATTCACTTATGGTAATATCAGTATTTGTAACTGGAAAATCACCATATAAGAACGTATTAGTAAATGAATTGTTACTTGATAAATATGGAAAGAAAATGCATAAATCAAAAGGTAACTCTGTTGAACCATTTAGCTTAATTGAGGAATATGGAGCAGATACAATTAGATGGTATTTACCTTATGTGTCACCAGTTTGGACACCTATAAAGTTTGATGAAGATGGATTAAAAGAAGTTTATTCTAAATTCTTTAATACATTAAAAAATACATATAACTTCTTTGCACTATATGCAAATACAGATGAAGTTGATGCAAGAGAATTAAAAGTTAGATATAATAGTTTAGATGAAATAGATAAGTGGTTATTATCTAAATACAATAAACTAGTTAAGTATGTTACAGAAGCATATGAAGAATATGACTTAAACAAAGTCGTAAGAAGTATTACAGACTTTGTATCAGAAGATTTATCTAATTGGTATATAAGAAGAAATAGAAGAAGATTTTGGGCACACGATTTAGATACCAGTAAGAAAGCTGTTTACCAAACAACTTATGATGTTTTAGTAGGATTAACAAAGTTAATTGCACCAATAGTACCTTTTATTTCAGAAGAAATTTATACTGCTTTAACTGAAAAAGAAAGTGTTCACTTAGCTAGTTTCCCAAAATGTAATGAAAAGATGATAAAAGAAAATATAGAAAAGAAAATGGACTTAGTAAGAAGTTTAATATCTTTGGGAAGAAATGTTAGGGAAGAAGCTAAAATAAAAGTTAGACAACCAATAAGTGAAGCAATAATAGATGGAAAAAATGAAGAAATTATTGGAGATTTAACTGATTTAATAAAAGAGGAATTAAATGTAAAGAAAATAACATTTGCAGATGATTTGTCTGTATATATGAATTATGAAGTAAAACCTAATTTTAAAGTGTGTGGACCAATACTTGGATCTAATATTAAAGAATTTGCAGAATGTATTAAAACGCTTGAATATTATGATATTAAAAGCCTAGAAAGTGGAAATACAGTAAAATTTAAAATTGGTGGAAAAGACATTAACGTAACGTATGATATGTTAGATGTAAGAGTAACATCAAAGGATGGATTTAATTCAACTCATGAAGGAAATAATTTTATAGTGTTAAATACAAAATTAACAAAAGAATTAATAAATGAAGGTATTGCTCGTGAATTGATAAGTAAAATTCAGCAGTTAAGAAAAAATAAAGATTTTAATATAATTGATAGAATTAATATATATTATAGTCATAATGATGAGTTTGAAGAAGCTATTATGGAATATAGAGATATAATAATGAAAGATACATTGTGTGATCAAATATCTGAAAAGAATGATTTGGAAGAAGAGTTTAACATTAATGGCTTAGAAGTAAAACTAGACGTAGAAAGAAGATAAAATAACAGTGAAGCTAGTACGAAAGTACTAGCTGTTTTTTTAATATATAAAAGTGGTAAGCATTTGTTTATGCTAATAAAGTTTTATTTTGTCTATTGACAAGCATTTATTTGTTAGCTATTATAGTGGCTTAAGAAGATGAAAGTAATTATGTATATAAAATTTTTAAATGTACTATATTTCTCT
>CAKPCB010000005.1 GCA_934141245.1 uncultured Bacilli bacterium
AATAATCCTAAATATGATCCACACAATAAGGGAATACCACTTATGAAACCAACATTTTTTTCTAAAAATGATCCAAATAACCCAAAATATGTTGATCTTGATAATAAAAAATGCAATATTAAATATAAGAATAATAAATCCTAGTGTAAACAAAACCTATTAAGATACTTAATTAGTATCTTTTTTTTGTTTTTGTATGCTATAATTAATACAGAATAAAGTAGAGGGTGATTATATGACAGAGATAGAAAAATTAGATGGTTATTTTCGTGCTGCAAATTATTTATCAGCATGTCAATTATATTTACTTAATAATCCATTATTAAAAAGACCATTAGTTAAAGAAGATATAAAAAAGAAGATAGTAGGTCACTGGGGAACAGTACCAGCACAAAACTTTGTATATACACATTTAAACAGAATAATTACTAAATATGATTTGAATATGATTTTACTATCAGGACCAGGTCATGGTGGTAATTTTATGATTTCAAATACATATCTAGAGGGAAGTTATAGTGAAAAGTATCCTAGTATTACTATGAATGAAGCAGGTTTAAAACATTTGTTTAAACAGTTTTCATTCCCAGGAGGAGTACCTTCTCATGTTGCTCCTGAAACTCCAGGCTCTATTCATGAAGGTGGTGAACTAGGCTATAGCCTATCTCATGCATTTGGAGCAGTTTTAGATAATCCATCTTTAATTGCAGCATGCATAGTTGGAGATGGTGAAGCTGAAACAGGACCACTTGCTACCAGCTGGCACGGAGTTAGATTCTTAAATAGAAAAACAGATGGGGTTGTACTTCCAATACTTAATTTAAATGGATATAAGATAAGTAATCCAACCGTATTTTCTAGAATGAGTAATAGTGAGTTAGCTTCATTTTTTTCGGCATGTGGATATAAACCTTATTTAGTAGAAGGTGATGAACCATTTATTATGCATGATATCATGTCAAAAACACTTGACTTAATACTAAAAGATATAAAAGAAATTAAAGAAAGTGGTGATTCACTTTTAAAATATCCTATGATTATTTTAAGAACACCAAAGGGTTGGACTGGACCTAAAGAAGTTGATGGAAATAAAATAGAAGGTTCATTTAGAGCACATCAAGTACCAATTAGTATGGAAAAAGAAGAGCATTTACCTCTTTTGGAAAAATGGCTTAGAAGTTATAAACCAGAAGAATTATTTAATAGTGATGGTTCATTAAAAGAAGAATACAGAGAATTTATACCAAAAGGAGAAAGAAGACTAGGTGCAAATCCTATTACTAATGGAGGGCTTTTAAGAAAAGAACTTATTATGCCTAATTTTTATGATTATGGAGTGTCTGTACCTTATCCTGGTAGTGTAAAAAAACAAGATATGTTAGTTTTATCTAGCTTTATTAGAGATATATTTAAATATAACGAAGCAAATAAAAACTTTAGAATGTTTTCGCCTGATGAAGCTAAATCTAATAGATTATATGATGTTTTTGATGAAACTAAGAGAAGCTGGCAAATGGAAATTAAAGAAAATGATGAAGACTTATCAAAAAATGGTAGAATAATGGATTCATTTTTATCTGAACATATGTGTGAAGGAATGTTAGAAGGTTATCTTTTAACAGGTAGGCATGGATTCTTTGCAAGTTATGAAGCTTTTATTAGAATAATTGATTCAATGGCAGCTCAGCATGCAAAGTGGCTTAAGGTATGTAATGAGATACCATGGAGAGAGCCTATTTCTTCGCTTAACTTTATATTAACATCAAATGTATGGCAACAAGATCATAATGGTTATACCCATCAAGATCCGGGTTTCTTAGATCATATTGCAAATAAAAAGGTAGATGTTGTAAGAATGTATTTGCCACCAGATTCAAACTGTTTATTATCATGTGCAGATCACTGTCTTAGAAGTAAAAATTACGTAAATGTCATAGTAGCATCAAAGCATCCATCTTATCAGTGGCTTAATATGGATCAAGCAATAAAACACTGTACTAAAGGTATTGGTGTATGGAACTTTGTTAGCAATTCTTTAAATCCAGATATTATAATGGCTTGTGCTGGTGATACACCAACTATTGAAGCTGTCGCTGCAACTAAAATATTAAAAGAATATTTACCAGATTTAAAGATAAGATTTATAAATGTAGTTGATTTAATGAAACTTGATTCTACATCTAAACACCCCCATGCATTAACTAATGAAGAGTATGATGAATTATTTACTAAAGATAAACCAATTATATTTGCATATCATGGCTATCCAACTTTGATACACGAATTAACATATTTTAGACATAATCATAATATACATGTTCATGGATACATGGAAGAAGGAACTATTACAACTCCATTTGATATGAGAGTTAAAAATAAGATAGATAGATTTAATCTTGTAATAGATGCAGTTAATAATTTAGATAATTGTATGATAAAAGATAAGATTATAAATGATATGAATAGTTATTTAGAAAAACATAATAATTATATTATAGAGTATGGTGAAGATTTAGAAGAAATTAGAAATTGGAAGTTTTAAGCATAAATGTTAATTTAAATTGACAAAATTCCAATTGTAGTTGCTAGACTAACTATTTAAAAAATGATATTAATAGAAAAAAAGGAGAAGTGTTATATGAAATTCGAAGAAAAGCTTATTATACTAAGAAAGCAAAAACTCTTATCACAAGAAGGACTTGCTGAAAAATTAGATGTAACAAGACAAACTGTATCTAAATGGGAACTTGGACAATCAAGACCTGATATGGATAAATTAACATTGATGAGTAAATTGTTTGATGTTAGTATTGATACTCTTACTAACGATGAAGTCTTTTTAGATGATAAAAATGAAGAGGTAAGAAAAGAAAAATCTAATAAAAAAACAAATGGTGGTGGTAATAGAAAATTTTTACTATACATATTTATTCTTATATTTATAGCATCTCTTACAACTTTAACTTATAGAGTAGCTTACAGTATAAAAGAAAAGAAAGATGCTATAAAAGAAGAGGCTAGAAAAACAAAAGAAGATGCTTTGAAAAAACAAAAAGAAATAGAAGATAAAATACAAAAAGCAAATGATGAGTTTGAAGAAGAATCTAAAAAACATAAAGAAGAAATGAATAAAAATAGTTTTAATAATTCTTTTGAAACATTCGATGGAACTCAAGTTGGTACAGGAGTTTCACATGAAATAGATGAAGTAATGCAAAATAATAAAAAGAATAGTAACAAATTAATAGAAGTTGTGTTTGATGGAACTTCATATGGAACAGATGTAGAAAATATTAAAAATATAAAAAATAGTTTAAAAGATTTTAATGGATACAATCTTCAGTACTATGAAGTATCACTTGATTATGATGATAATGGTTATGTAAATAAGGTAACCATTGAGACAAAGTAAGGGGGAATTATTATGATAATAAATATATGTTTAATAGTAGTTATAATTATAACTGGTATAATACTTGCAAGTTATAATCATTTTGTAAGAACAAATAATAGGGTAAATCAAAGTGCATCAGCTATAGATGTATTGTTAAATCAAAGATTTGATTTATTACCAAATTTAATTGAATGTGTAAAAGGGTATTCTAAGCATGAAAGTGAAACGTTAGAAGAACTAGTAAAATTAAGATCTTCATATAACAAAGATAGTTTTAGTATTGATGAAACTGAAAAACTAGATAAAAAGTTTGGAAATATAATGGCTATAGCAGAAAGTTATCCAGATTTAAAAGCTAATCAAAATTTCTTGGACTTACAATCTAATCTAAAAGAAATAGAAAATAAATTAAATAATGCAAGAATGGATTATAATAATGCTGTTACTTCGTATAATAACTTAGTTGAAACTATTCCATCTAATGTAGTTGCAAAAATGTTTAATTTTGAAAGAAAAGAATTATTTAAATTAGATGATAATAAAAGAGAAAATATTAAAGTTGATTTTTCACAATAGCAATATATGAATTTACAGCTCTTGTATTTTATTACTTTAATTGATTTGTTAACTTATATTCTACATGATATAATATATTTAAGAAGAATAATTATATTTTAAAAGAATGGTAGGTGAATAATATTTTGAAAAAAATTTATATTATAACTGGGGCAAATGGTTTTTTAGGTAATAATATTATAAGAAGATTGAATCAAGACAATGATACTGAGATAAGAGCTTTTGTTTTAAAAGGCGATTCTATAAAATCACTGGAAAATCTAAACTGTAAAATATATTATGGAGATGTAACTAAAAAGGATACTTTATCATCAGTTTTTGAAAACACTGATGATAAAGAAGTATTTGTAATTCATTGCGCCGCAATTGTATATATAAAATCTAAATATAATGGTTTTGTATATGATGTTAATGTAAATGGTACAAAAAACATAGTAGATAAAGTTTTAGAGTCAAAAGCAAAACTCATTTATGTTAGTAGTGTTCACGCAATCCCTGAAAAACCAAATAAAGGTTTGATAAAGGAGATAACTGATTTTGATCCTAATAATGTTAAAGGCTTATATGCAAAAACAAAATCAGAAGCTGCAAAGTATGTTATGAAATTAGTAAAAAATAAAAACTTGAATGCTTGTATTATTCATCCCTCTGGAATTATTGGACCAAATGATTATGGTAATAGTCATTTAACTTGGTTAGTTAAAGAAGTGTTAAATGACAAGTTACTAGTTAGTGTAAGTGGTGGATATGATTTTGTTGATGTTAGAGATGTTGCAGATGGCATTATTAGTGCTTGTGAAAGAGGTATAAAAGGTGAGTGTTACATCTTATCTAATAAATATATAACAATTAAACAATTAACTGATTTAATATGCGATGTGCAAGAAAGAAAAAGAATTAAATTAGTATTGCCAATTTGGATTGCAAAATTAGTAGCTCCTTTATTTGAGATATATTATAATATAAAAAAACAGACTCCACTTTTTACAAGATATTCTTTATACACATTATCTTCTAATGCTAATTTTAGTAATAGGAAAGCTAAAAAAGAGTTGGGTTTTAAAAATAGAAATATAAAAAACACGATAAAAGATACTATTTGGTGGATAAAAAATAATCAAGGGAGGATATAATAAATTATGAAGAAAATAATTATAAGTATTTTAATATGTTGCTTTATTATGTTTAGTTTAGTAGGTTGCACAAAAAATAAAAATAATTTTTCTATTGGGAAAGTATCTAATATTAAGATTTTAGAAAAGGGAGTATCATTATCCATTAAAGATAAAACATTAACAAATAAAGGGGTAACATTAATTTTAAAAAATGATAGTGATTATGAAATTCAGTATGGAGCCTCAGAAGAAATAGAAATTAAAAAGAATGGGAAGTGGCACAAAATAAATGTAGATACAATTTCTATTTTACCTATATTTATTTTAAAACCACAGGAACAAGAAGAAATTGTTGTTGAATGGGAATATGAATATGGCAAATTAACTCCAGGAAATTATAGAATTATAAAAAGTATTGGTATAGAAAAGAAAGATAAATCATATGAAACTTTTTATGTATCTGCTGAATTTATTATTAAATAGTGGATTATTATTAAAATTTTAATAAAGAACAGTTAATAAAACAAACTGTTCTTTTTGAATATAGAGTAATTTAAACCTATTGAGAATAAAGATTACTTTATATAAGAAGTTGGAATGGCTAAATTAGTGATAACCTATTTTGAATATAAATTTTAATTTTTATTGTTTTGCTTTAATTTCTAACTAAAGATATTTTTATTATGTATTCATTATTCATTTGAAGCAGACTTTCATAAATTATAATAGAATTAAAAAATAATTCAATATATTAAGTTAGGGGGATATATAATGAATAATTGTAATGATTATGAGAAGATAAGAAAAAAAATAGAAGAAGAGAGAAAAAAATATAAGTTTTGTTACATAAGAGGACCTAAAGGAGAAAAGGGAGAACGAGGAATTCAAGGACCAGCAAGTATAGAGGTTGGAATTACAGAAACAATAGACTCTTTTGAAAAAGCTAAAGTAGAAAATATAGGAACACCCGTTGATGTTATTTTAAATTTTAAAATACCAAAAGGAGAGCAAGGACTTGATGGGAAAATTGGTCCTCAAGGAATTCAAGGACCTAAGGGTGATAAGGGTGATATAGGTCCACAGGGAATAAAAGGAGAAAAGGGTGATCCTGGTCCATCTACTATTCAAATTGGAAATGTAGAAACAATAGAACCAGCCGAAGAAGCAGATGTTGTAAATGTTGGAACACCTGTTGATGTGGTTTTAGATTTTAAAATACCAAAAGGAGAAAAAGGAGACAAAGGAGACATTGGACCAAGAGGACTTCCAGGAGAAATAGGCAGAACAGAGCACATAGCTATAGATGAAACAGAAACTTTAGAGCCAGGCGAAGCAGCGCAAGTTATGGATACATTCGAAAATTGGGTTCATCATTTGTCTTTTTTAATTCCAAAAGGAGAAAAAGGAGAAACTGGAGAAAGAGGACCACAAGGTCCTGCAGGACCTGCTGGGACAGAATTTATATCTTCATATGGAATCAGATATTTAATGACTGACACACAAATTAACTTGCCTCAAGGTATTGATACAATAATTCCACTTCCTGAAAAAGGTACTGCATTTCTTACTGAATACCCTGATAATGATTCTATAAAAATAAAAGAAAATGGTGTATATTTAGTATCTTACTTATTAAGCGGTGCAACAAATGAAGAATGTTCATTAACTATGTCTGTTAGGACAAACAATTTATTAGTGCCAGCTACAAGTGTAACTAGTGAATTTAGTGCTCAAATGATTAATAGCATAAGTGGAACAACAATTTGTTCATTACAATCAAATGATCTTATTTCATTAAACGTTAAATCATCTAAAACTGTTGATATAAGCTTTAATGGTAGTACTAACGCAATGTTAAACGTTACAAAAATACATTAAGAATAGAAGACTCTATTCTTTTTAATTATTTAATATTTAAATTTTATCATATATTATCGTAAAGGAAGGTGATAAATATTCAAATAATAAATAATAATACTGTTGTTGTTACAACTAGTGATGAATTAAGACAAGCTATAAGTGAAGATAACGGTTATGACTATATTTATTTAGGAAGTGATATTATATCTACCAGTGGTTTTATAATAAATAACAATAAAAGTAAAGTGATAATTGATGGAACATTTGACGGTACAAGATATACTTATACAAATAACTTAAGTTTAGAAGAAGAAGTTATAAAGGTAAGTACAACAAATAAGAAGGTCATACTAAAAAATATGAATATAGTTTCTTCACATGGCTATGGAGTTATATATGTTCCATCTCATCCGAATTATTCTAATGTAGAAGTAGAGTATAATAATATAAATTTTAATGGGATAGAACTTTCGTGTAATTATTATGGTAAAACTAAAATTATAAATTCTGTTATAGAAGTAAAAGATACCAATAATGTTTCTGCACAAAGGGTTTGTGATTCAAATAGAATTATAATAGATGGAAATACAACAATATCAAGCTCATCAAATACTAATATGATTTTTTTCTTTAATGATGTTATACCCTCGTCAGTTAAAATTATGCCTAATAGTAAAGTAAATATTACAACCGAAAAAGAATTTATGAATGGAACAAATAGACTTGATTTAATAGTAGGACATGGTTCAGAATTTCTTTTGACTACTGGTAATGGATTTGCTAAAACAACAACACATGGAGCTAGAAATGTTTTAGTAGAAGAAATGTCTAATTTTACCTTTATTGAAAAAAGTCATCAAAGAGTTCCAATGTGGAATATATTTGGAGATTTTATAGTTAAAGAAGGAGCATCTCTTTCGGTACTAAATACATACATGACTACACCATCTGATAATTATAATATTTATTTTAAGGGTACAAATCAAAAATTTATAATAGATAATCCAAAATATGTAAAGATTTATACTAAAAATGCAAATGTTATATATACAAATAATCCTGTTGATTTTTCATTTGAATTTACAAGAATTAATATGTGGATATATGCTCTTGATTATACTTTAGCTTGTTTGCTAGATGATTCCCCTGCACTTTATTGGTTTAAAGAAAATACACCAGCTAAAATAACAGGCGTATTAAATAAAGATACTACTACTATTACATCTCATAATTTTACAGAAGCTGAGTTAAATTCTTTGCCTGATATAAATAGTTTTTCTCTTCAAAATAAAAAAATACTAACAATAGGATTATTAAAGATAAATATTCATCCAATCTTAAACACTACAAATACAATTTCAGGGCATACATTACCTTTTGCTGATGTAAAAATAGAATATGATAGTAAAAGCTTAATAGCATCAGCAGATGAAAATGGTTTATTTGAAGCTGATATTGATTCTATTATTCCAAATGATAAAAGAGTTAAAATAACTTCTTGTTTAAATAGCTGTTTTACTGAAAAAATAATTACTACACCTTTTAATGGAGAATTAACCTTGCTAAAAGTAACAGATAACATTCCTTTTAGTATGGTTCCTTCTTCGGCTAAACCAATTATTCTAAAAAAACAAAAAGAAACAGTAGTAACTGTAATCGATAGTAGAGTAAATAGTTCCAATTGGAAATTATATATAAATTATATAAATCCAATGATTGAAAATAGTGGTAAAGTACTAATAGATTCGTTATTTTTTAAAAAGTTTGATAATGAAGAAATTCTTTTGAAAACAAATAAAAAGTTGATATATGAATCAAGCGATAATGGTGGAAATGTAAGTGTAAGTAATGTTACCTTTTCTACTGATAAGGGATTATTTCTAAAACCAAGTAAAGATTTGCTTGAAGATGAAGATTATTCTACTTTAATTATTTGGAGTGTTGAAGAATAATGCCTATTAAAGAAAGCAAAATGATTCAAAAAATATATTGTAATGAGGTGAAATATGAAAAAAGATTATATTTATATTAAGCTTTACGGTAATTTTAGTATAAGTCCTAGTAATTTAAAAATTAAACTAATAAATAAATGTAATAAGATTGTTTTTGATGGAAAAACAGATAATTTTGGAAAGGTAAAAATACCAATATGTGATAATATGGTATATAAGTTAATTATATATTCTAATTTATCAATAGTAAGAATACCTTTAATAGCAAAAAAGAATGAGGTTTATTGTATAAATATTAGCGGTAATAAAGAAAAAAAACATCTTATTACAGTTATGTTAATGGATAAATATAATCCAAATATAAAAATAGAAGGAGGTAAGATGATATTATGGCAAGACACACAATACCAATAACAAATGGTAAAGGAAGTATTGAACTTGTTACAGGAACATATAATGCTACTGCATTAGCTGATGGATATGATGCATCAACACTAAATCCTCAAAGTGTAACAATTATAGATGGGACAGATACATATGCTTTTACCATAAGTGCTAAAGGAATTTTAACACTTCATGTAACAGACACTGGAAATCCAGATACAGGGGTTCAAATAGTTGGAGCAAAATTTATTAGAACTGATAGTACTGGAACAATAGTTGGTAATGAAATTACTACTAATCAAGATGGTAATGCTATATTTGAAAATGTACCATTTGCTCCATCAGGAAGTCCTGCAATATATTATAAACAAATATCAAGTGATGGCGGTCATACATTTGATGATACAGTTAAATCAATTATAATGACTGAAGAATCACAAATAATAGAAATAGAAAATCCTATAGCACCAGTTAGAAACTTTACATTAACAGATGCAAGTTTTCCAAATATACCAATTAAAGATGGTCAAATAATACTTCAAGATAGTTAATCATTTAAAAATAGATAAAAATTGATTATTTCAAAATTTATCTATTTTTCTTTTTAAAATAAGATTTAATAAATTTAAAGCGTTTTGTTAATAAAAAATTTTGATATTCAATTGTAAACAATAGTTTGTTGTGATATTATATATGAAAGGAACTAATGTATTATATATCAATAAGATAATTAAATACTTGATAATTGATAGTTTTTGTTATAATTCTTATCAATATAATTTTAATAATGATAATATAATAGAAGAAAGTAAAGTTTAAAAAGAATAATAATGATTAGGATGTGATATATATGAAAAAAACAGTACTTATTACAGGTGGATCAAGAGGAATAGGTAAAGCAACTTCATTAGAGTTTGCAAAACATGGATATAATATAGTAATTAATTATGTTAATGATGATATAAGTGCAAAAAACTTAAAAAGTTATATTGTGGAAAACTATGATGTAGATGTAATGCTATGTAAATGTAATGTATCAAGTGAAGATGGTGTAAAAGGCATGGTAAACAGTATAATTGATAATTATGGAAATATAGATGTTTTGGTAAATAATGCAGGAATTGCAATAGATACAACTTTTGATGATAAAAAAATAGAAGATTTTAAAAAGATATTAGATGTTAATTTAATTGGTCCTTTTATTCTTTCAAGGAAAGTTGGAAATTATATGTTAAAACAAGGCTTTGGAAGTATTATAAATGTATCTTCAACAAATGCACTAGATACATATTATGAGTATAGTTTAGATTATGATGCATCTAAAGCTGGGTTAGTATCACTTACTCATAATTTGGCTAAATATTATGCTCCAAATATAAGAGTAAATGCTGTAGCACCTGGTTGGGTAGATACTGAAATGAATAAAGAGTTAGATTCTTCTTATACAAAAGAAGAATGTGAAAAAATATACTTAAAAAGATTTGCAAAACCAGAAGAAATTGCTAAGGCTATATATTTTTTAGCGAGTGATGATGCTAGTTATATAACAGGTGAAGTATTAAGAGTAGATGGTGGATGTGATCACTTATAAAAGGAGTTTGTTATAATGTCAATTATTAAAGCAAAAGAATATTTAAAGAAGTATAATTTAGATGATAAAATAATGGAATTTGATGAATCATCTGCAACTGTTAAAGAGGCAGCTCATGCTATAGGTTGTTTAGAAAAAGATATAGCTAAAACTTTATCATTTTTAGTGGATGATAATCCTATAATAATAGTTGTAAGAGGAGATGCTAAAATAGATAATAGTAAATATAAGAAAGAGTTTCATAAGAAAGCTAAAATGGTTTCGTATGATATGGTTGAAGAAATAATCGGTCATAAAGCTGGAGGAGTATGTCCTTTTGGGGTAAATGATAATGTTAAGATATATTTAGATGAAACTCTTAAAAGTTTAGAATACTTTTATCCAGCTTGTGGCTCTTCAAATAGTGCCATAAAATTAGATAAAGATACATTAGAAAAAGTAGTTAAGTATGAAAAATGGGTTGATGTTTGTAAAATAATATAGAAATTATAATTAAGAAGGAGTTATTATGTATAATTTATTTGGAATAAGTGATGAAGCTAGAAAAATAGTATTAGATGAAGAAAGTAAAATAAAAAAACAGCTTGATGAAATAGATAATATGTGTGATATAAATAGTTTAAAGGTACTTAATGCTTTTAATGATAATAAGATATCAGAAGCTCATTTTAATAGTACAACAGGGTATGGTTATGATGATATAGGTCGTGATAAGATAGAAGATGTTTTTGCAAGTATTTTAGGAGCTGAGTCTGCTTTAGTTAGATCACAGTTTATATCAGGTTCTCATGCACTTTGTGTTGCTTTATTTTCTTATTTAAGACCAAAAGATATAATGCTTAGTATAACTGGAACGCCATATGATACACTTCATGAAGTTATAGGCATTAAGGAAAATGAAAGTTCGCTTAAAGCATTTAACATTAAATATCATGAAATTGATTTAAAAGATAATGATTTTGATTATGATAAAATAGAAGAATTTATTAAAAATAATAAAGTTAAATTAATTGAAATTCAAAGAAGTAAGGGCTATTCTACTAGAAAAAGTGTTGTAATAGAAAAAGTAGAAAAGGTAATTAAATTAATAAGAAAAATAGATAAAGATATAATAATAATGGTAGATAATTGTTATTGTGAATTTGTTGAAGATAAAACTCCATTAGAAGTTGGAGCAGATGTTATAGTAGGTTCTTTAATTAAGAATTTAGGTGGAGGAATAGCGCCTAACGGAGCTTATATAGCTGGAAAAAAAAGATTAGTAGATTTAGCAGGTGAAAGATTAACACTTCCAGGTGAGGGAAGAGAAGTTGGTCCTTCTCTTGGAATAAATAAAGCTATATTGCAAGGTATTTTTAATGCACCAAGTGTAGTTGCATCAGCTCTTAAAACAGCTATTTTAACAAGTAAAGTATTAGAAGGTTTAGGATATAGTGTTGAACCTAAATATAATGATAAAAGAGCAGATATTGTCCAAAATATAATATTTGGAAATGAAAAAGACTTAGTTAATTATTGCGTAGGTATTCAAAGTGCATCACCTATAGATTCTTTTTCAAAACCAGTACCTTACAATATGCCAGGATACTCTGATAAAGTAGTTATGGCATCGGGTTCTTTTACGCAAGGCTCTTCTATTGAACTTTCTTGCGATGGACCTGTAAGACCTCCTTTTATAGCTTATCAACAAGGAAGTATTACTTATCAGTATGGTAAGTTAGCTGTTATGAAAGCTGTTAGTCTTATTTTAAAAAAAAGTAATTAAATTTCTTTATAGATATTATTTATAGTGGTATAATAATTTTAGTAGGAGTAGTTATGGATAGTAAAGAAATAAGTAAAAATAAAAAAGGATTAACTTTAGTGGTAATAATTTCTGGTATATTATTAATTTCGGTATTATTTGTAAACTTTGTAACAAGAAAAATACATGTAAAAGATTTTAAAGAAGAAAAAACAATAGAGGTGCTTTCTAAATATAAAAATCAAAAGATAAGTGCTTGTTATGGTAATAAATTGCATTGTAAAAAATTAAGTTATAAAGTAAAAGGAGTGGTTAATACAAAAAAGAAAGGTACTTATAAAGTTATCTATAAAATAGATTATAAAAATAAACATTTATTAAAAAAGGAAACAGTAAATGTAGTAGATAGTACAAAGCCTAAATTAGTGGTTGATGGTGAGTTTAAAAATGTATGCCCAAATGGTAAAGTTGATGATATAAAATTATCCGCAATTGATAATTATGATGGAGATATAACTAGTAAAATAGTAACTAAGCTAGAAAATAATAAGATAACATACAAGGTGTCAGATTCATCTGGAAATACTACTACTAAAGAATTTGATGTTCAAATAAATGATAATGAGAAACCATCTATATCATTAACAGGAGGTAACACTCTTTACCTTGGTGTTGGTAGTAGATATGAAGAGCCTGGTTTTGTAGCTGATGATAATTGTGATGGCATTATAACTGATAAAGTTAAAGTAACGGGAAGTGTTGATACATCTAAAGAAGGAACTTATGAATTAAACTACAATGTAAGTGATATTTTTGGAAATACATCATCTGCTAAAAGAATAGTTAAGGTCTTTTCTAAGAATAGTTATAATCCAGAAAATTTAGGTAATAAAGTTATATATCTAACTTTTGATGATGGACCTGGAGCATACACGGCAAGACTTCTTGATATATTAGGTAAATATAACGTAAAAGCTACGTTCTTTGTAACAGGCTATAGCGACAAATTTAATGATTTGCTTAAAAGGGAAGCTAGTGAAGGGCATACTGTTGCACTTCATAGTTATACTCATAATTATGCTTTAATATATACTAGTTTAGATGCGTACATGAATGACTTAATTAAAATTCAAAATAAAGTAAAGGAATATACAGGAATAGAATCAAAAATAATTAGGTTTCCTGGAGGAAGTTCTAATACTGTAAGCAGAAAATATAAACAAGGAATAATGAGTGAGTTATCTGGTAAATTATCAGAACTTGGTTTTAGATATTTTGACTGGACAATATCATCAGGTGATGCTGGTCAAACAAAAGATTCAAATAAAGTATTTTTAAATGTAACTAGTCAGGTAAAACCTGATCATAATAATGTTGTATTAATGCACGATATAAAACCTTACACGGTTGATGCGGTAGAAAGAATAATTGAATTTGGACTATCAAATGGATATACATTTGCACCACTTGCAATGAATAGTCCAGAAATTCATCAACATATTAATAATTAGAAGAGAAAGACAAGACATGAAAAAGTCTTGTTTTTGATTTACACTTATATTTATATAATTGTCGAAAACTATTGTAATTTGTAATTTCTTATGTTATCATTGGAGCATAGAATAGAGGTGTGTGTAGTGAAGTTATTTAAAAACAAGGTTGGAAGACCATCAAATGAAGAAATTAAAAAAAGAAAAATAGTTTATACAAGTTTGATATCGTTTATTGTTTTACTAGTTGGAGTAGGAGCATTTTTTGCGGGCAAGTATATTAATAAAATTTTAGGATCTGCAAATCAAAGAGAATGTGTAATGCCATATACAAAAGCAAAATGTTATAATAAAACAAATGATACTGTAAAGAAAATTCAAGAGATGTTAAAACGTTTAGGATATTATAATGGTTCCTTAAATGGTACATTTGATAATAATACGTATAATGCAGTTAAAAAATTTCAAAAGAGTCAAGGAATAGAACAAGATGGTAACGTTGGACCAGATACTTTGAAGAGACTTGCAAGAAAAACAAATGTTAAATATTATATAATAAAATTTGATAAAAATGGTGGAAGTGGTACATTAGATTCTTCATATAAAAATGAGTTAGTAGTTATAAATGGTATATTAACGAGATTACCGTCTGTTAAGTTAACTAAAAAGGGTTACACCCATGTTGGATACTTTGCTTCAACAAGAATTAGTAATGGAAACTTTTTGCGCTATGGATGTTTTACACCAAATTGTACGGGTAAATTATCTGAGGCATATACAGATAGTGAAAGATATGGTAAAACATTTTATGATTATTTATATATGAGTAATTCAAGAGTTGGTGAGACAGGCTGGGAACCAGGACAAGTAGTAACATTTAAAGCAGTTTATTGTAGCTCTGGAATGTATTATGATACTACTAAAAGTAAATGTGTAAAAAGTAGTACAGCTGTACAAAATTATCAGAAACCAAATCTAACTGGAGTAAATGTTACAAAAAGTTCTATTGTTAAAGCAGGTACTAGTGGTGCACTACCATTGGCTAACAAAGAACAATTAAAGAAAATAATAAACAACTCATCGCTAACAACTGGTGCAAGAAAGAAAGTTTTATCATCATTAGTGGATTCATTTATGTACATTCAAAGTGAATATAAAGTTAATGCGATATTCGCTCTTGGGGTATGTATTCAAGAATCAGCTGGTGGAACAAGTAAACTTGCTAAAAACAAAAATAATTTATTTGGTATGAAAAGTGGAAAAAAATATGCAAAATATTCTTCAAAATCAGAAAGTGTAAAAGCTTTTGGAAGGCTTATTTCTGGTAAAACATATTTTGGCAAAGGAAGAACAAGTTTATCCGCAATAGGTAGAGTTTACTGCGACTCTAATTGGTCTAGTTATGTAGTAAGAAATATGAATAATTTGTATAAAGCAAGTAAATAATATTTGAATTTAAGATAGCATATTGAAATGCTATCTTTTTTTGTCTAATTAAAATGATGATTTTTTATTGATATATAAAATATAATTATTGAGGATGATATTATGGTAAAAAAGATAATAGGAATACCAAGAGCTTTTAATTATTATAGAGATTATATTTTATGGAAGAATTTTTTTGAAATGTTGGATTTTGATATTATGGTAAGTAATAATACGACAATAAGGACTGTACAAGAGGGTGAAAAATATTTAATTGATGAATCATGTTTGTCATTAAAAATATATATGAGTCATGTACATGAATTAGTTGGTAAGCGTGATTTTATATTGGTGCCAAGATTGAATTGTATTAAGAAAAATGAAAAAATTTGTACAAACTTCATGGCTATTTATGATCTTTGCAAAAATACATTTAATAATGTGGATTTTCTAAATTATAATGTTGATTTAACAAAAAAGCAAAGTGAAAAAAGTCATTTATAAAAATGGACAAAAAACTTGGAATAAATAAAATTAAAATCATCAATGCGTACGATGCTGCAAAGAAAAAACAAATGGAATATTATGTCAATAAAAGAAATGGTGCAAAAAAAATATTACAACAAGATTGCAAAATAATACTAATAGAAGATGGAATTGTAACTGATTATGCAATGAATACTTTATGTACTGTTGGAACTGGTGCGTTTTTATCCAGTCAGGCAAAAAGACTAAACGTTGATGTTAAAGAGTTTGGGGATATTGCTATTAAAAGTGAAGAACCAACTTCTATTGCTGCTAGATTCACTGTTTTTGCAGAAAGTGATTTGATTCATAAATTACAGATGGGATATAAGAAAGAAGACATAATAGCCTGATTATGCAAAAGTGTTGCATTAAATTACTTAAATAATGTTGGTAAGGGTAAAAAAATAGAATCCCCTATTATATTTCAAGGCGGAGTAAGTAAAAATAAAGGTGTAAAAAAATCATTTGAAGAACTAATTGGTAAAGACATATTAGTAGATGAAAACGGACATTTAATGGGAGCTTTAGGAACTGCTATATTAGCACTTAATTCGGGTATAGAAAAGCCATTTGACTTTAATATAATTAATACTAAATTTGATACAAAAGCAACTACTTGCAATTGTTGTCCTAATAATTGCGAAGTAATAAGTGTTAAAAGAGATAATAGATTAATTGATTCATGGGAAAATAGATGTGTAAGAGGAAGTGTTTTGTGATTTTTTGAGACTAAATGATTAATCATATTTATGTACTTTTCATTTAATAAAATGAAAGGGGAAAGTAGGTATGGAAAAAAGAGGAATTGATATATCACATCATCAAGGAGATATAGACTTTAATAAATTAAAGGGTAATATAGATTTTGCAATGGTAAGAACTAGCTATGGTTCATTTTATGAAGATAGAAAATATAAAAGAAATATAAATGGTCTAGAAAAAATAGGCGTGCCTTATGGATTGTATCATTTTTCTTATGCAACAAGTATTGAAGAGGCAAAAAAGGAAGCTGTTGGATTTATAAATATAATAAAAAAATATAATCCTACATATCCAGTTGTAATAGATATAGAATCATCAAATAGGACAACAAATGTTAAAAATGATACATTAGTTGATATTACTGATACTATTTGTTCTATGATTGAGAATGCTGGATATTATGTAATGATATATGCTAATTTAGATTATTTTAATGGAAAATTAAATAGTTCAAAATTGGATAGATATGATAAGTGGTTAGCACAGTGGTCTAGTAAACCAACATATAATAAAAATTTTGGTATATGGCAGTATTCATCAAAGGGAACGGTTCCAGGTATAACTGGTAATGTTGATTTAAATGTTTCATATAAAGATTATCCAAGTATAATTAATAAAAATAAAAAAGAAAGTGAAATTGGTCAAGATAATATTACAAATGATCAAAACTATGTAGTAAAAAAAGGCGATACTTTAACAAAAATCGCAAAATTATATAAAACAACATACCAAAATTTAGCAAGTTATAATAATATATCGAATCCGAATAAGATATATATTGGTCAAATAATTAAAATTCCTAATTCTTTTGATGAGGTAGCCCCATCAAAGTATATAGTTAAAAAAGGTGATAGCTTAACTAGCATAGCTAAAAGGTATAATAAGAATTGGAAAAGTTTGTATGAGGACAATAAGAAAGTTATAGGAAATAATCCTAATAAAATATATCCAGGACAAGTACTTGTAATTAAGTAATTTAAATACTTTTTTAACATAAAAAGATTGCTTTAAGTAATAAAAAGTAATATAATTATTGGTATAACTGCCCTGTAGCCAAGTGGTAAGGCATCTGACTCTGAATCAGACATGCACTGGTTCGAATCCAGTCAGGGCAACCAATATTTATATGGCTCGTTGGTGAAGGGGTTTAACACATCGCCCTCTCAAGGCGACATTCACGAGTTCAAATCTCGTACGAGTCACCATTTGAAAAACGACTAACTATTTTAGTTAGTTTTTATTTAATATATTATATAATATCAATTATTAACTATTAACTTTAATGTTATAATTTGATATAATTTAATTACTTAAGAAAGGACTGATTTTATGACAAATAAGGATTTAGCAAATCTAATATTTCCAAATATCACAAAAACTATAGAAGATTATGAAAAGATGTATCCTAAAAGGGATTTACCAGATGATGCAATAGTAACTCGTGCAGCTCCATCTCCTACAGGTTATACTCATATGGGAACTTTATTTCAAGCATTTATTTCGAAAAAGGCTGCTAAAGATACAAACGGTGTGTTTTATATAAGAATAGAAGATACTGATAGAGAAAGATTAGTTAGTGATGCAGTTGATGTTATTACAACTGATTTAAAGTATTTTAATATTATTCCTGATGAAGGTGTTATCTCAAATGGTAAAGAAATAGGAAAGTATGGACCATATACTCAAAGTGATAGAAAAGAAATATATCAAGCTTTTATGAAGTATTTAGTAGAAAATGATCTTGCTTATCCATGCTTTTGTACTAAGGAAGAAAAAGAAGAGATGACTTCTTCTCAAGAAAAGAGAAAAGATAGAATAGGTTATTATGGAAGATATGCAAAGTGTCGTAAAATTCCAGTTAATGATGCATATGAAAAAATAAAAAATGGTCAAGCTTTTACACTTAGATTGAAATCACCTGGCGATTTTAATAAAAAGGTAATTGTAAATGATTTAATAAAAGGAAAGATTTCTTTTCCAGAAAATGATATGGATATAGTAATAATGAAACAAGACGGATTACCAACTTATCATTTTGCACATTTAGTTGATGATCATTTAATGCGTACTACTCACGTAATAAGAGGAGATGAATGGCTATCATCACTTCCAACTCATATTCAGTTATTTGAAGTATTTGGCTTTGATGCTCCAAAATATGCACATATATCTCCTATTTTAAAAGAAGATAATGGTGTTAAAAGAAAACTTTCAAAAAGAAAAGATCCAGAAGCACAAATGAGTTACTATAGAGAAAAAGGAATACCTGTTAAAGCTGTTGAGTTATATTTAATGACACTTGCTAATACAAATTTTGAACAATGGTGGGATGCAAATAAAGATAAGTCTATAGATGATTTTAAGTATGATTTTAAAAAGACAAGTAAATCTGGTGGTTTATTTGATGTTGAAAAATTACACAATATTTCTAAAAACTATCTAGCAAGAATTAAAGCTACAGAATTTTATGATATGCTTATAAGTTATACTAAAGAATATGATAAAGAATTTTATGAAATAATAACAAAAAATAAAGAATTTACAATAGGTCTTTTAAATATAGAAAGAAATCAAAAAAAGCCAAGAAAAGATTATGCTTCATTTAGTGAGGTAAAGGACTTAGTTTGGTATATGTTTGATGAATTGTTTGATAATCACGAAAAAGATTATGAGTTTACTAATATAAATGATAGAGATGAAATATTAACTATAATGAATACATATATTAATAAATATTATAATGAATCTGATGATCAAGAGACATGGTTTAATAAAATAAAAGATTTATCTGAAAGTTTAGGATATGCAAGAGAAGTAAAAGAATATAAAGAAAATCCTGATAATTATAAAGGTCATGTGGGTGATGTATCAATGGTAATTAGGGTTGCTCTAACAACTAGAAAAATGACACCGAATTTATATGATATTATAAAATTATTTGGTAAGGATAAAATAGTTAAAAGAATAAAGGAATTAGAAAAAAATATCTAATTCCTTTTTAATATATAATTTATAATTAAAAAAATAAACAAGGTTAGTTAATTCTAGCCTTGTTTTCCAAAAATAACAGTGGAAAACAACTAGTTAGTTGTCTTTCCTATTTATATTATATAAAATTTTAAATAATTATCAATAAATGGAGAGGGTTTTATATAAGTTTTGTCAAATAAAAGTATTGGGAGGCGCTAAAAAACTAACCATTGTTTTCCACCTATTTAGAATAAGAAGGGTGGTGATAATTATGAAGTTTAAGTTCGAAATAAAATTTAACATTAAATTAATTATCATTTTAATATTTATTATATTATATATAATTTATAATTAAAAAAATAAACAAGGTTAGTTAATTCTAGCCTTGTTTTCCAAAAAAATGTGGAAAACAACTAGTTAGTTGCCTTTCCTATTTACATTATATAAAATTTTAAAATAATTATCAATAGTATAGGTGAAAAATGTGCAAAAGAAAATTAGATAAATATCAATTAAAAGCTATTAAGTCAAAAAGAAAAATAATTCTTTTGCTAGCAGGAGCTGGATGTGGTAAGACTTACACTATAGTTAATAAAGTAAGATATATGATAGAAAATTTAGGAGTGAAAAAAGAAGAAATTGTTTGTATATCTTTTACAAATGACTCTGTAAATAAATTAAAAAAAGATTTATCAGACGATAAAATAGAAGTATTAACATTTCATAAATTGGCACTTAAAATAATAGGAATGCAAAAAGATGTATTAACAGAAGATATGTTAACAGATGTAATAATTGACTCTTTTTCTAACAATACTTTACTTGGTTTATATAAAATGAGCAAAGAAGATATGGTAAATTTAATTAAAACATTTATTAATTTATTTAAATCTAACAATTATGATATAGATAGATTCTATACGTTTATTAATAAAGCAAAAGATAAGGAAAAATATTTGTTAAAAGAAATTATGAAGTGTTATATATGTTATGAAACATATTTAAATAAAGAAAATATAATTGATTTTAATGATATGATAAATTTGGCTATAGAAAAACTAGATATATCAAAAATAACATATAAGTATATTATAATTGATGAATATCAAGATATTTCTCACTCTAAGTTAATGCTAGTAAAAAAATTAGTTAAATTATCAAATGCCCATCTTTTTTTAGTAGGGGATGATTTTCAGTCGATTTATAGATTTACTGGTTCAAATATTAATGTTATAACTCATATTAGAAGATATTTTCCTTTAGTAAAGGTAATAAAATTAAGAAGAACATATAGAAACTCTAAAGAATTAATAAAAATTGCGGGTAAATTTATTATGAAAAATCCTTATCAAATAAGAAAAAGCTTAATATCAAATATTAGATGTCATAATCCTGTTGAAATAGTATATTATAATGATTTAAATTATGAAATAAATAAGATAATTAGTCATGATGATATAGATGATTTACTTATTTTATCTAGAAATAATAAAGACTTAGAAAACTTAAATATAAAAAATATTAAATATAATAAAATGAGTGTTCATAAATCAAAGGGGCTTGAAGCAAAATACGTTTTTTTAATTAATGTAAATGCACAAGCTAATGGTTTTCCTAATAGATATGTAGATCATGAAGTATTAAGATATGTTAATAATTATAGAGAATATTATCCATATGAAGAAGAAAGAAGACTTTTTTATGTTGCACTAACTAGATGTATAAAAAAAATATATATTTTCACGTGTAAAGATAATGAATCAATATTTATAAAAGAAATAAAAAAATATAGTAATGTTATAGTAAAAAATGAAATTATAGATTAAATATAATTTCATTAGAATAATTTAAATAACAAATTAATTAAAAAACATAATGTAAGTCCAATAAATGTTGGTATTATAAAGGCCATAAATGTCCAAAAAATACTTTTAGTTTCTTTTTTAATAGTTAATATTGTTGTGCTACAAGGAAAATGAAATAGCATAAAAATTAATGTAGATAATGCAGTTTTAATTGTCCATCCATTATTAACAAGTAACATTTTAAGCTCATAAAGATTATTATATTCTATTAAAACCGATTTATTCATATATCCCATTAGCATTATTGGAATTACAATTTCGTTGGCTGGAAAACCTAGTATAAATGCCATTAAAATTATTCCATCCATACCAAATATATTTGCAATTGGATTTAAAAAATCTGAAATATAATACAATAGACTACAATTATTAATTGAAGTATTTGAAAGAATCCAAATAATTAAACCAGCTGGTGCTGCTATTACAATAGCTCTTATTAATACAAAAATTATTCTATCAAATATGGACCTTACAATTACTTCCTTTATTTGTGGTTTTCTATATGAAGGCATTTCTAAAATAAATGAAGAATTTTCTCCTTTTATGATCTTAGAAAGTAGGCTTGATATAACTAAAGTTACTATGATGGAAAATATAATTAACGCTGTTAAAATCATACTAGATTTTATTTTACTATAACTTCCTATTGCTAAGAACATTACAATAATTGATATAAGACTTGGAAATCTTCCATTACATGGAACTAATGAATTTGTTAGTATTGCTATTAATCTTTCTTTTTTTGAATCTATTATTCTAGTACCTATTACACCACAAGAATTACAACCAAATCCCATACACATTGAAAGGACTTGTTTTCCATGACACTTAGCTTTATTAAAGAATTTGTCTAGATTAAAAGTTATTCTAGGTAAAAATCCCAAGTCTTCTAACAGAGTAAATAATGGAAAGAATATTGCCATAGGAGGTAACATAACGGATACTACCCAAAATAATGTTTTCAATATACCATCGACTATTATATTTCTTATTATAGAGGGTATCTTTACAGATATTAGAAAACAATCGATTTTACTATTTATATAAAATAAAAATTTAGACAGTAATGTCGAAGGATAATTAGAAGCTGATATTGTAAGCCATAGTATAAATCCTAAAAATATTATCATAAAGGGTATACCAAACAATTTAGATGTTAGTATTTTATCAATTTTTGGTGTTTTGTCATTACCTTTGTCAACACATAATTTACATATCCTACTATTATTATAATTTATTGTATCTATTATTTTATTTTTATATTTATCCATGTGTTTGTTTATATAATCATTACAAACATTTATTGAATAGTTGAATTTTTCCTTAACATCATCATTTATTTTTAAGTATTTATATATTTTTTCATTAAGACTTCTGTTATTTTCTAATAATTTTATTGCAAAAAATCTATTATTATTATTAGAATAGTTATCCAGCATTATTTTTAATTTATTTATACAATCTTCTATAATTATAGGGTACTTAATTAAAATATTATCTTTTAGGTTATTATCTAAATTACTATGTATATCTATTAACTTTAATAGCTTATTTAGACTTTTTTTATCAGTAGCACAAGTTGTTATAACAGGTACGTTTAATTCTTCCTCTAATTTTTTAACATTAATATTAATTCCTTTTTTATTAGCTTCATCTATTAAATTAATACAAACTATTACTTTACTAGAATTACATTCTATTATTTGAGTTGCTAAATTAAGATTTCGCTCTAATATGGTTGCATCTAAAACAACTAAAATCAGATCATATTTATTAAAACATATAAAATCTCTTGTAACTTCTTCTTCCTTTGATGATGGCATTAAAGAATAAGTCCCAGGTAAATCTACTAAAGTATAAGATTTATTATTAAAGGAAAACTTTCCAAATGCACTTTCTACCGTCTTACCTGTCCAATTTCCAGTATGTTGTTTTAGTTTTGTTAGAGCATTAAATATAGTAGATTTCCCAACATTAGGATTTCCAACTAATGCAACTGTTTTATAATCTTTATATTCTTTCTTTAACTTGTTATTTTTAAGAGAACTTTTAGTTAATCCCATTTAAATCATCCTTTATATTGATAATAATATTCATACCATCTTTTTTTCTAATAGCAATTAAACTCCCCTTAATTAAATAACATATAGGATCATTGAAAGGACTTTTATACATGGTTTTAATTTCAACACCCTTAACAAATCCTAAGTCTAATAATCTTCTCTTTAAATTATCATTATTATTTAATTTTGATATTAAACCCATTTTTCCAACAGGTAATTTATCCAATGTAATCTCCATTAATTTAACACCACTTTCACAAATAATTTCTATAGTAGTTTATGTTAAGAAAGTATAAGAGGTAACAAAAAAGAGTTTATATTTTTTTTATAAACTCTAACTGCTTTTTATAATTTTCATCATCAACATAAACATCTTTAATAATAGGATTTTTACTATCTTCAAATAAATTCGTATATATAAGTGATTTTACTTTTTCTTTATCTTTTAGATAATTTTCTAATAAAATAATAGTTCTTAAAAAATCTTTCATGTAATTTATTTGATACTCTAAAGATTTATCACTATAAAATAATTTACTTTTATTTAAGTATATTTTTGCAGATTTTTTTGCTTGTTTTATTTTATAGTTAATATTATCATCTTTTATTCCGTTAAAATATTTACTATCAATATATATAGCTTGAATTATGTCCATAAAAGATGGAACCTCTTCAGACATTTTCTTATTATTTAACGCATGATATATATGAGCTTTTTCATGAGTAATAGTAACTGCATTTTTTATATCTTCTTCTTTTGGAATGAATATTTTAAAATCAATAGCTCTGTTTCCTAAATATCTGTTAACAGTGCAAGTTCCATTGTAATCCTCTAGATAACCTCTTCTATATATAGCAACTTTAGAATCTATATTTGGAACATGTAAATTTGAAAAAAAGTCATCATAAAATTCATTTGAAATAGCAATACTATCTTCCAGTTTATTTTTGGAAATTTTAAGATTTGATTCTTGTTCATCAATAGATAATATAGCTTTTGCTAATTTTTTATATTTATTCATAGGCAAACTTCACCTCTTTGTTTTAACAACAGTATTATACACTTTTTTTAAAATAAGTAAATAGATTTGTCGTTTAAAAATAATAATAATTTTCTTTATCTAAAAGTAACATTTAGTAGGGAGGGATTATGAAAAATTATAGTGGTCTTACAGATAAAGAAGTTTTAGAATCAAGGAAAAAGTATGGTACTAATGAGATAACAAATGATAATAAAAATAGTTTCATTAAACTTTTAGTAGAATCTTTAGGGGATCCTATAATAAAAATCCTTTTGATTGCACTTTTTGTTAAAATAGTTTTTTTATTTAGTGATTTTAATTGGTTTGAAACACTAGGGATCTTAATAGCAATTTTTTTAGCGTCACTTGTATCTTCAGTATCAGAATATGGTAGTGAAAAGGCATTTAACAAGTTGCAAGAAGAATCTCAAAAATTGAAATGTAAGGTTAAAAGAAGTGGTAATGTATGTGAAATATATGCAAGTGAGGTAGTTGTAAATGATATAGTAGTATTAGAATCTGGTGATAAAATTCCAGCAGATGGTTATATAGTAGATGGATATGTAAGTGTTAATGAATCTGCTATAAATGGAGAATCTAAAGAGGTTCATAAAGAAAAGAGTATAGGGGGTAAAATAACAGAAAAAAACAAATTATATAAAGGAACTATTATTTATAATGGTAGTGCTTTGTTTAAAGTTAGTTTAGTTGGAGAAAATACATATTATGGAAAAATTGCAAATGAACTTAAAGAAAAAACAGGAGATAGTCCTCTTAAGTTAAGACTAAGAAGACTTGCCAAAACAATTAGTATGTTTGGATATATTGGTGCTTTTTTAGCTGTTATATCATATCTTTTTTCAGTAATAGTAATAAACAATAATTTTGCATTATCTTCTATAATAGAGACGATATCTAATTTTAGATTAATGGCAGATTACATAATTTATGCACTTACTTTGGGAGTTACTATAATAATAGTATCGGTGCCAGAGGGACTTCCTATGATGATAACATTAGTTTTATCTTCTAATATGAAAAGAATGCTTAAAAGCAATGTTTTAGTAAGAAAAATGGTAGGAATAGAGACCGCTGGAAGTATAAATATATTATTTAGTGATAAAACTGGTACAATAACAACTGGAAAATTATCTTGTGATAAGATAATAAGTGGAAATTTAAAAGAGTATAAAAAAGAAAAAGATTTAAAAGATAATTTATATAGTAAAATGCTTAAGATATCTATGGTAGTTAATAATATGTCATACTATGATAAAAATGGTGTAATAGGTGGAAACACAACTGATAAAAGTCTTTTGGAGTTTTTAGAACCTTGTAATTATAATTACATAAAAAAGATTAAAACGATTGCATTTGATAGTAAAAACAAATATATGATAACAGTAATAGATGATAAGGTTTCTAGAAACTTAATAAAAGGTGCTCCAGAAGTTATACTTAAAAATTGCAAATACTTTTATGATGATGATGCTAAGAAAAGAGATTTTTTAAATAAAGAGAGCATTGATCTTAAAATAAAGGATGAACAAAAAAAAGGAAATAGAGTAATTGTACTTGCAACTAGTAATAATGCTAATGAAACAGATTTTTTAAATCTTACATTTGTTGCAGCTATTATAATAAAAGATAAGATTAGAAAAGAAGCTAAGGAAGCTATTAAAATTGTAAGAGAAGCTGGAATAAATGTTGTTATGATAACAGGTGATAATAGGGATACAGCTTATTCTATAGCAAATGAGGTTGGTCTTATTAGTAATAATGACGATATAATACTTACGTCTGATGAGTTAAATAAAATATCTGATTTTGAACTAAAAAAGATGCTTTCTAAACTTAAAGTTGTTGCAAGAAGCATGCCACAAGACAAAAGTAGACTAGTTAGGGTTTCAAAAGAGATGGATTTAGTTGTAGGAATGACTGGTGATGGAGTAAATGATGCACCAGCATTAAAAAAAGCTGATGTAGGTTTTGCTTTTGGATCTGGTAGTGAAGTTGCAAAAGAAGCATCTGATATAGTAATATTAGATAATAATTTTTCTTCTATATGCAAAGCCATTTTATTTGGTAGAACAATTTTTAAAAGCATCAGAAAATTTATAATATTTCAGCTTACAGTTAATTTATGTGCCCTTAGCATATCAATAATAGGTCCTTTTATAAATGTAGATACTCCCGTTACAGTAATACAAATGCTGTGGATAAATATGGTTATGGATACATTAGCAGGATTAGCTTTCGCCTATGAACCAGCTCTTTTAGAATATATGTCGGAAAAACCAAAAAAGAAAAACGAAAATATTTTATGTTCGTACATGATAGGTGAAATTGTTATAACAGGACTTTATACTACCGTGCTTTGTATTTTATTTTTAAAATTACCATTTATGCGAAATTTATTTAATAATTATGATTCGTTTATGACAGCATTTTTTGGATTATTCATTTTTGCAGGAATATTTAATTGCTTTAATGCACATACAAGTAGAATAAACATATTTGCACATTTACTAAAAAATCCTATGTTTATAATTATTATGAGTTTTATATCTATAATACAATTAATAATGATATACTTTGGTGGTACAATGTTTAGAACGGTACCACTTCTAATAAATGAGTTTTTGATTATGTTTATAATTTCATCAACAGTAGTTCCAGTTGATATTATAAGAAAAATTATATTTAAGAAAATTAACGTAAAAAATATTTAGTTTAATTATGTTGATATGACAAGATATTTATGATATTATATTTTAGAAAAAGTGGGGAAGTAGAAATGGAAGAAGAATTATATAATTTATTGTTAAATGAAAATGTTTTTACGCATGGTATAGGATTAGATAATGATCCAAATACGTTATTTAAACTTGAGTCTATTATTACAAATGGTGGATTATATTCAAAAGAACAATTAAGAAAAAAATTTGGCTATGATATTACAGGTAGGGTAATAGGAAATATAAGATTTACAAAAGATTCTTATATTTCATTATTTGATCCATCTTTAGATATATTAATGAATAAAATTTTAACAGATAAAATAAGAGAATTATCTTTTAAGTTAAATGATGTTACTATCATGATAGATAAATGTATTGAAAGTGATTTAAGGTGTAAAAAAAATGCTTTTGATAATTCTGAATTGATAGTGGAAAAACATATCCCTATAAGATATTTTTTGGGTATAATAGTTCCAAAAGATAGTAATGTTTTACATGACGTTATTAAATTATTAAATAAATATGAATTAAATCTCCCTGTATATGATACTGATGGATTCTTACTTAATCAAATAAATATTGGTAAATTAAAGAGATAAAGAGGTAAAGATATGAAATTATTACTTCATACATGTTGTGCGCCTTGTAGTGTATATTGTATAGATACATTAAAAAAAGATAATATTGATATAACAAGTTATTGGTATAATCCTAATATACATCCATATACAGAGTATAAAGAAAGATTAAATGCATTAAAGGATTATACTAAAAGTATAGATATACCACTTATAATAGATGATTATTATGGCTTAAGACAGTTCTGTAAAAACGTAGTAGATAAATTAGATAATAGATGTGGATATTGTTACTATTCTAGATTAGAAAAAACTGCTATTTATGCAAAAGAACGTGGTTTTGATGCTTTTTCGACAACTCTATTAATAAGTCCTTATCAAAATCATGAATTATTAAAAAAAACAGGTAAAATTATAGAAAAAAAATATAATATAAAATTTTTATATAAGGATTTTAGACCTGGTTTTAAAAAAGGATATGAAAAGGCAAGAAGACTTGGTCTTTATATACAAAAATATTGTGGTTGTGTTTTTAGTGAAGAAGAAAGATATATAGATGAAATAATAAAAAATAAAGAAAAAGAATTTTCTATAAAACTAATTAAACCATCCACTATGTTTAAAAATGAGATAATAGAGTATATTAATAAGAACTTAGATTATAATGTTGATAAAAAGGATGATTTTGACACGTTCTTTTTAAACAGATTAAAGAAAAAATATAAAGATAATTATATTTATACTATTACATATTTAATTATAAGAAAAAGTGATAATAGGTTACTTGGTGTTATTGAATTTAGACCAGATTTGAATGATTTCTTTCTTGAAAACGGAGGAAATGTAAGCTATAACGTAGCTTATAATAACTATGAAGATGAAATAATTAAATTAATAATTTTAATGAGTCAAAAATATAGAAAAAATAAAATATTAATTACATGTGATAAAAATGATAATTTATTTGAAAAAGCAATAATTAATAATAATGGATATTTAGAAAGTAGTCTTAGTGATGACACTAAAAGATATCTTATAAATGTAAATGATATATAAAATAAATTAATACATATTATAAATAAAAAATATAGTTAAATTGCAATTTTTATTTCTTATTAAAAGATTTTTTGTTATAATTATATTGTAAGAGGTATGGTATGACTATTTTTGTAAAGTACAACTGTTTATCTTATTGTAATTTTAAAAACTAGCACTATTTTTGTGCTGGTTTTTTATGTTTTTAGGAGGAAGTATGCAAATAATTGAAAATGATGATTTAAGACTTATTGTTATGAGTAACATAAAAGAATTTGGAGAGAAAGTAAATAATAGTATAGAGAATTTAAGAGGTGAAACTAAAAGTTATTTAGTTCCAATAGAAGAGGTTAGATTTAATAATGGTGAAGGAAAAATAAAAATATGCGAAACAATTAGAAATAAGGATGTATATATAATATCTGATGTTGGAAATCATAGTATGACTTATGATATGTTTGGTTATGAAAATCATATGGGGCCAGATGAACACTTTATGGATATAAAAAGAGTTATATTAGCAATTAGCGGGCAAGCATCTAGTATAACTGTTGTAATGCCACTACTTTATGAATCAAGACAACATAGAAGAAAAGGAAGAGAGTCTTTAGATTGCGCATTAGCTGTTCAAGAGCTAGAAAGATTAGGTGTTAATGCTATAATAACTTTTGATGTTCATGATCCAAATATTAGAAATGCAATTCCTTGTATGTCATTTGAAAATTTTTATCCAACACACTCAATATTAAAAGATTTTATTGAAAGAGAAACTCTTGATTTTGAAAATTTACTTGTAGTAAGTCCTGATACTGGTGCAATGGATAGAGCTATATATTATGCAAATATGTTAAATACTGATGTTGGAATGTTTTATAAAAGAAGAGATCTAACAAAAATAGTAAATGGTAAAAATCCTATAGTTCAACATGAATATATGGGAAAGGATGTTAAAGATAAAAATATAATAGTAGTTGATGATATGATAGCATCTGGTTCTTCTATGTTAGAAGTTGCTAGTGAACTAAAAAAAAGAGGTGCTAAAAAAGTATATTTAGTTGGAACGTTTTCTTTATTTACTAGTGGTCTTCAAAACTTTGATAAGGCTTATAAAGAAGGGATTTTTGATATGCTATATACTACTAATTTAACTTATATTAATCCTAAATTAAAAAAGAAAAAATGGTTTTATGATGTAGATTGTTCTATGTTTTTAGCTAAAATAATAAATGTTTTAAATAGACATCAATCAGTATCACCTCTTCTAAATGGTAAAGAAGATATCCTAAAACTCATAAATGATAAGAAAAAATAAGCTTTTATTACAAAATACGTAAGAATTATTATTTTAATTCTTATTTTTTTGTAGTATAATTGTACTTGAAAGAGAGGTAATTTATGAACACTGGTTTATTAATTTCTATTGTTGTTATGGTATTAATAACACTTATTGCATCAATAACTACTTTAGTTGTTGTAACAAAATATACTAAACAAGAAAAAATAGTAGGGAAGGTATTAAAAATAGTTGGAATAGTAATTGCAGCATTAGCTGTATTAGCTTTAGCAATCGGAATATCATTTGTTAAAAAAGATGATAGTAAGTCACCTAAAGATTATAATGAAGTTACTTTAAATGAATATTTAAATATAATAAATAGTGATGAAAAAAGTATAATATTAGTTGCAAGACCAACTTGTACATATTGTCAAAAGTTTTCTCCAATATTAAAACAAGCTGCTGGAGATTTAGATTTAGTTGTTAATTATATTGATACTGATAAATTTTCTGAAGATGATTGGAAAACTTTCAATAATTCATTATCTTATTATACAGAAAATGAATGGGGTACACCACTTACTTTAATAGTTCAAAAAGGAGAAATAGTAGATGTTAACAGTGGTTATACTGATTTAGCTACTATTAAAAATTTCTTTACTAAGAATGGTTTGGGTAAATAATATTTTAAGAATTTCTATTTTGAAATTCTTTTTTTGTTCTAAATTTATAATATTTTAAATAAAATAAAGTAATATTACTTGATATTTATATTTATTATATGTTATAATTTATTGGTACATGGGCCTATAGCCAAGTGGTAAGGCATGGGACTGCAACTCCCTGATCGTTGGTTCAAATCCGACTAGGCCCTCCAATTTTATGCAGGTGTAGTATAATGGTTAATATGTGGCCTTGCCAAGGCTAAGATGGGAGTTCGATTCTCCTCACTTGCTCCATTGACGAATCTGTTCGAACTATTTAGTTTGAACTTGATATATAGAATCAATCGAAAGATTGATTTTTTTGTGTCTTACAAAGAAATCATCCTAAAGAAAGGATGGTGTTTATGATTAATATTATCAAACAAGAAATACCTATTGATGAATCACTTAAAAAGAAATTAGAATTTATTTGTGATTTTTGTAATACTACTCCTACATTTATAAATGGAAGTATTAGAAAAATTGATAAATCTAATTTGGCTTATGTTGAACCTCACAAAGTAATTATCAATAATATAATGTTTCTTGTTTTTAATTATTCTAATGATGTTTATATCAAAAACTTCGGTAATAAAATTAAAATCAATGAATTAGAAGATTATTGTGAATTACTGAAGTATATGCTATAATGGTTTTAGGAGGGATATAATGGAACAAGTATTAGAAAAATTAGATATATCTATGAAAGAACTAACTTTAGATTTAGTAAAATATAAAGAAGATAGCCCAATGTATCAAAAAGCTCTAGTTACACTAGCTAAAGTTTATCAAGCATTTAATTCAGCTTATGATTTAGCAGCAACAGACAATATAAATGTACCATATTATATTAAATATGCAGATATTGAAGGAATAAAGACATTATTAACAAATGCTGGTTATTTAGAGGAATCAAAAAAAACTGGAAGACGTTAATAATTATAATTATAGTGATTAGTTGTTTATCAACTTTGCTATTAGGAGTTTTGAATAACCTTTGTTATCGCTCCAAATTGATAGGAAGCTCGGAAATTAACTTCTGAGAGTAATAAATGCTGACTAGAAATAGTGAAGTTGTAAGATTGGTTTTTATTTTATTTAATACCATGATATAATACGACTATATTATAAAAATTTATTTCTAGATTGGAGTGTAAAAATATGAACACGCTAGAGGTTGTATTTGGTGATTCTTGTTATCTCACTATGAAAAATAGCAAGCTTAATAATAATGATATTTTAATGTTCAATGTTTTATTTAACATTGGCGATTTATCTAATGTAGAAAATTTTAAAACAAAAATACCTAAACAACTATGTTTCGAAAATAAAAATACTAGTTTTAAATATACTTATGATACAATTATAAATAATATAAAAAAAGGAAATAAAATAAGAGTATGGACTAGTAAAAAAAATATTTATTCATATTTAATCATGTTATATATTTGTAGCATTATAAATGAATACAATTACAAATTATATGTACTATACAGCGATGATTATGATAAAGATTGTCCTTCTCCTAGTGCAATGAACGAAAATGAACTAGAAGAATTATCTAGATTAGAACACAGATTAACTAATAAAGAAATTAATGAAAATGCTAATACCTGGAAAAAATTGGTTTATGAGAATTCAGATTTAAGAGTAATTGATCAAGGTTCTATAAAATCTGTTGAGCTGGATTATTATGACCATTATATTTTAGATACTTTACAATCATTAGGAAAAGTAGAAATGTCTGAATTAATAGCAACACTTATGAAAGATGTATATTTGATTGATATAATGTATGTTTATTTAATAGAAAGATTAATAAAGCAGCAAAAAATAAAAATCACACTAAATAGTGGTACTAGATATTTAAAAAATTTTATAGAAATAAATAACTAGAAATTACAATTTGCACAAAGAATTTGCAGAACCAATTTATATTAATAAAAGCTGTAAATGTCCACACCATTCGCTCCAAATTGATTGATACTCGGAAGTTAACTTTTGAGAGTAATAAATACTAACTATTTTTAGTTAGTATTTTTGTCATGTAAAGGAGCTAAATTTTATGTTAAATATAGAAACAAACAAATTATAATAAGTGATAAACTAAAAAGAAAAATTGATATGATTGGAAGATTTATTGATACTACTCCAGTTATAAATAATTGTTGCATTAAAAGTATAACAGGCACTAATGTTGCTTATGTTATGTCACATATCATTCCTATTAAGAATAATAAATACCTTTAAAATAAAACAATATTTAAAGATTTAGAGTACTATATAAAAAATTTTTTAATTCTCCCATATTTTTAACTCATTTTTACAAGTGCAAAAGGTGAATTGATGACGTTATAATTCTCTTATTTATACAGGCTAGTAGTTTATTGCCATCTATTGTTTAAATAAGTAAGTGTTGTTCAACTTCAAGCCATATGATAGTTCTATTTAAACTACTTAGTTTGAATTTTCTATTCTATATGCTTAAATTTTGCTATAATGAATGTATAAATGAAAAATATAAAAATGTTAGGAAGTGTTATATAATGATTGAATACGAAGAATTATTTAAAAATTTTTCTAAATTGGGATTAGATGAAAAGAGAAATAAGTACAATGAAGAAATAATTAAAATTGCATTGTTACTTAAATCATTTTTAAATGAAAGAAATCTTGAATTAATTGATATGCCATATAATTATAAAAGTGGTGAAGATAGGAAAATGTCAGAATCTGATTTATTAAATATCAATTTTAGAGATTTATACATAATAAAAGCTGAATTATTGATGCTTATTAATTGTATTAATGAAGATAGAAAGCAGGTGTCATAAGTGGACGAATACTTAATAGGTTTAAAAAACAAGTTTGGATACAGTGATGAATTAACTAATTTTTTAAGTCAATTAATTCCTAATTTGATTAAATATTATGGTGAAGAAAATAAAGAAGTTATACTTTCTACCTTATCAAATTGTGAAATACATTTTCAAAGAAAAGATGAAGACCCAAAAACTTTTTTAAATTCATACTTCGATATTAATAAAGATTGGAAAATTCCGCCTCTTGCTGTGGCACTCTATCACAATGAAATAAAAGTAAAAGATAATCAGGTTGTGGCTAAACCTATTATTTATTTAAAACAGGTTTATTCTGATCCATATATGTCTTTTGATTTCAGCAATGATAATCAAACTAATACTTTAATTCATGAAATATGTCATTCAATTAAAGGATACGGAAAAACAAAAGTTGAAAACGGAAAAATTATTGATTCAACAGGACTTATTAGAGACACCTATTCATACAGTCAAGAGAATGGTATTGTTGAAGAGAAAAGTGATATGATAGGAATAGAAGAAGCTTTAAATGATGTAGAAACAGCACAAATATTAGAAATGATGACTGGAAGAAAGCAAAAAGCTGATTCATATAAACTTGCTGGTTATTATGCTACACAATTATTACAACATAGTGATCTTGCAAAAGTAATAAGAATTTCACAATTTTCTGGCGATGACAGTTGGATTCAATATATTGGCGAAGAACAAAGTAAATTATTGGCTGAAAAGTTTGATGTTTTAGTAAATGCACTTTATGTTTCTTATAGTGATATTGATACTCCCGAAAAAAGAGAATCACTTCATAATAAAATGGGACTAGCCCAAGATGCTATAGAAGATTTTATTGATAATTACTGTTCTAAAAAAGATGTTGATGCCTTTACTCAATCATTAGAAATAGCAGATAAAAGGACTATTGAAATGACACAACAAATAGTAAGTATTAAACCAATTACAGAAGAAATTTCTTCTCCAATAAAAATATAATTAAAAAAAATCCAAGTAATTGACTCTGATATTGTATGCACTAAAATAATGGTGCTTTTTTTATGTACTTAATATGAATTAGCGTTTTTTAAATAAACCCTTTTTATTTTTTGTTTTTGTTAAAACATATGGTTTTTCATCCTCAGCATTTGGTTTTGTTAATAATATTCCTGAATATTCACCAGCAAAGATTCTAAATAAGGCGCTGCTTATACATTCGTCAAAAACAGTTTTTAAACTTCTTGCTCCACTCTTTTTAGCAATAGCCAAATCAGCAATATAATCAATGAAATCATCGTTAAATTCAAATTGTACTTGAAGCATCTCAAACAACTTTTTGTATGTATTTAATGGACTAAAATCAGAATTTTTTAATATTTTAATTATATCTTCTTTTTGCAATGGATTCATTGCTATGGTTTTCGAAAATCTACCAATTAATTCACGCATTATTCCGTATTTCATGAAATTTTCTGTAGTAAGTTTTTTATAATCATCTCCATCTATTATTCCTGTAAATGCACCTACACCGACAATAGTCAATCTTGAAGTATCAAATTGCTTATTATCAAAATAAAACAATGTACCGTCTAATAATTTTAGTAAAGATCTTTGAACTCCCAATCTTGACACATGAGATTGATTATCTCCCGATTTCTCTGCTAGCTTATCAAATTCATCAATTACTAATATGCCCTTCTCAGCCAATTTCATATTACCATTAGCGGCCAAACACAAATCTTCAAGCATATCGGTTATTTTGCGGCCTTGATATCCAGTTTCTGATAGAGATGTTGCATCTTCAATAACAATTGGAATGTTATATAACTTTGAAATCCTCTTTAAAATTTCTGTTTTTCCCGTTCCTGTTGAACCATATATTAATATATTTTCTTTTAATTTAGCTATTAAATCAATATCTAAATCCGAATCAACCACTTTTTGGTTTTTAAATAATGCAGTAAGGATTTGCATTATCTGTTCATCTTGTGAAATTATAGTTTTTTTAATAGAAGCATACATAGTAGAAATATCAGTTATTTTTTCAAATTCCCCTTCATCAAATTCCGATTTAACTTTAAAATTCTCGTTCTCTAAAAAGTTTATTAAATTATTATTGGCTAATTGAATTAATTTATCATCTTCTTTAATATAGTATTTAGCAGTTCTAGAAAGTTTATTCTGCCTAATTTCAACAAAATCTACTGAATTTTCATTTTCTTGTATAGCTCCAGCTAAATTATCAGTTAAAAAAACTAAATCTCCTCCATTTGCATTTTCATTAATTGAGCTTGCATAACTACCTGTGTTGCTACCACTTATAATATTATATTTCGCATTATAACTTGAATTTGTAAAACTGATGGCTGTAGTGTAATCAATAAATTCAAATATTTCCCATTTTTTTAACTGATATGTAATATATTTCTTTTTAAAAAGAAATCCTATACTTAAATTTGCCATAATAATCCCCCTAAACTACATTATATACTAGCATATAAACTTATTTTTTAAAAGTATTTTCCAATAATAACACTATAGAATTTGTAATTCCAATCTGTGATTGTTAAAATGATAAAACTTATTACATATTTCATTTATTTTATCGTTATGTGTTGCAATTATTAATGTCTTATTTTTAAAATACTTTAGTATAAAATTAACAACGATTTCTTCAGTGTGTTTATCTAAATTTGAAGTTGGTTCATCTAATATATAAATACTTTTATTCATAAGATAGCTTCTTAAAATATTTATTCGTCTTTTCTGACCAGTTGATAATTTTAACCCTTTTTCACCAACCACAGTGTATATTCCATCTTCAAACATTAAAATTTCATCTAATTCTAATTCTTTTAAATAGTTTACTATTTCGTTGTCTGATATTTTTTTATCTAAACATAAGTTATCTTTTATTGACATATTAAACAATTCTATTTCTTGACTAACAATTCCAATATCTAACCTAACATCTTTTATATCATAATTATCTATACTAATAGTTCCTTTATATGAATTTATATTTCCTAATATAAGATTTATTACAGATGTTTTCCCTTGTCCAGATTTACCAGTAATTGAAATTTTATCATTTCTATTTATTGTTAAATCATCAACTATTATATTAAACTTTGATTCTTTATACTTTAAGTCTATATTTTTTAATTCAATTTTATCAAAAGTATTAAGAAGACTTCTTTCATCAACTTTATTAAACAACTGAACAACCTTTTTTCTTAATGCATTTAGTTCAAAACAGCTCACAATGGTTCCAGACAATTCATCAAAAATGAATCCCATTTCTAAATAAAGAGATATATAAAATGTAATTACTCCTAGCGTATCTATTCCATTAGAAAGATCATAAATACTTTTTATAATCGCTAAAGCAAAAGGAATAACTATTAAAATATTTCTAATTATTTCTTCCAATGAATAACATTTTATATATTTATTTTGCCTTTTATAGCACTCTGTTCCTTCTCTTTGTATTATTTTTTCAAAATATTTATCATTGTTCAATGCTTTTACTGTTCTAATATTACTAATAAAATCTTGATACATTGAGGAATATTCGTATTCTTTATCATATAATTCTTCAACATATTTGTTGGATTTTTTTAAAATATATATGCTTATTAACACGCATAAAACACTTAAAATCAATGAAATTATAAATAAGATTTTGGATTGATTAAATACAGTATAAAAGAAAAATGAAAATGATAGTATTATTCCAATATATTCGGTACTTATTATTTTTTTAACAAGATTAGATATTTTTTCAATTATGCTTTCTAAATAACCTGTTTGATATTTTGATAATGTTTCAACTGGCACTCTTGTTAATTTCTTATAATACTCTAAATATTGGACATTAGAATATTCATACAAATAATTATGCATTATTTTTCTTTCTAAATATAATATAAATGCTCTAGCAGTTTTAGAACTAATAAAAATAGTCGCAACTATTATTGCTTTTTCTACTGTAAATGGTAATGTTAAGAAAAGAGTAAATGTATAAGGTATAATATAATAAATAAAATCCAAAAGTGCTTCCATAAATAAACATAGTGCTACTTTTTTCTTATTTAATAGTTTAAATATAAAATTAATATTATTATTTTGTTTTTTCATAACTTTTAGTTCTTTTTATCCATCACTTATTTTAATTTTTAAATCATCTTGTTCAGCTTTTATTGATAGTATTTTTGATACTACAAGACCTATGATAATTGCTGCAAATATTCCAATTATTTGTATACTGTTACTTAGTAATTCAATTATATCTTTATAACACACATATATATATATATATTTCCTAACAAAAAAAGAAGCATTCTATTGAATGATACAAAATCTATTTTAATTATAGCATATTTGAACAATAAATCCTATTATAATTAAGCAAATTTATGTTTTTTATAAAAATAATAGAAATATGTGCAATAATATTACTAAATTACTTATTTATGGGGGATAATATGGAAAAATTAGATGAAATAAGAAAATCATTAAACTTTTATATTTGCTCTAATGAATTAAAGAATAAAATTATTGATGGACCAAATAATTATAGTGTAGCAGATCACTTATTTGGTAGTATGATATTAGCAACTGCTATTGATTCTGAATTTAAGGAAACAAGTGATTTATCAAAAATATATAGAATGTTACTTCTTTCTGAATTTAGTATTTCATATCATAATTATGATTTTGAAAATTTAAAATTAAGAAATCAATATGCTAGTGAAATAGTAGAATCAAGAGATATAAATACTGAAAATGGTAAATTAGTATTTAAGTATAAAATGCTAGACCTTTTATTAACTAAATTAATTAAAGAGAAAGAAAATAACACTTCACAATCAGAATTAATTAAAGAAGGAAGTACTATTATATCTTCACTATGTAGTAAACAACCTTCTGAATGTGAAGAAATATTTAGATTTTATTATTTAAACTTTAGATTAAAAAATAAGGTAAGAACTGGATGGGATAGTAAACATTGGAATGTTAAATCAGACCGAATTGAAACAATATCTGAACATGTAATTGGAACTATAAGTTTAGCAATGGTATTAAATTCTGAATTTGAATATAATTTTGATACTGATAAAGAATTAAAAATGTTAGTTATACATGAAACTGGAGAAACACTGATTGGTGATATTACACCATTTGATGGAATAACTCCAGAAAAGAAAAAAGAAATTGAACATCAAGCTATGAGAAACGCTTTAGGTAATCTAAAAGAAAAAGATAGTTTATTAGCTCTATTATATGAATTTGATGAACAAGAAACACCAGAAGCAAAATGTTCACATTATTGTGATAAAATTGAAGCTGATTTACAAGCAAAGATTTACCAAGATAAAGGAATGCACCACTCATTAGATGATCAAAAAAATAATGTTGTTTTTAATAGTTCAAGAGTTCAACAAATGGTAAAAGATGGTGCAAAAGATGCATTTGATATATGGTATGAATGGGATAAAACTATATATGCGGGTGATAATCAATTTTCCGAATTTTCTAATATATTAAAAATTGCTAGAACAAATAATTTACTATATTTAGATAAAGTAGTAAAAGAAAGAATAAATCTTACAGATGAAGAACATTCATTTTTATCACAAGAATTAACTGATACTATTAAAAGGTTATACAAAGATGATAATGTAGATTCTGTTTATTTAACAAATTATCAAGATTCAAAGCATAGTAAAGGGACATTAAATATAGTAGTTTTATTAGAATCAGGAGTAGATTATTATCCTTATGATAGATTAATGGATAAATTAAATTTTAAAATAGCGGAAAGTAATAAGACTGGGGTCAATGTTGTATTTGATTATGATTATGAAAATAGATATTCAACAACCGCTATGAATCCTAGTGAAGTTCATAGAGTTGAGCAACTTGTAGAATCTAAAATATTGTTTGATAAAACTGGAGAACTAAGTAGAGTTCAAGAAGTAATGAAAAAATATGGTCATTTATATGGGCTTTATTTGGTTGATTATGTTCCACCGGTAGATGAAGCAATATCACGTCAATTGTTTAAAACAAGTAAATAAAAGATGGCAATGAGGTTATCTCTCAAAGTCATCTTTTCCTTTGCCTAAATCTAATTCTTCAATATCATCATTATCTAAAACATCATCTTTATACATATTATTAACAACATCAATATATTTATCATCTTTATCATACCAACTATGAAGTTTACTATGTAGAAATGATATTAGTTTTTCAAACTTATCTTTCCAATAATTAATGGTATTTTGTATATCGTGTATTTTAGATTTTAAAAATGATATTTCGTTATCTTTTTCTTTAATAGTATTATTTAAAATTTTAACTCTTAAATTAAACAACTCATTATTTTCAGTTAGAGTTTTAATTTTATTGTTTTTATTTTTTAATTGTTCGTGAGCATTAATTAATGTATTAGATAAAGTTTGGATTTTATCATATTCCTTATTAGTGTTATCTACTTGCCTAATAAAACTAATAATAGAATCTTTCAATTTTATTTTCATGAATGTTATTTTTAAAACTTTCACATCTATAGTAGAAGTACCATTTATCAGATTTGATTTTATGTGAAGCACCACCTGCAAGAATTCTACCACATTTAGGACATTTTAATTTTTGTAAGAAGATATAAGTTTGAGTTCTCATATAATTTTTTTGATTTTTCTTTTTCTGTACTTGGCAATTTTCCCATAGTTCTTTACTCACAATAGGCTCTACAACATCTTTATAATAAGTTGGATGATTCGTTCTTTTACCATGAACATAATCCCCTTTATATACTTCATTAGAGATAATTCTAAGTATTCCAGTATCACACCAATTTGTTTTAGCCAAGACTTTGTCTTTATTAAAAATAGTTGCAATATTATAATAAGATTTTCCTTCAAAGTATAAATTATATATTCTTACTACAATATCTTTAGTAAGTGGATCTGGAACTAATTTTTTATCTATATGTTTATAACCTAGTGGTGCTCTTGCAGGAATATGGCCTTGTTTAATAGCTCCTTCAAGGCCAATAATTGTTCTTTCACTAGTTCTTTCTATTTCATTTTGAGATACGCTCAGCATAATACGAGATACCATTTTACCATTAGCAGTAGTAGTATCAATCTTATCATTTACAAGCGCAAGGTCTATATTATATTTTTAAGTAAATTCAATTAGTGATTTCCAATCCTTAACACTACGAACGACTCTATCTAATTTAAGAGCAATAAACATATTTATTTTTCCGTTTTTCCCATCTTCTAACATTCTTTAATATTCAGGTCTATAATTCCCAGTTTTAGCACTTATACCAGCATCTTTATAGTATTCGACAATATTATAATCATTAAACTTACAATAGGCTTCTAATCTTTCTTTTTGTTCTGGTAAACTAAATCTTTCACGAGCTTGATCTTCAGTTGATACTCCTATGGAACGCATATACCGTATTATTTTAAAACATTAGATATAATAAATTTTGATTATAAAATAAATACCAATATTACTATTGGTACAGGTACAAAACAAGGAAAAGTCCATATTGATAAATTAGTAATAACTTTATCATTAGGACTTTAAAATAGTATATTTCAAATTAAAATAATAATTGTTGAAAAAACGCAAAAAATTGCGTTTTTAATTATTTTTTAAAATTATTATTTTGATTTATAGTTTGCTCTAATAACATTCTATATTCGCTACTATCAAATAATTGGGGTTGCGCTAATTGTCCAAACTTACTTTGATAATATCTAACTACTTGATTAAAAGTTCCTCTAGCATTATCACTTGCATATTGTTGCACGAAAGAAGTAAGTTGCCTTTGTTTATATTCGCTCATTAAATCAGTTCTATCATAGCCAGCAAAAACATTAAATTGTTCCCAAGAATATGCCATACCATTAGGATTATATATTGGGCAGAAGTTTGTATTAGTAATACCTTGGTTAATATTCTTATTATATACACCTTGAATTAAGTGAGGACAAAAAACACTACTTCCATTGCCAGTATTTTTCCATAGTGGCATAGGAATATCAACACTTCCGTCTCTATGAGGCATACAAGATAAATATTCTTTTGGTATTTTAATTAGAAATACTGAATTAAAGTCTTCTAATTGAGAGTATGACTGCATTATACTTTCTAAACCTTGTTTTTTAATATCTTCGTCACTAATTGGGGCTAACGTTGAATGTAGACTTAATGATGTATCACCCTCTAATATCAAACCATTATTGAAAATATCTTCTAAAGTTTCCGGACTTTGATTTGCCGTTCCGTGAAGAAAATATGCGTATTCAATATTATTTTGTTTAACACCAATTTGATTTGTAAAATTCTTATCTTGTATTTCATTTAAAAGATTTTCTGATATTTGTGGGTTAGTTTTTGAAACTGATTCAACTAGTCCTTTAACAAAATTTATTATTTGTTGTTTTCTAGTTTCTAATAACTCAATGCCCTTATCATCAAGTTTAGAGTAATGTTTTGTTTTGCTTAAAGTATAAACCTCATTCATTAAACTAGCAAACGAATTAAATTTTCCATTAGTAAGTTTATCAAACTCTTGCTCAAACTGATTATTGTTATTTAGATATTGATTTGCCAATTTATCAGCACCAAAAATAATCTTCATAACTCGCATTGTATTTTTAACAAAATATAAATAGTCTTCTTCTTCGCCTAACTGACATTGTTCAATGTCTTCTGCAAATAATTGAGTAGTTGCCTCATCAATTCCAGTGTATATGCTTTGACCATTTCCTTGATACTGATGGCCAAAGAAATATTGATTTCCATCTTTCATTTGACTCAAGCCGTGTAAAACCTCGTGAGTAATTTGAATATTTGTTATTTGTGGGTTATTTAAAGCAAAAGCCTCATCAATATATATTTCTTTTGAACCATCTTGGAATGGCCAACAAGTCATATTTGACCCTCTAATTTGTCTTACTGGAGCATAAAATAAACTAAATCTTTTGCTCACATTTTGTTCTAAATTATTTACCAACACTAGATTTCTAAAATATTCCCAAGCCATTCTTTTTTTGCTATTTATTACATCTAACGATTGTTGTTTTCTATGTTTTTGTAATTCTGTATATTGTTCTTGTAGTGTCATAAATTACCTCCTAAATTATCTGATATTATTTATTGATATTAGCATATTATTATCATCAAACTCTAGTTTAAATAGTTCAGGACATTTCCAGTCTCCGTCAAACACTAATTTCTTATTAAAGTATATTTCTATCAATTTTGTATCTTCATTTAAAACTACATCACACCATTTTGATAGTAGAGTTGAAATAGCCGTTCCGTGTGACACAATGGCAATTTGTTTATTAGGATGTTCGCTTAATACATCCATTATTCCGTTATACATTCTTTCACAAACTTCATTAGCACTTTCACCATTATCAAGTTTATAATTCCAGTCTCTAAATTGGTCTTCAAAAAAAGTTTTTGGTAATTCGGACATATCATTGACACCAAATCTTCTTTCACCAAATCTTTCATCAACATTTAGCAAGATATTATTTCTATCTGAAATATATTTTGCCGTACACATTGCTCTTACATAATGAGATGAGTAAAGTACATCAATGTTTTGCAATTCATCACGTCTACTCATTTCTTCTGCTAGTCTTTCGCCATCAACACTTAGCATATTCTTTTCATTTCTGATTTGTTCTAGTTCATTAGCATTATAGTTTCCCAATAATTTTCTAAAAGGTTGAGAATGTCTCAATATATATATAGTTGTCATTATAAATTTCCTCCAATATTAAATTCTTGTTTCATCATCTCATAAATTTTCAATCGTTCTTCTTTTGTAAAAATATCTTTTTGACATTTAAATTTACTTAAAGCCCATTTCCAAAAGTTATGGCCAAAATGTTTGTCCTTATATACCTTACCAAACAATTTTAATTCATTTTTATATCGTGACACAAAGTGATAGTGTACGTGTGATTTCTCATTATTTCTATAAGCATTATTCATTAAACAAGCAAAGTTAAACATAGTTGTACCAAATACTTTCTTACAAACTCTTTCAAGTTCTTTTTCTAGTTTTCCTAATTCATCCCAAGCCTCTGGTGTTAATTCACTTAAAGATTCTTTATCATTTCCCATAATACAATAACCAACAAATTCTTGACACCAATCACCAAAAATCACATCCCAATTTTTGCCTTTGTATAGTTCCATTGTTTCACCTTAATTATAATTATACCATTAATTCAATATTTTTTGTTAAATTATGCTAATAAAAAATTAAATATATCAGTCAATAGAGTTTTATCTATCAAAGTATCTATTTTAAATATTCTAGTGTTTACAATAGTTCACAAAGATTTTATAAAACATATTTGGCGTAATTTATTCAATATTTTATCCTTATTGACTTAAAATAAATGAATGATACAATATAGTAGAATATGAAATAATTAGGTGCAAATACCTCCATTAAGGGTACTAATTTTATAATAATTCATATTCAACCAATTCCCCGATGTTATAATTTTTATGGTCGTAAGATGGACTATAAATCAGTAAAATAATGTCTTGATTTTAGCCGAAAATTGCAATTTTTACTATCTAAAAAGTGTGTACGATTGTTATACACCCCTTATTTTATAAGAAACAAAAGTTAACGATTGTATAACAACATTTTAAAATGTAAACACTTATATTTTTACTAAACCTTTATGAAATAAGGGAAAACTCACTACTGGTGAGTTGTTTGTAAACAGGTTTATCCTGCTTTATATAGAGTATTAAATTATGATCAAAGATTTTAAAAAAACACTTGTTTTAATGGTCGAAGTTATGGCCATAAATTATATTGTTTTTAATAATTTTATGTCCGATAGTTTTATTAGATTTATAGCTATATCACTAGTTATTTTTTTATGGGCTGTAAAAAATAAATAAGCGCGTTATAATTTTTAAAGAAGTTTAAGGAAAGTTGGTGCTTAACTATGAAATGAATTGTTTAAGAATTTAAAGGGGGTAATAAAATTATGATGAAAGAAAGTGATAAACATTATGAATATTTAAGAGCTTATATAGCTGAGCTTGCTATGTTAGAATTTATAAAAGATAATAACTTAATTAATGATATTGAATACAAAAAGATTAAAAATAAAATTGAAAATGAATATGCAAAACGTAATAAATTAAACAATTCTAATTATGGTTTTGCATAATAAAAATATTATTTGAAATATGCTATTATTCAACAATTAGGAAAGGAATAAATGAATAATAACAATGTGGAAATAATAAAACCAACTTTAAAAACTATATGTATAAAACAAAATAGAGAAATAAAATTAATACGTGCTTGTGCTTATTGTAGAGTTTCGACTGATAACGAAGAACAAAAAACAAGTTATGAATCTCAACGAATACATTATAAAAATATGATTGAAGAAAATCCAAATTATGAGTTCGTAGGAATATATGCTGATGAAGGTATAACTGGTACACAAACTAAAAAAAGAGAACGATTTAATCAAATGATGAATGACGCTATTAATGGAAAAATAGATTTAATAATTGCAAAATCTATTTCAAGATTTGCAAGAAATACTGTTGATACTTTAAACTGTGTAAGACTACTTAGAGAACATAAAGTTGATGTATTTTTCGAAAAAGAAAATATCCATACACTAGGTTTATCTAATGAATTGTTTTTGACTTTATATAGTGCATTCGCTCAAGCGGAAAGTGAATCTATATCAGAAAATGTTAAAGCCGGTGTTAGAATGAAAATGAAACGTGGTGGTATGGTTGGTAAGTATGCACCATTTGGTTATTTATATGATAAAGAAAAAGATATAATATACCCAGATGAAAGTAAGAAAGATATTATTATTTATATCTTTGAAGAATACTCTAAAGGAATTGGTTTTAGAACTATTACACTTAATCTAAATGAACTAAGAATACCTAGTCCAACAGGTAGAAAATGGTGTCATGCATCGGTAAGAAGAATAATAACTAATGAAAAATATGTTGGCGATTTAAGAAGTGGTAAATACTATTCTGATAATGTAATCTCTCATAAAAGAAAGGTTAATTATGGCGAGAAAGAACAATATTTTACATCTAATCATCACGAAGCAATTATATCGCGTGAGTTGTGGAATAAGTGTCAAGAACTATTAGAAAAAAGAAGTAAGATAGTTAAACCTGATGGCAATAGAGATAAGTTCAGTAGAAAGTATCCATTTAGTAGTAAAATCTATTGTGGTATGTGTGGAGAAAGATTTATAAGACGTTCATATAAAATTAGAAGTAATAATAAAGAAATAGCTTATTGGGTTTGCAGAAGTTATAGAAATCAAATTGAGTGTTCTAATTTACTTCATTATAAACGAGAAGAATTAGAAGATATATTTATTAAAGTTTATAATAAATTGTTTGAAAATAAAGATAAATATATTAATACTTTTATTAAGAAAGTTGATGAAGCAATTAATGAAAACAATAACTTTAATTCAGATAAAATAAAAGAAAATATTTTAAATCTTCAAAATAGATTATCTAATTTAATTGACTTAAAATTAGATAATAAAATATCACAAGAAATACTAAATAATAAAGAAATAGAAATAACTAATAAAATTAAAGAGTTAGAAAACAAACTTGCTGATAATAAAGATTTAGAATTATCCCGTAAAGAAAAATTAGAACAAATAAATAATATTACAAAGATTTTACAACAATATGAAGGACTAACTAAATTTAATGAAGATATATTTAATAATTTAGTGGATAAAATTATTATTGGCGAAAAGTTAGATAATGGTAAAGAAGATTTATATAAAATTAAATTTATTCTAAAAACTGGCGAAATGATTAAAGATAATCTACCAAACAATAAATTAAAAATTGGTAGTGATATGGGACATTATGGTTTTAGTATAAATAAACAATCTCTTGAAATAAAAGAAGATAATGTGTCTGCCTATGTATTACGTAAGAACTCTAACATAAACTCCACATCTCACAAAATCATCTCCTTTCTTTTTTATTTGAGAGAAGTTATCCTCTCACTTGTTTGGCACTTTGAAAGCAAAAAGTTAAGTCTAAAATTATAATTTTTTTAAAATTTTACATATTTCTTGCAATGTGTATTTTTCATTATGTTCTTTTATATAAAATTGCTTATTAGATATTTCATTAACTTTGTACTCATAAATAGTGAGTTTTATAGGAGATAATATTAAATATTCGGCAGGTTCAATAAACTTTAAGTTTGTGTTTTCAAGAATTTTAACTTTACCATTTTTTGTTTTATAGTCATAGCATTTAATAATATCAATAATAGTTGAGTTAGGTTTTAATGTTTCTATTGTTTTAAAATTAAGCATTAAAAAATGTCCTCCTTCCTAGAAAGAGAACATCTATATATGTCTTCCAAGCTAACAGTGGGTTAGATTTTAGACATTAAAAAACTTACGACACCATAATAGGTTCGTAAGTTGTATTCAATTGGAGCGGACGATGGGAATCGGACCCACGTAGTCAGCTTGGAAGGCTGAGGTTCTACCATTAAACTACGTCCGCATCAAGTAGACATCTACAATTATACCATATAAATTATCGATGTCAACATTTATTTTATAATTTCATATTATTTTTAACTAAATTCTATTCTTCTAGCATCTTAGATATCTTTTTTATATCTTTCTTTATCATAATAGTATCTACAAAAGCAGAAACAGAATATATAACTATAACGATACCAATATATGTAGTTAATACTGTTGCACCAAATGCTGGATTTAATATAATAATTAAACCGCAAATTATAGGTATAATTGAAAGAATTAACATTAACAACCAATTATCATAACCATTTTTACTTAATAACATTGATATTCTTAAATCTAATGTTGATTTTGTAACCATAATTATTCCAAATACAATTGGTAATAATGTTTTAATTATATTAGGGTTTAATATTACTACTATGCCAAGTAATAATTCAATAACACCTAGCATCAAAAAACCAGAAAATAATATACTAGATTCTTTTTCAATAATGAAATATAATCCATTAATAATTAACATTGCAGATAGTACATAAGTCAAAGTATCAAAAGACATCTCTGGATATATTATAAGTATTAACCCAATCAAAAGCATTAATCCAGATATAACAATTGACGAGTTTAAAAATTTATTTAATTTTTGTAACATTTTAAATCCTCCTGATTATATATTAATATGCTTTAAGAATAATGTAAAATACTAAATATATAAAAGTGTATTATAAACAACACAAAAATACTTTCATCCATATTTTTAACATTAATTACTATAATATACTGATAAAGTATTTTTTTTCAAACAAAAAACCAGGTAAACCTGGTAATAACAAAATGGTGTCCCGCTGGAGATTCGAACTCCAGACCCTTTGATTAAAAGTCAAATGCTCTACCGACTGAGCTAGCGGAACAAAAATATGGCTGCCTCGGCTAGATTCGAACTAGCGCATGCGAGAGTCAAAGTCTCGTGCCTTACCGCTTGGCTACGAGGCAAAATACGTGGTGGAGAGAGATGGATTCGAACCATCGAACCGAAAGGAACAGATTTACAGTCTGCCGCGTTTAGCCACTTCGCTACCTCTCCAATAAAAATGGTGCCGAAAACAGGACTTGAACCCGTAACCTACTGATTACAAGTCAGTTGCTCTACCAATTGAGCTATTTCGGCACTTAATGGTGGGCGATATAGGACTCGAACCTATGACCCCTTGCTTGTAAGGCAAGTGCTCTAACCAACTGAGCTAATCGCCCAAAAAACATACCGCGTAGACATTTATAAATATATCATCATGATTTACATTTGTCAACATTATTTTAAAATTTTTGATTTTTTTTAGTATTATTACCTGTTTTTTCATTTACCCAATGATCTAAATTTTCTTTTAAAAGTTCAAATCCAGTACCAGTCTCCTCAATTTTTGTTCTATTCCTTTTATTAGTTCTATAATTAATATCCTTAATACTTAACTTCAATTGACAAGAATCATCATCTACTTCTAATATCTTTGCTTTAATTGTTTCACCTATATTAACATAATCACCAATATTTCTAACAAAATTATTTGAAACTTCAGAAATGTGTATTAATCCACTGTAATATTCATCAAAACTAACAAAAATTCCATAGCTTTCTATACCAGTTACACATCCCTTTATTATTTTACCACTTTCATATTTCATTTTATACACGCCCTCGTGTTTAATTATATCAAAAATTAGCATAACTTTCAACTTTGCTTTTTAACAATAATCTGATATACTGATTTTGGTGATATAATGACAACTAGTGAAAAAATTATAAAAGTTTTAGATGACTTAAGACCATATCTAATCGCAGATGGTGGCGATATAGAATTCGTAAAATTTGAAAACGGAATAGTATATGTTAAAATGCTAGGTGCATGTAGCGAATGCGGTCTAATAGATTTTACTATTAAGGATGGTGTTGAAGCTATGCTTATAAATGAAATACCTGAAGTAAAGGAAGTTGAAGTTATACAAAATTAACGTCTTTTAGCAAGCCAACCAATACTAGGAATATTTATTTTCTTAGTATTTTTTATTATATTAAATACCATAAATATAAATTGCTCATATTCACTCGCCCTATCATAAATCCCTAATATTTCACTCTCAGAAAATTGCAATGTTTCTTGCCTATCTATTAAATCAAAAAAGAATGTAGGAAATGCTATTCTTCCTAATAACAGACCATATCCAAAATTAGATAAATTGATTTTGCTAATTAAATCAATTATTTTTTTTGAATTGTAGTCTTTATTTATAAACATACTTTTTAAATACTCAGCTATATCTCTAGATGCATGATCTATAACAATATTTATGGGATTATAAAAATCATACAATGTATATTTGGTATTAAGTCTTTTATGACAAATTGATAATTTATCTATGCTGTTTTTTCTTAATTCAAGTATATGTTCTATATACTTAATAGAATTTTCAGAAATTCCTATAAAATAATAAAAAATACATTTTATCTCATCATTTATATTGTCTTTGGTATTCATATAATATTCCAAATAGTCAACTTTGTGCTTCCAAAGGTTTAGCCAATCAAAATTAGTATTAAGTTTAGTTGAAGTAACAATTATTTGTTGTAATCCAACAACATCATCAATAGATATATATCTATTTCCAACAAAATTTAATTTAAACATAATATATCTGTTTATGCCATCAAACGTATACAACATATTATTCCTATTTGCAACAACAGTATGGAATACTTTAAATTTATTAATTTCTGAAAGTAGTAATTCAAAATCTCTATAATTAAATTCATCATCTATTCTACAAAAAAGATATGATTTGCCGTTATTTTTAAACACATAATCATTATTAATGTTCCTAAGTTCTGTTATATCAAAATTATAATAGTAATTTATTATGTTTTTCATACTATCCCTCTTTTAAATTATATGACAGCAAAAAAAAAGAAGAATTAAATCTTCCTTGAACCATGTTCTCTTTCAATATTAAACATTTCTCCACATGCTCTTCCAAAATATGCCGCAAAAGTATTATCATCTAAATCTGGATAATTATTTAATACTACGCTTTTTATTTTATCGTAATCAGGAGTATCATAAGCCTCACTGTAAGAAATTACTAACTTCTTTACATAATCATATGGTGTCATAACTGGATTAGCAAGTTTTGCAGTTACATTTAATATTTTCTGTGGTTTTTCAACTTTAGGAGTTTCTTCAACAACTCGTCCACCCATTTCATCTAAAGCTGCACTTGTTTCTTTTCTTAAAACTGGTACTACCTTTACACCAGGTGCAGGTTCTTTAACATCAGTTTTTACACTAATATCATTTGCATTACCTTTAATAACCGGTTTAACATTTTCATTGACATCATCGTAATCAACAACTACTGGTGTTGGTGGTACTATTGGTGTTTTTTCTTTAACTGTGTCAGCAGTACCATATGAACCTAATAGATTTAATAAATTATCAAGCTTTTCATTATTAGATTTAGCTGTAGAATCAGCGCTTGATATTGTTTGATTGATTGTAGTAGTAAAGTTTTTAGGATCATCACTAACTGTTTCTTTTTTCTCTACAGGTGCAACATTACCTACTTTTATATCAGATCTTGTATCTTTTTTGATTATGTTATCTCCATCATCAACAATTTGCTTAAATAATGTATAAAACTCTGGATCTTTTATTGGATCAGCAATACTTACCTCTACAGGATTTTCATCATATTTACCACTGTCATCCTCTTTAACATTATCATTCTCTGTTCTTTCAATTGGCTTGTAAAAGTCATATGGTGATTTAATACTTTCAAGAGTCTTAGCTGCTGAAATATACTTTTTATCCTCAAACATATCATTTAGATTATCTTTTAATTCATTTTTTGTACGATTTGCTTCAAGTCTAGTTTTTGCAGCATTTACAATTCTTTCTAAAGTACTAAAATGCATATTTGCTTTTTTTATTTTTCTAGTATCAACACTAAGTCTATTATTTAGTCCATTCAATTTACTTTCAATATTAATGATCTTAACTTTTAATTTATACAACTCATCAATATTTTCTTCAAATGAATCTATAGCAATTTCTTTGTTGTCTACCGCTGTATTTGATGCATCAGTAAGATTTGTATATGATGTATTATAATCTTTCATCAATTGTTCTCTTTGCTCATTTAATTTTGCAACTTTTGCTTGTTGTCTTTTGTTAACCGCTTGAATAAGTGATGTAAAACTTTTTGATGTTAATTTTACTTTTCTACTATCTGAGCTTCTTTGTGCTCTAACTTGTTTTGGAATATCTACATCAGTACTCCAAACATCTACATATTCTTCCATAAGTAAACTCCTTTCTATTTATTATTGTTGTCCTTCCTTAGCAAGAGCTTTTAAAACTTCTTTTATGCGGCCCCATTCTTCATCAGTTTCAATTCCACCAAGTTTAGTACCTGAACCATCATTCTCAATTATTGAAGATGCATAAACAGTAATATTACCATTAGCATCTGTTTCATTTTTTGTATAAATTACATAACTCTTTTTTGTATCCTTAAATTCAAATGTTACTAAAACTTCTACATCATCAATAGAACCATCTTCTTGAATTATAGACATTATCTTTTTTTCCGAATTCATAATTTCTTCCCTCTATTCTATATAAATATTCTAATTTAATTTTATTACATTTATGTACTTTTTTCAATAGTTATTTTAATTTTATATATGCTTTATAAGAAAATATGCACATTCACTAGCGCAAAAATCCTTCAAATATTTTTTATAGTATCCTATATTATTATATTGTTTACTTTTTTTACTACCATCTTCATAGAAACCTTTCAATCTCAACTTTCCATATGAATAATCTCCTAAGACATAATCAAAATCATCAAAATAGTCAGTTAATAAATTAGAAACAGTTTCTATATCTATACAATTTTTATAATTTTCAATCACTTCATATCTTTTTTCGTTAATAACAATATCTTTCATATTCAACCTCGTTTTAATTATATTATTTGCTCTATTTAGTTTTTATCTTACTCAAAACATCATCATACTCTGACTTATTTAAGTATGATTGATCTAAATAATTTTCATCAATATTTTTGTACTTATAGATTAAAATCTTTTTTACTGAATTATCTATTTGTTTAGTTGTTATTTTACCCTCATCTATAGATTCTTTTATATACTTTATTGCTGCTTTACTACCTCTTGGCATAAGTAATAAGTCAACACCTGCATTAATTGCCATTGTATATATTTCTTTATCCGTATAACTATTAGTAAGTGCACCCATATTTAGGGCATCTGTAACAACCAATCCTTTATATCCAAGTTTGTTTTTTAATATATCAGTTATAATAGTTTTTGATAGAGATGCTGGTGTTTTATCCCCTGTTATTTGTGGCAATGCAATATGTCCTATCATTATCATATTAGTATTTTGTTCTATAGCTTTTTTATATGGAATAAATTCAAGCGATTCTAATTCATCATAATTTTTATTTATTATAGGTAACGAATAATGAGAATCAACTTCAGTATCCCCATGTCCTGGAAAATGTTTTATACAAGTGTTTATTTTGTTTTCTTCCAATCCCTTTTGTAATGATAATGCCATATCGGTTACAGTATTTGCATTATTACCAAACGATCTCTTGCCAATAACTTCGTTCTTTGGATTATTATTAATATCAACAACTGGCGCAAAATCTAAATTTACACCTATAGTTCTTAATTGATTTGCCATTATTTTTCCTAGTTCATAAGCAAGTTTAGTATCATTAGTTTTTCCTACATAATACATGCTAGGTATGTAAGAAACTTCTTTATCAGAGATTTTTTGCAATCTTTGTACTGTTCCGCCCTCTTGATCTATCGAAATAATCATTGGTATACTTGAATCTTTCTGCATTCCAGTTACCATAGACAACGTTTTTTCATAAGTTGTTATATTCTCATTCATTAATATAAATCCACCAGGTTTAACCTCTTTAATAGTCTTTTGTAAGATATCATCATAACTATTCCCAGTATAATAAACAATAAGCATTTGAGCAATTTTTTCATCTAATGTCATATTATTTAAAGTGTATTCCGCCTTTTTTTCAATCGACAACTTATCAAATTCAGCTTGTGATAAATCATTTTTATTATTAAAGCAAGCTGTTAAAGAAAATGTTAAAGTTATAATAGATACAATCAATAAAATTTTGGTTTTCATATTTTCAATCCTCTCTATCTATATCAAGTATATCATATTACAAAAATATAAACAAAAAAAATCTTGATTTCTCAAGATTTAATATCATTATGGTGGAGCATAGCGGGATCGAACCGCTGACCTCCACGGTGCAAACGTGGCGCTCTCCCAGCTGAGCTAATGCCCCAAAACAACTCAGTGAAATAATAATATCACTTAAGTTCTATATTTGTCAATAGTTTTTAATCTAAATTGATGAAATCCTTGTCTTTATGAGGTTCTTCAAATAATAAATTATTATAATTTTGCTGTCTAAGAACTTCATACACAACAATTGCACAACAATTTGATAAATTTAATGCTCTTACATTTTTAGTCATTGGAATTCTCATACATCTATCCAAATTTGGTCTTAATATTTCTTTAGGAATACCTGTTGATTCCTTTCCAAAAACTAAATATATATCTTTAGTAGTATCACTATAATCAAAACTAGTATGAGGTTTATGACCATAACGAGTAAAGTAATAAAATTCTCCATTATTCTTAGATAAAAAATCTTCCCAATTCTTATAAACAAAGTATTCTAATTTATCAATATAGTTTACACCACTACGTTTTATATTTTTATCATCCAATAGAAATCCAAGTGGTTCAATTAAATGAAGTCTAGTTCCTGTTGCAACACAGGTTCTCATAATATTACCAGTATTAGTAGGTATTTCTGGTTCATATAATACTATATTAATCATATTAAGCACCTATTTCATATGCATCTAATAATTCTTCAATATTATCAATTGTAAACTTGTTTTCATCATTTTTTGTAAAAGCTACAACACGTTTGTTATGTACAATTAAAAATAACGGAATATTAAAATTATCCTTCTTATAACCTATAGAGTTTAAGAGACTAACTACTTTATTTTGCGTTTCCATATCATCATTATCTTTATTACCTATTCCAGAATTTAAATAAATAGTATTAGTTTTAATGTTTCTTTTTTCCAATAAGTTTGGCAATTTCTTTTCAACATCTCTACATGACTTATTCCAAGAATTACAAACATACATGAAAAAATCATCATGTTCAGTTAAATAATCTTTAAATTCATCAACGTGTAATTCTTGCACTTTACCTCTAATCACTGGATTTTTCAAATCATATTTCTCATATGATGCATGGAAACATCTTAATGCTAATGCAGCTATTATAGTTATAATAAACATAACAACAACATACAAATAATCCTTCAATTCAACTTTTTTATCTACGTTTTTACTCATATTATCACCTCTACACATTACACTTTTATTATACCATATTACATTACTAATAAGTCAATAAAGAGATTCCTTTTAAAAAAAATCCACAATTGTGGATTTATAACTGCTATTTTATAATAAATGGATCACTATAGCTACCTATTCCAGATGAATATATAACATTTTGATTTAAATATGCAACTGCTCTTGGATAAGCATTTGTTGATAAAGTTTCTCTTCTAATATAGCTATATGCAAGATATCCTCTATAATTATTAGCACTATTAGTTGTTAACAACCAGAAACTTTCACCATATCTATTTAGATAATTATAATTTGAACAACTCTTATCTTCAATCAATTTACAGTTTTTATCTAAGCTTGCATTTAAAAAATCATATGCAGGAAGAAGTGAGAAAAATACCTCTGTATCAGACATCTTTTTACATTCAATACTTCCATCGTTTTTACTATCTTTTATATGTCTTCCGCCTATACAAACCTTCTTTGAAACAAGTTTTTCTTTTAAATCATCGTTAAAATAGTCCTCATTATTGTAGTAAGAAAGTAAACGTCTTCTTATTCTACTTTCCTCAAAATTATTAATACCAACATTAGAACCAATATCTATATTGTATCTATTATCCCATGTTACTTTTGAATATACTTTGTTATTAGGTTCAGCTTGGATAATCATAATTGTTCTATCTGGATTAATTTTAACAATTCTCCATAATTCTTTATTATTTCCAAAAGCAATATAGTTTTTTACATATTCGCCTTTATAAATATATGCTTTCTCTACATTTCCATCATAATATTGTTCACTTAAATACAATCCGTCTCCATCATTAACAACATTATCCAAAAGCTTGTCGCTAAAATAAGCTGTCGTATATTTATCCCCGCAATTTAAATAAGGAGAATAATAGTAATAATCACCTGATTTTATAACATTAACCTTACCAGTACAAGTAACAGATTTACTCTTTTGATATTTAGTTATATTTTTCATATATCCTTCTTCTGCAAGAATTGATGCACTGATTTCTACTTCTTCATTATTTTCCTGTGGTAATTTTGACTTATGTTTAGAAAAATATGATTTAGAAGCCGAAATCATTTTGTTTTCTATTCCTTCATATGTAAGAGCCTTATCCCTCACTAAATATATTAAATAACAAAGTAAAATTATAGCTACAATCCCTATAGAAAAAAATATTATTATTTTTTTTAATCTACTATCCAAGCCCTTCATTTTCTACATTCCTTTCAAAAAATGAACAGTATAATCTGTCCATTTTAATACTATTAATTTTAAAGCATATCTTTAATCGTCAGTATTTCCAGCATCACCTAATGGATTATTCCAACAAGATTTCCAATTGCTTTCTTTAACATCTCCACCGGCATTAGATAACCAGCCCATAACAACACTAACTAAAGTAACAACAAAGAATACAGCAACAGCCATAATAGCTCTCTTAATTAACTTACTAGTTGCACCTTTAATTTCTTTATCATCATTTGATACAACTGCCTTACCTAAGTCAATAGTTCCCATTAAAATTAATAAAATAGGAATACCAATTTGTATTATAGGGAAAACACCGTTTTTTATTAACGAAACCACTGGTCCAACGCCGTTACAATTATCTAATATTTGAAATAAATTTACCATATTAATCCCTCCATAAATATCTATTTAAAGTATACTAATATTTAATAACAAAGTCAACAATTACTGTAATTTTTGTCAAAAAAACTAGTTAATTAAACCAATTTTACTTAATAACTCATCAATATTCTCTGATTTACTTCTATCATCAATAGGTGGCATAACATAAAATACTTTACAGCTTGCTTCACCCTCAAATGTTCTTATATCACCTTTTGACAACAAGCATTTATTTAATATTATTTTTTTACCTCTTAATCTATTAAAAACCATTCTATCTTTTAACATCAACTTGTTCATCTTAATTATAGATGGTTCTACCAAATATAATGCATCAGTACACATATCTGCTTCAGCATCATTTAAATCAACCAAAACTACATCATATTCTTTATTTTTTAGTAATGTTGTTGCAAGTTCATTTTTAGATACTGAAATCATTTCACTATCATTAAAATAGGAAAAATCCCTTTTGCTAACCTCAACGGCTAATACATTAACACCCCTATTTTTTAATTCATTATACATTAAATAAGTCAATGTGGTAGCACCTGCATCATCAGTTATATTCTTTATACCAATTATTATATCTCTATTACCATTATATGTTTCACTAACTATTGGAGTATTAGATGTTTCTATTTGATGTATATGAGCAACATCTCTGTAACTATTAGGATGTTGTAATAAATATTCAACGCCTTCCAAATTTGTTGTGAAATTATAGTAACCCATTGAAATTAGTTTTGATAAAAACATATTTCCAGAAACTTCCGACTGAGATGGGAGTAGCAAAATAATTTTATCAACAGGCAATCCAATAGATAATTTCTGATATGTAATTATATTGGTATAATCTTTTAATGCAGTAACATCTAAAATCATTCTAGAAAAGAAAAAGTTACCAAATGTGTTAATAAGCTCATCAGCTTCAAACTCACCACTCAATTTTTTTATTACTTCAATATTTAAACTGTCTGTAATATTATCCAATTGATTTGATATAATAACATTCATATTTTATTCACCTCAGCACTCTGAATAACCAGATACTCTCCTTTGATTTTTAATATTATTAAAAAAGTTACCCTTTTCTATTATTCTAGTTTCTCCACTAATAGGTATTTTTATATTAAATGCCTCTCCAAGAATTGTTCTGTCCATTTGCATATATATTGTAACATTAAACGTAACGCCAATAATAGAAGAATTGTTATTTTTTACAACATTATAGCAAATTCTGTTCTCACCATTGTAGGATGTTTCATTAGCTAAAAATTCATCAAGTTCAGTTTGGGTCATCCCCTCATTTTGCTCAATCCTATTTATAATAGAATTTTTAATCTTAAAAGTTTTACTAAAACTTATGAAAAAGGCCACCATAATAATAAATATAATTATTATTCCAGCGGCTAAACCCATAAGTAATGCTCCACCTGTGGACTCTTTCATTTATATCACCTATTTACTTAATTATAAATCATAGCTTTCGTATTTTTCAACATAACCTATATTGCCATGATGATTAGTATCAATACTGTTAGTTTCATCCATAATCTTATTTTTTATAGCAGGCCAAATTACTGTTGTACCAAGTGTTAATACTGCAACAATACCAACAATAACAACGATTGTCATAGTCATATCTCCTGTAGCTTCTTTCATTAAATTATCTCTCCCTTCGATTATTACATATTTATTATAACCAAATTATCTTTATTTTACAATATATTTTAAATTGATTTTACTTATCTGCTTTTTTTAAAAATGCATCTGCGCTTACAATCGCATCTTTATCATACACTTCACTATTTGAATATCCTAATAAAGGTATTACGATACCACTAAATAATACGGCAAATATAAACCATGTATTATTCTTATGAAATTTTTCTTTTAAGTTATATGCTACACCAATTCTAAAAAGCAAACTAGCAAAACTAGCAAGAACAGATAATGCATATACATCTACTGCAGAAACAATAATTGATGCAATTGAGAATATAAACCAATATTCTTTTAATCCTGCAATCTTTGTTAATACCCATTGTGAATAAAAAGGTATTATTGCTTCATATCCATTATAACCAGCTTTTTTATAAAGCTTCCAATATCCAATTATTATAAATATTCCCAAAGCTAATGTAAGAATTAAAATAATTGCTAGTACTGCAATCATACCTCCTGTAAGCATATTAAAGTCAATATTATCTAATTGATTTGTATTCATTTAACATTTCCTCCTTATAACATGAATAACATTGAAAACATAAGAACAAGTAACATTCCACCACCTGTAACAACAAGCATTATCATTGTTCTTTTTTCCATCCAATCAAGTCTAGATCTATATTTTATTTCTCTAGCCTTATTTTGTAAAGATGATACTGATTTAGAAAATAAAAGCAATTGTTGATATTTATTTTCTTGTGATCCAAGACTAAGTCTATATAGAAGCCTCATCATTCGCATAGAGTCCTTTACAGGATACTTTATAGCAAAATCCATATAAGGTTGTATTGTTGAATCACCAGCATCTATCTTTGCAATCATTTCTCTTAATCCAGGTTTAAATATTTCTGGAGCATCATCAACAGATCTTGATAATGCAACTGGTACAGTATAATTTTGACACAATATTTCTAAACCTTTTAAATAATATGGTAACATCTGATCTACCTGAGCCATATATTTTTTATAGCTTGTTTTTAAAGAAATATATGGCATTTTATATATAATTATGATTCCTGCTATAATCTTTAAAATATTCATTGCAGTCAAATTAGTTATAAAAATTAGAAACAAGAATATTGAAACATATCCAGTTAATCTAACCCTCTTACTATATAATACATTAGGATCTACTCCATCACCATATTTAGCTAATACATAAAAATTATAATCTTTTTCTTTGAAAAAATTAATATCAGAATTTTCACCAACTATAAATTTTTTTAATTCATTTTTATTACTATATAATATTATTGCTAATATTATACCCATCACTAAAAATATTTCAATTTGCATTATTCAACACCTACATTCTCATTATAATATTTTTCACCACTTAGCAAAAAGTAAGTATTAATAATTAACAAAGCATGAAGTGCAATTGCAACAATTATATTATCTAAAAGTTGAATATATGTTTCAACAGTAAGCAATAGCTGTATCAACACTACCATAAAATATAATATAACTCCAAACACTATAAATTTACTATGAAAATTCTTTCTATCTATTCTATCGGCATATACGCCTTCCACCAACTGATCTATATCCAAAAGCATATTTTCTAAAACCTCATTTGAATCCCTTGCACCTTCTTTTGTAATTTGTAAAAATAATTGATGCATATTTTTGGTCATATAAAAATCATACTTAGAATTCATATATTTGATAGATTCATAAACATCTCCATTTTGATATGCTAAATCTATCATCATCTTTACATCAGATTTAACAGGATCTTCTAAAACACCAGAGGTATAAACACCTTCCAAAGCTTTTACAAAACTTTGTGTAACTTGAAACTCCATAATTGTATTAGTTGTGTATGTTTGAATTTGTTCAAATATAAATTCACTATATATTCTATTACATCTCAAATATGACAAATATGGAATTGCAAGAACAGCAAGTAATGAGTATATAATCGTTATAACTATATTATAAAAGTACAAATATGTAACAAGTGCTGTTGCACCTACAATAATAACAAATTGAATTAAATATTGCTTTGGTGTAAATTCAAGACCCATCTCTTTTATTTTTTTTCTTACAACTTTGAAAGAGTATGGTGCATATTTTTCATACAACTTACTTCCTGAATCTACAACAAATTTATAGAATTTTTCACCACTTCTTAAATAGTTAATAACAATGAATAGTAATATAACAAATACTAATAAATATTCCATATTTCACCCACTTTCATATATGAATAAATTACTCTCCAGATTTTAACTTATTCATATCTACTCCCTGTCCTTCTAAGTACTCAAGTAAATACTTACTAACTGGACTATATGTTTCAACACCTGCAACTGTTTTCTTATAAATTGTATTAGAACCTATTTCATTATTTTCATCAACATAAAATTCTGTTACTTCCGCAACTTCTCTTACAAATCTTTTTTCGGTTGGTGAATATCTTCCTCTAACCATTACACCTAATTGTATATATCTATATATAGTCTTTAAAAACTGATCTACATCTATATTAGATTCTAGTAGACTGTACATACGGTGTGGTATACTTACAGCTTTATCAGCATGTATTGTAGATAATATATTATGTCCAGATGATATAGAATTTCTAACAGCAGTAACTGCTTCTGCACTACGTACTTCGGACAATAATATCCATTTAGGATTTTGTCTCATACACGTTACTAAAACATCAGAATAAGAAGCAATATTATTTGTCTTCATTGCAACTATATCACGCTCTGGAAATATTCTATCCAAGTGTAATTCTAGTGTATCTTCTATTGTAATTATTTTTTCATTATAAGCAGTATGACTAGCCAAATATTTTACAAGCTCAGTTTTACCACTACCTGTTTCACCACATACTATAATATTACAATGGCCTTCAACCGCATGGATTAAAAAGTTATGTATATCAAGATTTATATATTTTTCTTTTAATAATTTTTCTTTTTCAAGTCTTATTTTAGCAGGAGTTTTTCTAAATACAGCAGCTATACCATTTCTAGCAATAGAATCATGTACAAAATTCATACGAAGTTCTGCACTTTCAGAATCTAGAAAAGGATGAGCCATATTAAATGATTTACCCATAACGTTTGAACACTGGAAAGCAATTTTTTCCATCAATGCATCTGTAATTCCCTGTTCATCAGATCTATAAACTCCTTTATCAAGAGATTTTAACCACAATTGACCACCATTACTATATGAAATATCGGTTATGTTATCATCATCTAAATATTTTTTTAATGGACCAAAGTCAATACTAGAAAAAACTGCTGCTTCTTTTTCATAATTTGTTTTAGCATTATCAAGAGTGTTATCTGCAATAGTATCTTTTTTTTCTATATTAGAAATAGTGGGTTCTTTAATAGATGGTGTAGTATCATTATCAAATTCCAATGTTTCTATGTTGTCGTTTGCATCTATCTTTACATCATCTACATGTCCCATACCATTTAAATTCATTGCTGGATCCATACTATTCACCTAACTCTGTATTGTTTTTTATTTCATTTATATCAATGTCTTTGCTATGGGCTTCAATGTAATCTTGTAATTGTTGACTAGTTATCTCTGAAACAACTTTTTCATTATTATCTTTCTTTATATATTTTTTGCCTCTTGGCACAAGACTAAATTCAATTGAGAATACATCATTTAACTTATTAAAATAATTAGCTTTCATTAATAATAATGCTTGCTCTTCTGGAACAGAGAATAAAATACCAGCAGGTGTCCTAGATTCATCAGAACCGAATACATTTTCACCACTTTCAGTTTTTACTGCCAATATCTTTATTTTACTAATAAATTTTCCAACTATTATTTCATCAGATTTATTTTTTTCATCAGCTAAGGTTCCAACTGTTTTAATATATAAATCAAAATAGTCACCAGGAACAAATGAATTATAGTAACTAGAAATCATATCAACTTTTAATGTAAATAAAGTCTCTCCTTCTGGAACATCTAATATTGATACTCCTGGAAGTTCTTCTTCTGAAACTATTGCTTCTTTATAAAAGAAGCTTCCTGCATATATAGTAGATTCTAGATTTGTATACTTATTTAATATGTCATTAATATTAGTATATATTTCTTCGTCCTTAATGAAATCTCTTGGTACCTTTTTAAATCCAATCTTAGTTGTAGTAATTTTTGTTTGTGGTTCAATTGTTGTTATTGCATATGGAACATTAACAGGTGCAGTTGCTGTATTAAGTCTATAATTATATGCAAAAACCAAAATAACACCAATCAAAATGAAACCTAAAACTGTAACAACATTTTTGTTTGATAAAGCTTTTTTAATCTTGTAACCTAAATTATTCATAATATCATCCCTTTCTAATCCTTTGTTTCTAATATTGCTGTTAATTGATTAACAATATTTGCTTCTTCTACTTCAGCTTGTGTACTTTTTTTGCCTCTAAACAATCTTCTAAGCCAAGAATAACTCTCAGTTGATGTTACTTTGACACTGACTTTTGCAGGACATTCGTTTATTTCATAAAACTGAATTTTATAATTTTTGTTATTTGCAACTGACTCAGAAAATCTTCTAGCAAAACTTTCAACAAATCTTTCAGTTATGATTCTAATTGTACCTGGTTGACCAGAAGCACAATCAATAGTTTTAATATTATTAACTTCTTCTTGTGTTAATCCTACTTGATATGCAACTTTGTCAACAGAATCTAGCATAGCATTTTGTGTCGTTTCCTTTAAAAGATAATAATTTTGTTCATTCTTAGAAGATATATTTCCAAAGAATAAAAGTAATGCTGCTGCAAATATACCTAGTAGTAAGAATAAATATCCCCATGTTGATGTAGACATATTTTATTTACCACCTCCATTACTACGACCATTTGTATTAGTAAATATATCAGAGTTAGTACTAATATAATTGCTTTCATAATAACCTTTACTATTTTTACCATTATAATTTATATAATTTTTTTTATCAATAGAGTCTTTTTTTATTTTATTTATTTTTTCAGGAGTAAGGTCTATTTCATATATTACACTCTTATCAAAAGAATCATATTCAGTCAATTCTTCGTAACCAATCCAATTAGAGCCAGCTTTCCTATTAGGAAAGGCACTGTATTTATTATCAACCATTCCAGTAGCAATTGGTCTATATATATAATCAGAATATCCTGTAATCGTAGAGCAATCATTTATACACATAGCTACACTTTTATAACCATCTGATTTATAGTAATTCTGACAATAATTATTAATTCCCTCAGTATCGCTTATTTTATACTTTGTTTTACATGTATTATTCCTACCATTTGCACTACATTTTTTATAACATTCATCATAGCTTGTATATCCATCTACATCCGTATTCCAGCTTTTAATACAATATTCTCTGATGTTATCATACTCTGCCGGACTATATTTTCCTGTACATTTATTATCATTGTTATTATTATCCTTAGTAGTTAAGTCTACTCTAACAGGACATTTTTTTGTTATCAAATTACCATTAATTTTGTAAGTTACACTCGCACCAACTGTTGTGGAATTAGATTTTGAATAACCTAAATTTCTTAAAGAATATGTACCGTTATCATTTGCTTTCTTATTACCAATTTTCATTTCAGTTATTTTTTCATTTTTGCCTCTAGTTATAACTTTATATGTAACACTTGCAGTTTCAAAAGAAGAATTATTATTAATAGTAACTACACAATCAATATCGTTTTCTAAATCATCCTTATCATCTATATTAAGGTAATAACAAGTGTTAGTGTCAGATAATCCGCTACCCTCTTTTCTTGCATATGCATATGTATTTACTTTTTTAGAAGAACTATCATTATAAACAGCATAATAAGTAGAATAATCTTTTATATCACCATTACAGCCAGGTAAGAGTGTTTCTCTATCATTTAGAGTATAACACTTTGGTTCTAATTCAAATGTAGCACTATAGGTTGAAGAATACTTATGTTCATAATTATTATTACTATTACTATATCCATCATATTTTGATTTGGATTCTGATTCAGATTCAGTTAATTTTGTTCCATCAAATTTTATATAATCATTCGTTTCAATTTTATATGAATATTCTTTGCTTTCAAAATTCTTTTGATTAATAAAATAATTTTTTTTATTTTCAATATTAGATTTAGCACATTTACCATAAGCCATCCAATATTTATAATTATAATATTTATCATTAAAATTTAATGTGCATTTTTTAGTTCCATTTAGTTTGGCAGAAAAGTTAAAACCACCCTTATTAGATATCAACGTTGTTGGCAAATCATCAGAATATTTAATAGATGTTGTTTCAGTACATGTCTCTGTATAATAATAATTTTTATCTACCCTGCAAGTTGTTTTAGAAGAGCTAAATTGTTCAGAGCATGAAGAAGTAGTTCTTAAAACAGGTTTAGTTGAATCACATTCAAACTCTGGTTCCTTCGCACCACACTTATTCATACAATTAGTTTTATCAGTTTGATTCTTAGATTTTGAATCACAATAATTTGAGTAACATAATAAATTATAGCTAGGACAAGCATTACTACAAGTTTGCTCTGAAGCATATTCACCTACCCAAAATACACCTATTCCGTATCCTTTTCTTGAATCTCTAAGATATTCCACATCTTTTTTTGAGCCTTTTTCATTATATGAACCATTAACTGCCAAAATATATGGGTTGTCAGCACTACTTCTAGATAAAAACTTATTGTTTGTTACTTTAGCACTTGGATTTTCTGCTCTTATAGCGTTATATTGTGACAAGAAAAATTTAAATAAATTCTTCTGAATGTTACTACCATCATGACCATTTACTTTTGATACTTGCGCTAATTCATATATAGTACCATAATATCTTTTATCACCATCATTCACTTTATATATAAGTGCAGTCGGTTCAACAGTTATATAAGCTTTTGACAAGTCGATGTCATTTTCTAGATTATACACTTCTTTAATACTATTTTTAATGATATTATAATCTTTCGTTCCTAATCCAAAGAGAGCGATTATTCTATTTTTCAATTTTTCTACGTTTCCTTCATCATAGTTATTATTATAACCAGGAATCTCAGGGTTAGGATCAGGGGCAATAATATTTCTTATATTTTTCTTACTAGACCATGAATTTAAACTATATGGTTGATTCGAAACCTTTCCGCTTAAATAAGCAACTTTGCCAGCAAGTTCTATTGTATATTTTGCATCACCTGCTAATTTTCTTTTACTATATGCATTATAATCTTTAGAACCATGGTATTCTACTCCAGTGTCATCATTGTATGTATATAATGATATCCTAATTCCCAATGATGAATAACACCATTCATTACCTCCACAAGAACCAAAGTTAGTGCCCTCTCCATCAAATAAATCCTCAGCAAAAGCATTTGGAATTATAAGAAAAAGTATCAACGGGAAAATAAGCATATATAGTATTTTATTTCTTTTCATATACATATCACCAATCAATCTTCTTTCTCCTTGAATTTTTTACAACTATATATATAACTATAATTACAGTTGATAATCCAAGAAAAGTTAAAACATAAATATAATTATTCTTTAAAAAAGATACTACTAGCTTTACAAAGCTATCTTTATTAGAACTGTTTTCATTATGCTTCTGAATTTCTTTTTTGAATTCTTCCTCTGAAATATCTGATGTGTCATACCACTTTTTACAAATATCTAATTCTCTGTTATTATTACATTCTTCCCATGTATAGTAGTTGTTATATGTAGGTATATAAAATTTCAAAGTTACTAATTTTTCACCGCTACAATTTGAATAATCAGATGCATAAACATTTGCTTTATAAATACCACCTTTTATATAATTACCAACATATTGTTTATTACTTTTATATCCAATATACCCTAAATCAGAAGATATAATATAAAATTTTTTATCAAAATTATATATATTAACTTTAAAAGCAATTGATTTTGAATCAAATTCATAACTAAAGTTAATTTCGTTTGCTAATTGTTTTAACTCTCTATATTCCTGTGTTGAACATTCATCCGCATAAACATCGGTAATAACAAAGAAAATAGATAACATCAAGAAAATAAATTTGTATATTTTTTTACTCTCCATACATATCTCTCCCTATTATTACACTATTTTAATTATAACCCAATTAAAAGTAAAAAACAATAATAATTGAGTAAAACTATTAATTGTGATAATATAGATTATGAGGTGATTTAAATGAAAAAAATATTAAGACTTTTACCGATTTTTATCTTAATAATATTAGTTAGTGGATGCGGTTCTAGCAACATAACTGAAATATCTTATACAGAATTAGAAAAGAAATTAGAAAACAAAGAATCATTTATTCTTGAAGTAGTACAAGATGGATGCCATAATTGTGAATCTTTTTCTCCAAAATTTGATGAGATATTAAAAGAATATAATTTAAAAGCAGTATCTATAAATTTAACAAATATTACTCAAGAAGAAAATCAAAAGCTAAGTAATTTATATAATACTAGTGGAACCCCTACTGTTATATTTATCGAAAAAGGTGAAGAACCTTCAATATCACGAAGAATAGTTGGAGATGTTACAAAAGAAAAAATTGTATCAAAATTAAAAGTTGCAGGATATATAAAATAAAGGTTAGGAAAAAATTCCTAACCTTTATTTATTCTTTCATAAACAAGTCTATCTTTATCACTATATACAATTTTATATTTTGGTAAGCTTGTATTTAATACATCATTATATTCGATCAATAATACATCAAATTTATATTTTTCTATAAAATCATTAACACTAATCAACCTATTTTGTAAATTATAATATTCAATATATATATCATCTTTTTTGTTATTAGCCTTTAAAAACACTTCTGCTCTTGGATCTATATAACACTTTAACCCCATAAATTCTGCATAACTACCATCATTATATCCTGTATACAGTTTTATATTATTTTTGTCATAATTTTTTAATATGTAATTAACACTATTATAATTCCTAGGTTTTTCATATTTAAATTTTATATCTGCAAATACAAATGCAAAAACCATTAGTATAATACACAACACTTTATAGAATATTAAAACTTTTTTATTCCAATATTTTGTCTTATCCACATAAATATTAAAACTATCTCTTATATAATAAGCAATCGGAAATATACTAGAAATTATAAAATATGCAAATCCTTTATACGAGGATAAAGAAAGATAAGTAGTTCCAATAAGTAACAATATATACCTTAATTTAAACTTACCCTTTTTATAAAACATATAGATAAATATAACTAAGAATATACTAAGAAATACAAATTTACCACTAGAACTTGCCATATTAGTAACTTTCATTTCGCCAACAAATTTATTTATTTCACTAATACCGTAAGATCCAAATAGATATGTCATTGCACTTATTCCATATGGATTTATAAATCCTCCTATTATCATTAATATTAGACAAATAAATAAATGCTTTTTACAATAACCTTCTCCATTAATAAATACTAAATCAATTTTAAAGCTATCAATTAAATATGGTAACATAAACAAAAACAACATAAGCCACATAGAAGCATGTAAGTTTATTAATAATATAGATAGTATTGGTAATATATATATAATTTTTTTATTATTATTCCTTATGTATAACTCTAATATATATAGCTCTATTATAAGAATTAAATATGTAAATATTTGAGGCCTATCAACAATGTAAAACATTGATAAAATTGAGGTTGCAAAAGTAGTAATAATAGCAGATAAATAAATTTTTTTATTCGAAACAAGCATACACAATTTGTATGTAAAGAAAGTTATTAACATTAATATAAATGATGTTAAAAGCCTTAAACCTATAACACCAAAATATTTATATATAATCCAAAATATACTGGACGATAACCACTGCTGCATAACAAAGTTTAAATTGTTGTGAATTGAAAATGGCTCTATATATACAATTCCATGTTCAAAAACATATCTTCCATGATTTAATAAAAACCAAATATCATTATCTAGTTTTGCATTTTTTATATATGAAAACACAATTGGTACTAAAAATATAAAATAAATCATAAATTTGGGAGGCCTATATCTTTTTATATAATCTACTATTTTTTTCATTAATCCTCATCCTTTTTATTTTCTTCATGATAATCAGTATCTGTATTAACATTCCAAATGTTAGATTTGTCTTTAATATTATTTTCAATATTATTTACTGTTTCAAACGCTGTCATCATTGAATGATCCATATTATTATATCTATGTTGCCCATTTCTTCCAATACAATACAAATTGTTAAATTTATTTAAGTATTGAATTAATTTATTAATATCTTTATATGTATCAAAATATGCAGGATATGCTTTCTTTACTTTTTCAACATGATAATCTAACACATCATTTTTATCAATAATATTCATTTTAATTAATTCTTTAGTTACAAATTCGATTCTTTTTTTGTCACTCAATGACCAAAATTCATCTTTTTCATTACAAAAATATTCTAGTCCTATCCAAACAGTATTTAATGGATCATTTACCATATATGGACTCCAATTATTAAATATTTGAATGCGACCTAATTTAACTTTTTCGTCTTGAACATAAATCCAACAATCAGGAATAATATTATTTAATGTCTTGATATTTGTTTCGTTTTTTAAATTAAGTTTTTTTACTAACAATCCAATTGTAACAAAATCTCTATATGGAAGTGACTTTGCTATTTGTTTAACATTTTTTGGAATCTTACCATTTAATCCAGAAACTAAATCTTTTAGTGGCATAGAGGATATAAATATATCAGCTTTAAGCTCAACTGTTTTTTTACCGTGTTTACAAACAACAGATGTAATCTTATCATTATTAAAGTTAATGCCTATTACCTCATGTTGTTTTTTTATTTTCCCACCATTTTTTTCTATATTATAAGAGACTTCTTCCCATAATTGCCCAGGTCCGTACTTAGGATATGAAAACTCTTCAATTAAAGAAGTCTCCTTTTTTTTATTTATGTTTAACATATCCTTTATTATAGCAAATATAGATAGTCCTTTTACTCGTTGACTACCCCAGTCTGCAGATATATTTCTAGGATGCCTACCCCATAATTTTTCAGTATATCCTTCAAAAAACATACTATAAAGCTTTTTGCCAAATCTATTTATATAAAAATTTTCTAATGAATCTTCCTTCTTTTTTATGAAAACACTTTTTAAATAACTGAATCCACTTAATAATGTTTTACCAATTCCCATATTAATAAAAGTGGATTTTTCCATTTTGATTGGATAATTAAAAAATTTATTCAAATAAAAGATTCTAGATACACGATTTCTTAGAAGCATAACCTTATTTTCTTTTTCTGGATCTGGACCACCTTTCTTTAACTTCTTTTCTCTGCCTAATAATTTATCGTCAAAAGAAGGTTTTCCTTGCATTGGTAAAATTTCTTCCCAAAAATCAACAACCTTTTTGTCTTTAGAGAAGAACCTGTGACCACCAATATCCATTCGATTTCCATTATAATTAACTGTTTTAGAAATTCCACCAATATCATTTGAGGCTTCTAAAATTGTGACATCATATTTACCCTTTTCTTTTAATAATTCATATCCCGCTGTTAATCCTGCCGGTCCGGCACCTATTATAATTACTTTTTTCATAAGCCCCCTTAATCATTTAAATTAGTAAATAGACTTTTTACATTTTTTGTAGGTATTAACAATTTTATATTTTTAACAACTTCTATTACATATTCACCACTGTTATCATCTAATTTTTCACCATCTATACACCAATTCATTTTATAATTATCGTTAAACTTTATCTTCATTTTATTTACTTTATGAAAATAAAAGCCAGGAACCTTAGTTATATCTTTTGTAGTTAAATAATACAAACTTCTTACTATATCTTTTTTCTTAGTAATATTACAAAGTAAAACTTCAAATTTACTGTCATCTAGCTTTACATCTTTTACAAAATCTTTTATTCCTGCAACCCTGGTGGCATTAGACATAATTCCAAACGAATATAATCCACTATATTCTTCTCCATCAACTTCATATGTTATATCATATAACTTAGTAGTGTGGTTTAATTCTTTAGCGCCTTCCATCAAGTATGCAATATGTCCATATTTTTTCTTTAAATTTCTACTAGTTTCATAAGGTACATTCATAAATTTACCAAATCCAGCAACATATACAAACGGCTTCTTATTTATAGTACATATATCAATATTTTTTTCAACACCATCTAAAAGCATCTTTAAATTTGCAATTGGGTCCTTACCATAACCAAACATCACACCAACATCATTAGTTGTTCCAAGGGGAATATGAGCAAGTAAAAGCCTATTAGCTCTTTTTAAGTTCCCTGTCATAGACTCATTAAATGTTCCATCACCACCAACAGAAATCACTAAATCAACATTCTCTAATTCCTCAACAATTTTAGTTATATGACCTTTATATTTTGAAAATATAACTTCAGGTATATAATCTTTTTCTAATAACATGTCAATGAATGTTGCCAAAAAATCTTTTTTGATCTTTTTACCACTATTTGGATTATATATTATTACACATTTTTTCATATTATTACTCCCAAACTTTCTTCTTATTTAATAAATAAGTATATATACATAAATAGATCATTGAAAGAGAACTACCCGCTATTACATCAGTTAAATAATGAACTCCTAAATATACCCTACTAAAACATATAGAAATTATTAAAATAACAATCAGAGAATTAATAATTATTTTATAACACATCTTTAAATTACTTTTCCACACCAAATAGAATATAAATCCATAAAATGCAGTTGAAATCATCGCATGTCCAGATGGATAACTATATCCAAGTGCATTTATTATTCTATTATTTATATTTGGCCTTGGTCTATGAATTATAATTTTAAGTATTTGATTAGTAAATGTTATAACAATTGTATTTAAAGTAATATATTTAAAATATTTCTTATTTTTTAGAAATAATGATAGTAATGTAATAATAACAATTGTATACCAATTTCCAAAGCAAGTTATTATTTTAAATACAGAAGACATAAATTCATTTCTATATATAATAATACTATCCAAAGCATTTATTTGAGTAGAAAACACAACACTTAACGTATAGGCAAAAAGAGATAAACAAACAATGCAAATAGTTAATCTTCTCTTTTCATTAATTTTTTTTAACATAATACTTTTCACCACATAAATATAATACCATTTATAAAGCAAAATAAAAAGAGAAACTATTTTCTCCTTTAGTAATTATTAGCTTTTCTTTCAAAGAAGCTTTTTGGATGGTTACATACAGGACATACATCAGGTGCATTTTTACCAATAACTACATGTCCACAATTACGACATATCCAAATAGTATCTCCATCAGAAGAGAATGTAATTCCTTTTTCTATATTGTTAAGTAGCTTTTTATATCTTTCTTCATGTTCTTTTTCAATTAATGCAACTTGCTCAAACAAGTATGCAATATGTTCAAATCCCTCTTCTTTTGCTGTTTTAGCAAACTCAGCATACATATCAGTCCATTCGTAATTCTCACCTTCTGCTGCTAGTTTTAGATTTTGAACAGTATCACCAATTTCTCCACCATTTAATAATTTAAACCAAATTTTAGCATGTTCTTTTTCATTATTTGCAGTCTCTTCAAATAATGCTGCTATTTGTTCATAACCATCTTTTCTAGCTTTACTAGCAAAATATGTATATTTATTTCTAGCTCCACTTTCCCCTGCAAAAGCAGTCATTAAATTTTGTTCTGTTTTACTTCCTTTTAATTCCATAATTTCACCTCATTTTATATTATTTATTAAATGCTTTTTCAACTGCCACTGAAACAGCAACACTTGCACCAACCATAGGATTATTGCCCATTCCAATAAGTCCCATCATTTCTACATGCGCTGGAACAGATGATGAACCAGCAAATTGAGCATCACTATGCATTCTTCCCATTGTATCAGTCATACCATAAGAAGCCGGCCCCGCAGCCATATTATCTGGATGTAATGTTCTTCCAGTTCCACCACCAGATGCTACTGAAAAATATTTTTTACCACGTTCTATGCATTCTTTCTTATAAGTACCAGCTACTGGATGTTGAAATCTTGTAGGATTAGTTGAGTTACCAGTTATAGACACATCAACACCCTCAAGATGCATTATTGCCACACCTTCTCTAACATCATTAGCTCCATAGCATTTTACTTTTCCTCTTTCACCGTCAGAATAAGATATTTCTTCTAAAACCTTAACCTTTCCAGTTTCAAAATCAAAATCTGTTTTTACATAAGTAAAACCATTAATTCTTGATATTATTTGTGCTGCATCCTTTCCAAGACCATTTAGAATAACTCTTAATGGTTCTTTTCTAACCTTATTTGCACTCTTTGCAATACCTATTGCACCTTCTGCTGCCGCAAAAGACTCATGCCCTGCTAAAAAAGCAAAACACTTTGTATCCTCAGAAAGTAACATAGATGCTAAATTTCCGTGTCCTAAGCCAACTTTTCTCTCATCTGCAACAGAACCAGGTATACAAAAGGCTTGTAATCCTTCACCAATACATTTTGCAACATCACTTGCCTTAGTTATACCCTTTTTTATTGCAATAGCAGCACCTAAAGTGTATGCCCAACATGCATTTTCAAAGCAAATTGGTTGAATTTGTTTAACTATTTCATATGGATCAAATCCATTATTAGTACAAAGTGCTCTAGCATCTTCAAAATCCTTAATTCCATATTTATCCATTATAGGTTTAATCTGATTTATTCTTCTTTCATATCCTTCAAATAGTTCCATAATCAAACCTCCTAATTTTCTCTTGGATCAATTTTTTTGACCGCTTCATTAAATCTACCATATATACCACTTGCTTTTTCTATAGCTTCATCAGCATTAATACCCTGTTTAATATATTGCATCATTTTTCCTATATTAACATATTTATAGCCAATAATTTGATCATCAGAATCCAATCCCATTTCTACAACATATCCCTCTGCAAGTTCTAGATATCTAGGCCCTTTTGCAACTGTTGAATATATTGTTCCTACCTGACTTCTGCTTCCTTTTCCTAAATCTTCAAGCCCAGCTCCAATCGGAAGACCTCCTTCAGAAAAAGCAGACTGACTTCTACCATAAACAATTTGTAAGAACAACTCTCTCATAGCAGTGTTAATTGCATCACAAACTAAATCAGTATTTAATGCTTCTAATAAAGTTTTACCAACTAGTATTTCGCCAGCCATTGCAGCAGAGTGAGTCATACCACTACATCCTGTTGTTTCTATAAGTGCTTCTTGTATAATACCATCTTTTATATTTAAAGTTAATTTACACGCACCTTGTTGTGGAGCACACCAACCCACTCCATGCGTCAAACCTGAAATATCTTTAATTTCTTTAGCTCTAACCCACTTACCTTCTTCTGGTATAGGGGCTGGACCATGATTAACACCATTTTTTACAACACACATTTCTTCGATTTCTTTAGAATACATATCATATACCTCCTACTAACTTAAGTATAAATTTTTATTTAAAAAAGGTAAAGAGTTAAGTTAAATAATTTACAAAAGTGGTCATATTAATTGTTCCATACATAGTTTTTCTTCTTATCTTCATTTTATTTGTTTTTTGAGTTGAATATCCATTTGTGTCATATTGTCCAACAAAAGCAAGTCTAAATCCTGCTTGTTTTAATATTTTTATAGCTCTTTCATTAAAGTCAAAGAATGGATAAGCAAGCGCAAAGGAACCACCTAATTTTTTTTGACTTGTTTTTAAATCTTCAAGTATAACGCTTTCTTTTTCACACAAAAGTTGTCCACCCTGATTTCCACCTTTACATTTATAATTGTTATGTAAATTATCTGTATGTGACTGAAAATTCATATATTCTGATTTAATATTACTAACATCATATATACTAGTAATAATAAACATAGTGGCATTTACCTTGTTCTTTTCGACAATTTCCACAGCATTTTTTACAAAAGCTCCATCGTCTAATGTTATTACAATGCTTTTTTTAGGAATTTGTATCTTACCATCTAAAAATAATTCTAAATCTTCCATCGTCATTGTAAAGTAATCATTATCACTTAAATACTTCATTTGACTATCAAAGGTTTCATATAAAGTACATACAGAAGGATCCACACAATAATCACCTTTTTTATATATAAAATGATATGTAAGTGTTCTTATATTATTTCTTATTTGAGCAGTTGTATTTTTATTTTTTACAGTACTTGAATCTTCCTTATTTATATATAATAATTTGTTATTAAATTCAACGTAGTATTTATCACTATCTTTTATAATAATTGGAAGATTTACTCCTTTGTTTATTTTATATACCAATCCGTTATCATCATAAAGTGATGTATGCTCATTAGTTATAACATTTTCATTAAAAGGAACATATTTTTTATATGAATTAGATTTTTTAGTAAGTTCCTCTATTTTTTCGACATCTTTATAATATACATAGCAATCCATTCCATTTATAGGAAAATACTCTGTTTTATATGTAATATCAACATTATTAAGTTCAATTTCTACATTACTACCAATTATTCCATATTCTATATAACTGTTGTCCGAGTTAATATATAGTTTTGTCTCTTTAGTAGTTTTAACATATTTATTATAGTGCTCTTCTACACTTTTCTTTAATTTTTCTCTATCTAATTTCAATTTTTGTGCTAACTTTTCTTTAGCCTCAATTTCTTTAAGTTCTTTTTTATAATTAAAATACTTATACCCTAAAAATGTTATACCAACAATTATAAATATTGTTAATAATATAGAAACTCGCTTCTTCAAAATCATCACCCAATATAATTGTACCATTTTATTTTGCTATTTTCCATTATTTTACATCATAAAAAAAAAGATTAGTAACCTAATCTCAAAATTTCAAAATCAACATTTTGCTTACTTCCTGCAAGCGATGCGGCTTTTTCTGTTTCAAAAAGCAAGTCAAATAAGAATTTTTTACCTTTTCCTACTCCACCACCACGATCAAGAACTATTGCATATATAGTTGAGTCTTTTCCACTAAATGCATTATTTATTTTTACTATTGTACCAAACGGATATGATTTATCACCCGCAACTATTCTTACTTTTCCATATTCCTTATCTTCATAATAAATATTTCCATCCCCAATATATTTACCCGTTGCTGTCCTAAAGGAAGTGCATCCGTAGCAATCGGGACCATATCCAGCTAATGCTCCCTTTAATTTTTCCAAAACTTTTTCCTGTTTCTGAACTGGTACTGTTTCTTTTTTTACGTTATCAACAGTATTTTTTGGAGTTTCGATAACTGTTTCTTTTTTTGGTATAGAGTTATTTTTATTACTAACTACTGTTTCATCCTTTTTTATATTCTTCTTATCTTCTAAAGGCACAGTATCATTTGACTCAGAAGCTTTAATTTCAATACTATTATTACCTTCTAAAGATTCCTCATCTACTTTACTTACTAAATAATTACTTTTCAAATATGACTTTAATGTATAATTATCTGTCACAACACTAAAAGAATCTATTTCTGCATTTCTAGAATTAATAAAACATACAAATATTAACACTATAACAATAAAATCTATAATATAAAACCATTTATTATTTCTATACATATATCATCATCCTGTAAACAACTGTATCATAAAAAGAAAAAACTGTAAATATTTTTACATGTTACATGTGTAAACATTTACAGTTCGTATGTATTAAATTTCATTTTAAATCGCAAAGCTTAAAGTAAATTATTTGTCACATAATTTAAAGTAAATGATTTGTCGCAAGTCTCGTTATTACAAATTTTTATTGGAGTAGATCGATTTTTAAATTTTAAAGGTTCAAGTTGTTTATTACCAGTTACATAAACATCTATATATTTTAAATATAAATCTTGCCCAAAGCCACCATTAAAATCCGAACTTGTTCCATATTTAATTGGTATATTTTTTAATTTTTCCCCCGCAGTATATATAATTTCATTTTTTAATTCTATGCACTCATTATCATTGATTTCTAGCCCTTTTCCATTACACTCTAAGCAAACATAAAAATCTTTTGTTTTTGGTTTATTTTTTTTATAAAGTTCTGATGGAAAGCCAATTGAAATTTTTGCATCACTACACTTATTATTATCTATTTTAACATTTAACTTGTTAGGATCTATATCTCTTATCCTGTGTCCTCTTATTGTGTAATATGTATAATTATAATTATCATTATCATTTAACTTGCTACACGTATTATTTCTTAAACATTCCTCCAAATATGCAGAAGTTGCATCTTTAATATTAGAAATATATGATGAGTATAATGTATTTCTAGCTTTTTTTGTATATGAATTATATGAAGGTATTGCAATTGCAAAAACAACACCTAAAATTACTAATACTGCCATCAGTTCTACTAATGAAAATCCTTTTTTATTTATCATACAAATCCCTCTATTCTAAGTAAAGTTTACCATAAAAAAAACTAATTGCCAATTAGTTTTTATTAGCAGTTAGATTTAATAAATCATAAATTCTATGATGTTTATAATTTATCTCTCCATCTAACGAATTTTTAAGTTGTAAATACATCTTAGAATTATCATCTATAGATTTATCAAAATATTCTGTATATAAGTAATTTAGTTTTTCAAAATTTTCTTCTGAATAACTATTTTCTATTTCTCTAAGCAAAAAATTCTTTATTAAGATTTCTTTCCTCGTCAAAAAATTTTCACTACATATTTGTCCTAATACATCTATTTTAATATTAGTTTTAGCTAACTTATTGCAAAAGCAAAGTATTTCCTCTTCCTCATCTATTATTAATTTACTACGATACTTTACAACACCTGTCTTATCCATCTTTATAGCAATTACAAAAGCACCATCAGTTATCAAGCATGCATACGGAATTTTAGCTGTTTTCTTTGAAGTATAAATTTCTGTCAAATTATATATTTTACTTATAAAATCACTATCAACTTTAATACTCTTATAGATAAAGTTATTTATTATGCCTTTATCTACTCTAATTAAGGGTATTTTTTTTATATGATCTAATCTATCAAGTTTTTCCCATTCAAAAAAATCATATAACCTTGTCCTATTCCAGTTCAATAAAATATCATATATGTATAACATTCTTATTTCCTCCTTTATAAAAAATAGAAATATTAATCATAATAAAACCCAATATTCCAAAGATACATTCAACTCTTGTGAATATGAATTTTAAGTAATCTAGTATAGAATAACCCATAGTTAATAAATTTAAATATATTATTATATACATAAATCCAATTACACTTAATCCAAATCCCAATAAGAAAAAAAATATTCGTGTCACTTTTGCTCCACCTAATTAAATTTATGAAGAACTAACTAATAATATTATGTATTTTAAAATAATAATTTATACAAAAAAAGAAGAACTTATTGTTCCTCTAATTGATGTTTTTCATTTACATCTTTATCCGATGTAGTTAATTTTTCTACCTCAACACCACTAATCATATCAAATTTTTTAGATATTTTTTCCGTTGTAATATAAACATTTTCAACATCCTTATTAACTGTTTGAATACTTTTAGCAAGTTTGTCCCAGCGTTCTTTATATCTCGAAAATTCTATTCCTAACTTATTAAGTTCTTCATGAATTATTGATGTATATCTATCTCTTTCAATATTTTTAATAATCATTTGAATGACAGTAAGAGTTGATATTAAAGTAGTTGGAGATGTAATCCAAACTCTTTTTTTATAAGCATACTCAATCAAATCAGAATGATATGCATTTATTTCTGCAAATATAGCTTCCGCAGGCAAAAACATAATTGCTTGATCAGATGTAACCCCATCAATTATATATTTACTACTGATTGCATCTATATGTTTTTTTACATCAATTTTAAATTGTTTTTCGTATCTTTCTCTTGCTTCTTGTGGAAGTTTTTTATCAACCATCATTCTATAGTTCTCTAAAGGAAATTTAGAATCTATTGCAATTGTTCCAAGTGGTTCAGGTGCAAATAATATTGAATCTACAATAGTACCATTTGGAAGAGCATATTGAAGTTTAAAAATTTTATCGTTTTTTTCACCAAAAACACTAACTAATACATGTTTTAAATTAACTTCACCAAATATACCTCTGCTTTTTTTATCAGTAAGTATTCCTTGCAAAGAAACAATATCATTTGATAAGCTATCTATTTTCTTCTGTGCTTCATCTATCTTTGTAAGTCTCTCTAATATATTTGTAAATGTTTTATTAGTTTTTTCAAAATTTTGATCAAGTCTTTCATTAACTTTATCATTTATTAAATTCAATCTTGACTCTATTTTATTATTTAATTTATCAAAATCTTCATTTAATCCTTTACTTAAATCACTTTTAAAATCATTTATTTCTTTATTAATGTTTACTTCAAATCTACCTAATCTTTCTGTTATATTAGCTTCATTACTTTTTTTATCTTTATTATTTAAAAGTAATAATATAACTAAAAATATTAATACTATTAATAAAACTATTATTATATAATCAAACATCATTAAACCTCCTATATTAATATGATTAAATTATATCACGATAAATTAAATTTTAACTATTCGAATTTTAATTTTTTATTAATCAACTTAGAAATAATATAACTTATAGATAAAAGAACGACAACAATTACTAATGTTTTAACATCAGTAATACTTTCCAATAAACTTTTAGATATGAATCCCCAAAAGTATACTATCGATAGTTTTCCAATTAGTATAGCAGATATAAATTTTTTCAATTCAGTTTTTGATAATCCACAAGCAATATTTATAAGAAAAGCTGGAGAAAAAGGAAGTGCTATTATAAGCACTAAATTACTAAAGCTAATACTTTTTACCGCTTTTAATGGTTTTGCAACTTTTGGATATCTTTTTACTACTTTATCCATCTTTTTACCTACAATATTTTTAAAAAAGAAATATGATAATAAACATCCTAAACTTGTAGACAACCAAGATATTAAAAATCCAATTATGTTGCCAAATGCTATCATATTAAATGCTATAAAAACACCAAGTGGAAGTGCTGGTATTATTGATTCTAATATTATTACAAAACATCCAAAAGGAATTCCGAACATTTGTAAATAAGTAACTACGTTATTAACAAAGGAATTTATTATCTCTTGCATATTATCACCATTAATTATTATAATACAATTTTATACTATTTTAAACATAATAACTTAAATAATATACATAATATAAATATAAAAAACAAAAAGGAGTTTTCATATGGATATAAGTATTTTAATATTATGTATAAAAATTTTTTTAGTAAGAATCATAGATGTATCACTTGGTACATTTAGAACAATTATTACAGTTAAAGGTAAAGCTTTATATGCAAGTATTATAGGCTTTATAGAAGTATTTGTATGGTTTATAATTGTTAGAGAAGCATTAAATACAGACATAGATAGTATATGGATTGCAATATCATATTCACTTGGATTTTCAACCGGTACATATATTGGCTCTATATTATCTAAAAAATTCATAGAAGGAACTTTGAGTGTACAAATAATAACAAATAAATATAATTTAGTTGAAGTAATAAGAGAAAGCGGGTATGGAGTATCTGTTATAAATGTTAATGGTAAAGACGAAGATAATAAATATATGCTACTTATAGAAATTAAGAATAAAAGTTTAAAACACCTAAAAGAAATTGCAACAAAATATGATAAGGATTCATTTTTTATTGTATCCGAAACAAAATATGTACAAAATGGTTATATAAAATAAGAGAATATTAAATTCATATTCTCTTATACTCATTATAACCACCTATAACATTAACTACATTGTACCCTTTTCTTCTTAATCTTTCACATACCCTACTACTTGTATCACCATATTCACAATATATATAATATGTATCAACCATATTAAGATATAAATCAGAATTCATTAAAAGAAAATTCTTTGGTATATTCTTTGATGTAGGAATATTACCCAAATTATATTGATAATTATCTCTAATGTCTATTATTTTAACTCTTGGTATTAGTGATTTTAACTGCATCACTGAAATATCATTCATTATAATACCTCCACTTTATTATATGAAAAAATAAAGCAGGCATTAATTATTTAATCTATATAAAACACATTAAGCGGTTAAAACAGAGTTACCATTTAATTTAATACTATTGAATATATTATTATAGTCATATTGAAATTTATCAGAATAAACAGCTATATATGCATGTTTATCATCTATTACATTTAATTTCATAACAATTTTATATGATTCGTTTTTAGTAACTGTCATTTCAAAAAAATCATTACTTTTTTCTTTTTCAAATATTACATAATCTTTATCTTCAAAAGTTTTTTTCATATCATTAACATGAGAATCAAATAAATTATTATAATCATAATTACTATTATCATCAACATAATCAATCATGAAAAAGAATTTATCTTCTTCTATTCCCTCACAATAAATATCATAATCATTAGTATCTTGAGTGCTACATGTCCACGTATCATCAAGTGAAACCGTAAATTCATTATCATTAGTTACATAATCAGTTGTTGCATCAAAAGAATCAATAGTAAAAACTATTAGTAAAACTACAAGTATTATTATACTTATAATATACAATAATATATATAAAATACAATTTATAATTCCCCACCATTTTTTATCTTTTATAACATGATAAACATAATAAATTGGTATATAAAATATATTTAAAAATATTATCAAGAAGATTCTATCAACTTTCTGTCTTGAATTGAAATCCTTGTTTTTAGATATATGAATTATACAAAACAAGTATGAATACATAAGGATTATAAATCCAACTAGAAACAAAATTACAATAGGATATATATACTTATTACGTATAACCTCAAATACTGCCGAAAACATCAACAACACTGTTGATATAACAAACAAATCTAATCCTTCTAAAATAATTAAATTTCTTAATTTTTCTCTCATTTTAAACACCTATCTTATTTCTTTTTTTTACTTTCCAAATATTGATCATATGTCATTTTTCTATCTATTATACCACTATCTGTTATTTCAATTACTCTATTTGCAATAGTTTCAGTAAACTGATGATCCTTTGATGTAAATAGCATCTCACCAGTAAACTTAATAAGTCCATTATTAAGCGATGTAATACTCTCTAGATCTAAGTGATTAGTTGGTTCATCTAATATTAAGAAGTTAGGAGACTCTAACATAATCTTTGACAACATACACCTTGCTTTTTCACCACCTGATAAAACTGGAACTTTTTTGAATACATCTTCTCCTGAAAATAACATTCTTCCCAAAAAGCCTCTAAGAAGTGTCTCATCATCAATATTATAGTAATTGCCAATCCATTCCATAATCGTTTGATCCTTAGTAAAATATTTTGAATTATCCTGTGGAAAATATGATGGAATAACTGTTTTACCAAAAATAATTTCTCCTGAATCTTTTTTTTCTTCTCCCATTAGTATCTTAAAAAGTGTTGTTTTTGCAATATTGTCACTACCAACAAACGCTATTTTATCACCTTTTTGAACTGTAAAACTAATATTATTTAATACCTTTTTTCCATCAATTACCTTACTTAATTTTTTTACAGTCAAAATTTCTTTTCCAACAGGTTTTTCTATTTTAAAGTCAATATAAGGATATTTTCTAGAAGAAGGAACAATTTCATCTAATTCAATCTTCTCTAACATTTTCTTTCTGGATGTTGCTTGTTTTGATTTAGATGCATTAGCAGAAAATCTAGCAATAAAAGATTGTAATTCCTTAATTTTTTCTTCTTTTTTCTTATTTGACTCTTTCATTTGTTTTAATGCAAGTTGACTTGACTCATACCAAAAATCATAATTCCCAATATATAATTTTATTTTATTAAAGTCAATATCCGCAATATGTGTACAAACTTTATTTAAAAAATGTCTATCATGTGATACCACAATAACTGTATTACTAAAATTAATAAGAAATTCTTCTAACCATTCAATAGCATCTATATCCAATCCATTTGTAGGCTCATCTAAAAGTAATATATCTGGATTTCCAAATAAAGCTTGAGCTAGTAATACTTTAACCTTTATATTATTAGGAACATCTTTCATCAAACTATAATGCAGTTTAACATCAACACCTAAATTACTTAAAAGTTGACTTGCATCACTTTCTGCTTCCCATCCATTAAGTTCTGCAAACTCAGCTTCCAATTCACCAAGTTTAATACCATCCTGATCTGTAAATTCAGTATGGGAATAAAGTTCTTCTTTTTCTTTCATTATTGAATATAATTTTGTATTACCCATTATAACAGTATCTATTACTCTTTCTTCGTCATATTGATAATGATCTTGTTTTAAAACAGCAATTCTTTCTCCCTTAGTAATTACAATATCGCCATGTGTTGTTTCTAATTCACCAGATAATAATTTTAAAAATGTTGATTTGCCCGCACCATTCGCACCTATTAATCCATAACAATTACCAGATGTAAATTTAATATTAACATCTTCAAATAATGTCCTTTTTCCGAATTTTAATGTTACATTGTTTAATTGTATCATAAAGTATCACCTCAAAACTAATATAAATTTTACTATATATACTATATTTATTCAAGAAAAAAAGCCATTAAAGGCTTTAATTACTAATTACTTTTTCTAAATATTTCATACCATTCTTTAAGACTTTGTAATCCTTGTTTAGTAAGATCTTTAGCTAGATCTAATGTTAATCCCAAACTTTCTCTCATAACTTGAAAATCTTTTTTTGCTTGACTACAAGCTTCTGGTCCTAATTCAGTACATACTTTATTTGAAATTTCCAAATATTTTATAGTTGCTTTTTCAATTACGTTATTAACTCCAAGTTTAATTTCATTCTTATAACCCGGTCTTACTTCTTCCAACATTGCATCTATTTCAATGACAATATTAGTAATGTGCAATTTAGCAGAATCTGTTAATTGTTGAAATGTATATCCATTTATTTCAGTACCATAAAACACAAAATCAGTTATTTTTATAAATTCTTCTTTAGCAATTTTTAATACTTTATTTACATCTTCTTCAGTAAAAATATCATTTTCAACTTTCTCAGCATAAGTAACTATTTTATTGCTAGCTTCCTCTTTAGTACTTTTACTAATATTACTATTAGAACTTTGATTATTATCTGTTACAGTATTATTAGTAGTAGTAGCTTCACTCACACTTTTTTCTACTTTAAAATTTTCTGTACCAGCAGTTTGATAAGAATTATTATTAACATTCTCATCATTTTTTTGTTTAAATTCATAAACTGGAACTGTATTGTTTGATTTCTCTACAGTAATATCATTATTGCTATTTGATTTAACATCTGCAGAATAAGTTTTATTAGCAAGACTAATTTTTCCAATTGTAAAGCAAATAACAATTCCCATTATTGAAACACCAAGTACAATTCCAACAATTAATCCAAAATAACTTTCTTTATTTTTCATTTCAAAACTCCCCTCTCAATACGGCTGATATTATAGCATAAACTAATCAAATTGTCAAATTTGACGTTTAATCGCTTTTATGTTAGAATAATAATCACTTGCTTAAAATACAAGTATTATGATAGGAGTGAATAATTTGAAACCAGTCCTGAAAAAATTAACTATTACTATTATTTATACGTCTATACTATTTATAATAGTGTTAATTGGACCAAAAGAACAAACAGAAGACTATAAAGATTATATAACTGATACTGTATCATATAATTTCGTAGATACATATGATGAAGTTAACAACTTTAATGTAAAAAAAGATGAAGAAAAAAAAAGAAAAGCACTTGTTGTTTATAATGATATGACAATGGATGAACTATCAAATAAAATTAATAAATCATTAAATTCAACTATTTCAAACAAAGGTAATTTAATTACCAGTTATTCATTAAAAAGAGGTGTTGACCCAATTATTGCAACTGCAATAATATTACAAGAAACTGGATGTAAATGGGATTGTAGTTACTTAGTAAAAGCTTGTAATAATGTTGGTGGTGTTAAAGGTGGTCCTGGATGTAATGGAGAATATAAAAGATATTCCTCATTAGACAATGGAATTAAACATTTCATAGATAATTTAGCAGACAATTTTTATGCATATGGATTAAATACGCCCGAAAAAATGAATAGTAAATATGCCGAAAGCAAAAGCTGGGCTCAATACGTAAACAATTATATAAATGAAATAAACAATAAATAAAACTCATCTCTTTATGTGAAATGAGTTTTATTTTTTTATGACTTTAATAAATTCATTAGGTACATCTGTTTCAAAATCCATCTTTTTATTTGTAATAGGATTAATCAAAACTAATTTATTTGCATGAAGTCCAAGTCTTTTAATTGGATTTGTCTTTGAATTATATTTTTTATCACCTATTATAGGATTTCCAATACTAGATAATTGAACTCTTATTTGATTCTTTTTACCAGTCTTTATATTTATCTTTAAAAGGGAAAACTTAGTATTTGAGTCAATTACTTTATATTTTGTTATTGCTAATTTACCCTTATTTTTATTTTTAGTTTCAAAAACTCTAAAAGTTTTTTTGTCTTCGTCTAAATAAGACTTTAATTCTTTTTCATCATCTGATGGAGTTCCTTCAACTACAGCAACGTATTGTCTTTCAACTGCAAGATTATCCCAATTATGTTGAAGAAGAAACTTTAGTTTTTCACTTTTTGAAAAAACTACTATACCGCTTGTATCTCTATCAAGTCTATGCACAATAAAAACTTTATTATTTTTATTTTTTTGTTTTAAATACTTATAAACCTTATGAAACAAAGTTTTTTCTTTTTCCTTATCAGTAGATACTGTTAAAATACCAGCAGGTTTATTTATTACGATAAGTTCTTTATCTTCGTATATAATATCTAGCTTATCTTTTTTCGACAATTTAAACACCTTCTTTATCAAACTTTGGAATGAAACTTTCGCTTGCTGTCCCATCTTCTTGAACAAAAGCATTTCTAACACCTAAATCATAAGCATATTCTATCAGCTCATTATACTCTTCATCTGTAACTTTTCTATTTAGTTCAGAATATTTAAATTCTTTAACAGGAGTATATTGATTCATAATACTTATAATAATATTATCTTGATATTTATTGTATAAATATTTAATTATATTTTTTGCATCTTCAAGTAGCGAGGGTAATAACAATACCCTTACTATTACTCCTTTAATTAAAATATCACCATCAAAAACAGGAACTCCAACTTGATTATACATTGCCTCTATTGCTTTTGATGCTTTGTCAAAATAATTATCAACACAAGAATACTTTTTTCCATATTTATTATCATAATATCTCAAATCAGTTAAATAAATATCAACTGTTTTATTTAATAAAAAAATAGTAGTAACACTTTCATAACCACTAGTATTATAAACTATTGGCAATGTTAGACCCTTTTTTCTAGCTTTTGAAATTCCATTTATTATTTGTGGTACATAATGAGTTGGAGTAACCAAATTTATATTATGGACCTTTTTGTTTTGAAGTTCAATACATATATCACTAAATCTATTTACACTTATATCTTTTCCATAACCATCTCTAATAGAATAGTTTTGACAATATACACATTTTAAATTACAATGTGAAAAAAATATTGTTCCACTACCATTTTTATAAGAAATACAAGGCTCTTCCCACATATGAACACTTGCCAAAGCAACTCTTAGCTTATTACTTGCTTTACAAAATCCTAAACTATTATATCTGTTTACTTTACAGTCTCTTGGACATAATCTACATTCTTTTAATTCATTCATAGTTTACCTATTCAAAAAAGAAATCATCATCATCGTCATAATTTAAATCAAAATCAGTTAGATTAGATTTATTATTATTATTATTATTATTATTATTGTTATTATTATCAGAAGTGTTAGTATTAGTATTAACACTGTTACCAGCTTGTTTTAATAAATATTCTAAATTAACTGTATTATTCTCTGACTTAGGGGTCTCATTAATTGAAACTGGTGTTGGGTTTAAAATCTTGTCAATATCTAATGGCTCAGTATTAGTTTTATTATAATTTTCAGTCACACTGACTTCTGCAGGCTTAATCTCGGTATGTTTATCCTCAACAATATGTGAATCTGTTGATGGTTTAAAAGTTGTATCTATCTTTATTCCCTTTTCCGATGCGATAATATCCTTAAATTGTTCCAAAAATTTAGGTATTTCCTTTTTTATTACATCTGGATATACATTTTTAGTATTTTCTATAGCTTTTTGAAAATGAAATATATTTACTTCTTTCAAGTTATCAAATAAAGCATATGAAAAGGCTTGCTTTAATAGGGTTAAAGCAATATCTGGATATCTAGATCCTATTTCAAATACTCTTTTATATTCACTAGTAACATCAACTAAAAATGTCATTATCTGTTCCTTAATAAAATTTGTATACTTCATTTTAACATTTGTTGTTTTTTCAATTTTTGGTAATGTTCCCATTAGTATTTTAATAGTTTCTTCTCTCGTTGGTTCTGGAACCTCAACCTTTTGAAAACGTCTTGCAAATGCTTTATCTCTCAATATATATCTTTCATACTCTTCTGTTGTAGTAGCACCTATTACTTTTATACTTCCTCTACCTAGTCCTTCTTTAAAAATATTAGCAAAATCCAATGATGAAGAATCAGTTGCACCAATTAACATATGTATCTCATCTATAAAAAGAATAATCTTCTCTTTTTGCTTTAACTCATCAATCATAAGTTGTACCTTACTTTCACCATTTGGTAATGTTCCTAGTAGTGAGGCTGTTTTTATATTTATAATAGTATATCCTTTTAAAAGATCTGGAACTTGATTAGTTTGAATCCTATATGCAAGACCTTCTACAATTGCAGTTTTACCTACACCTGGCTTGCCAATTAAACATGCAGATTTTTCAGGAGTCAACAAAATAAGCAATAATTCCTTAATTTGCTTATCTCTACCTATTGCAGGATCAGTAATATATACTTTATCTGTATAATTTTCTCCATATCTTTCTAATATGCTAAAATTTTCATCCATAGGTAATACCTCCAATACTTTAATTATTATAACACAAAATAAAATTTATAAATATTATTATTTAAAAAAAGCATAAGAATTTATTTTATTCAGATGCTCTATTTTTTTGAATCTAAAATTTGTTTTAAAGTTTTAATAAATATCTTATCTGACATATCTTTTGATAAGACTTTATAACCCTGACTTTTTAGTGCTGCCATCTCTTCAACCTTATCAACTAATACAATAATGTTTTTAGGTCTATCTTCAATTTTATTTAGCTTATCTATTGTTTTATAAGCATCAAGTTTCTGCATTTTCTCTTCTATTATTATTAAATCATATGTTTCCCTATTTCTAATTCTTTTTAAGCAGTCTTCACCACTTTTTGAAAGCGATATGTTTCCAACTCCATTTAATTTTTTCTGATATAATACTCTATCTTCTTCAATATCACTAACAAATAATATGTTTTCTTTTTCTAAATGCTTATATTCATCTATAATATTATTAATAGAATCATTTTTTCTTACTATTCTTTGATCTAATATTAAGTTAAATTCTGTTCCCTTATTCTTTTCGCTTCTTACTGTTACAGTTCCACCAATTAGATTAACCATCTTCTTTACGTTTTCTAGTGTTAGGTCTAACTTTTCTATATCATCTGGATTATCATTACTCTTTTCTTCATTAAACATTTTTTTAATTTCTTCATCTTTTAAACCTATTCCTGAATCTTTAATTGATATTACTAATCTACATATATCAAAGCTTATTATAGAATTTATGTTAATTTCAACAAATCCCTTTTCTGTATATTTAATTGAATTTGATAATAGCGCAGTAATTATCTGTTTTAGTCTTATAGAATCACCATATAAGTATTCTGGAATTGATTCTTCGCAATTAACTCTAAATTCCAAGTCTTTTTCTTCTGCTTCTTTTCTAAATTTTATACTCAACTTTTCTAATAATTCAGATAAACTATATTGTGTTTCAACAATCTTTACTTTCTTTGCATCTATATTAGATACATTAAGTGCACCATTTAATACATAAGATATTTTTTCCTCTGCATTTTTAATATCTAATGCATTCTCTTTAATTCTATTTATATCATCATCATCTAATATTTGTTCAACCCTTTGCTCTATTATATTTAAAGGATACTTTATTTGCTGTGATGTATTGAATATAAATATTGACTTATCATTATTATTTTTTTCTACTAAATCTTTTGCTTTTGTTAATTCATCAATCATTTTTATATCCGGATTCTCAATTGTAAAAAACATTAAAAATGTTACAAAGGTTTCCATAGAAGTCATAAGTAATAATCCTGGATTTAATTTTTGAATTATCATTACAACAGTACCAATTATTATGAAAGCAAATAATGGTAAATATTTTTTGTTTTTAATTTCCTTAAAGTTTTTAAACATTTGTATCAAACAAACACATATATATATAGGAATTAAAATATATAATAAATTTGCACTTGGTCCAAATGAATATGCTATTGTTCCCTTGCTAAAATAGTTTAATGGTAAAACAAATACAAGTACTGCAATTACTACATATATTATTGTTAATATATTGAATATTTTATCATAGTATTTCTCTTTTGCATCATTATCTAATCCTTTATTATTATGAGATATTACAAATGTATATGCAGTAAAAAATGAAATCCAAGTCAAATAATATATCAATAACGCTTTTGAAATGAAATCATTTAATACTGGAAATTCATTTCTATGCAATATTGTTGTATAGCAACTTACCCCTAATACTACGCCTATTAAATTGCTTATTATTAAATAACTATATATTTTGTTTTCTAAACTTTGTATTCTTTTTTTTGAAAAAAACATTATAGTTAAAAGGACACTATAGAAAAAACTACATGCTGAAAATGTAAAACCTGCACTCACAATTATCACTCCTATCTTACAAAGATTATAACATAAAATCCATAACAATTAAACCTGTTTTGTTTAATTAAAAAAAATAATCAATACATTAAATATTGATTATAATAGTTTTATAAATTATTTTATTTTTTTTACAAGTCGGGTTATTTTTACATCACTAGCATTTGCATTTTCAATTCCTGTTGATTCTAATGCTTTAAAATCTACTTTTCCTGCCGGTGTCATAGGAATTTCATCTACAAATTCATAATAATATGCCACATCCCTTTCCGGAAGATTTTCACTGCATACTGTTTCTAACTCTTCTTGAACTTCCACTTCATGTCCTTTAAATTCATCTTTTAATACTATAACAGCCTTTGGTAATTTTCCTTGTTGATTATTAACACTGTTAACTCCAACTACTGCACATTCACTTACTGCCTCATTTGTTGCCAAAACATTCTCTATTGTTGATGGGAATACATTATGTCCATCTGGTCTCACTATCATTCTCTTGCTCCTTGCTTGATGGAAAAACAATCCATTTTCATCAACATATCCTAAGTCTCCAGTTTTTATCCATTTTTTTCCATTTTCATCGATATAAAATATTTTTCTATTTTCATCCTCATTCTTTATATATCCAAGCATTACACTAGGTCCCGAAAAATACCATTCACCAACTTGATTTGGAGTATTAATTATTTCTTTTGTATTAGGGTCTCTTATTTCCGCATCCACTAAAGGCAATGGAATCCCAACACTTCCCAATTCATTACATTCATTTTTTATGCAAACACAAACAGCAGATGATAACTCTGTCATTCCAAATCCCTTTGCTAATTTTGTTTCACATTTATGAGCTTCTAAAAAAGAGTTAATTTTCTTTTCTAATTCAACATTTGTTGTATCCCCACCAGCACCTGGGCTAATTAAGAATGATAAATCTTTTCCTTTTAATTTTTTTGATGTTAGCAACGATTCATAATGTGTTGGTACTCCCATAAAATGTGCTGGTTTATATTTTAATAGAAGTTTATCAAATTTTGTAGGGTCAAATTGTGGAATTAATACATTTGTCATTCCCAATGATAATGGCATGTGAATACCAGCAATTAAACCATATGCCAAGAATGGTGGCATAATATCTAAAAAAACTTGCCCCGGTTCATTCTTTATTCCGCAATGTTTATATTCTAATGCAACTGAATTTATGTTCTCATTTGAAAGCATAACTCCTTTTGGTATTCCTGTAGTTCCACCAGTTCTTACAATTACTGCTGGTGTGTTCTTTTCAAATTTTGCTTTTCCAGTTTCTTTGCCCTTACCTTTTTCTATAAAGTCATGCCACTTTAAGTACATATCATTTTCTGGAATCAGTTGTGTAGAACCATTTGAATAGAACATTTTTTCCTTTATTCTATATCCTATGTTTAACAATACAGGTAACGAATCGGCGGATGAAACCGAAATGATTTTATTAATATTTGTTTCATCAATTATTTTATCAATTTTTGGATGGCACAAATCAATTATCACAATTAAATTGGATTCCACTTCGTTTATCGCATCTCGTATTGTTTTAGCAGGTATTCTTGGATCAACAAAATGTGCAACTGCTCCAATTTTATTTAACCCATATAAAGAATAGATTGTTTCTGGTAATGTTGGCATTACAAGTGTTACAACATCTCCCTTTTTAACACCCAGTGCCGAATAAGAATTTGCTGCTAATTCAATATTTTTATTTAAATTTTCATAGCTTATCTTCCTGTCAAAATAATTTAATGCAGTTACATTTTTATATTTTTTTGTTCCTTCAGTTATATATTCATATAGTGTTTTATTTGGCACCTGTAGTTTTAATGCTTCCTCCGAATAAAAGTTTTTGTACTTTTCTGTTAATTTAATATTATTAATACTGCCCATTAATGCTTTCCCCCATTTACTAAATTCTTATACTACTATAAATACTACTTTTGAATATGTTATCATAATTTTATTTATTTGTCAATTTAGAAGCGACCTCTGCCACCGAAGGAAGAGCCGCCACCAAATCCTCCACTACTACTATTAGAAGACCTTGCAGCTTCATGTTCAGATATGGTTTGTCTAGCGGTATAAACACTATTATTTACAACTTTATTCATATCCCTATAAAAATTATAATTATCAAAATATAAATATGTAAATATCAGATCAGAATCAGTATAATTTAATTTATCAAGATTTATTTTCATAGCTTTTTGAACTTTAGTTGCTATTCCAAAAACGGTTGCATAAACCAAGTATTTTTCCCATAAAACAATTTCTGGTAAGTCCTTTTCATTTAGTCTACCAAAATCCTTTAAAAATCTTTTAAGGGCTTTCTATTTATGATACTCTTCATTTCCTTTTTTTGTTCTTTTAGTTGCTGATAAAAGCTATCCACCACTTCATATAATTTCACCTCATTATAATGAGAGCATATTAGTTACTAAATAGAAATTATTTTTAATAAATTTCATATGATTTTATTAGGAGTGATATATTTGAAATTAATAGCTAGTAAAAGTTTTTATCAAACTAATGATATGTTTTTATCTTTAATAAAAGAGTATTCAAATAATTTATATGGAGTCGCATTAGAAGTTGTGCAAACAAAAGATGCTATACCAATAGTTATAACTTTATATGAGTCAAATGATTTAAATGATCAAATGATAAAAAGCATTCAAACATCTAATCTAAGAGATATAAAAGACTATAATTTTATGATTTTAGATAAAGCATTAGAAAAATTAAATTATTTAAAAGATAAAGTGATAATAAAATTCACACCTTTACCAACAACACCATATGCTCAAAACATTGAAGCAATAAATAAAAGTAATCAAGAGCAAGTAGATAATTTATTTAAAGTATTAGATAAGCACAAAAATTTAGACATTTATCTAGCAACAGTAAGTCATAATATAATATATAATATAAAAAAGAAACTAAGTAAAATAAAAATAGGTGTAATACTTACACCCTATGAAACCAATTATATAGATGTTGATTTCTACATGTTTTCCCCACAAATGCTAAGTTATCCTATTCTTACACAACAAATGCAATTTAACAAAGAAGTTATAATAACGTCCAAAAATTGTGAAGACATGATGCTTATATACAATTTTTTTAGTACATTCAACATTCAAGAAGCTAATATAATGATTAATACTGCTGCATTTATGAGTGATTATCCATTAATAATTTATAAACTGTTAATGAGGTAATTAACTTAATCTAGTAATAATAAGATATGCATTTGTATCCGGTGCAAAAGTAAGTACTGTATCAGTATTAGCTCTAACACTAAGACTAATCACATCATTCTTTTTTAAAGAAACAACACTAGCACCTATAAAATCACTATCTGCATTAGTAATAAGATCTTTACTTATTGTTGTGCCATCAATAACATCATCGTTTTTTAATAATTCCGTAAAAAATGCTGTCTCATCAGTTACTGAACCGGAAAAATAATATTCAATTTTGTAAATACCATCCATTAGAATTATAAATTCATCATCTTTATTAACATCAATTTCTTTTGACTCGCCACCCCTATTTAAAGCTACTTTTTCACCAACCTGTTTAGTTAAATTTAAAACTGTCCCAACATCACTATATTTATATCCAAAAGCTCTGGCAAATTCTGGTCCCGTTGGACCTACATTTCCATCATATCCACGTGGAATTTCAAAATCCAATATATGTTTACCCGAACTATATGTGTCAATAACCTTAGCATCCATATCTGGTGATAGAGTTGCTGTATTTCTCACTTCTATCGATTCAGATCTACCAGTTGGTCCCATAATATAACAATTAGAAAGTTTACATTCTCTTCTCATAAAAACCTCTCTAATAAATGTTATGTTGTATTTATTGTAATGTATAATTAATATGTCTATAGTTTTTATGTATATAAAAGTTATCTTTACAAGTCACTATAAAACTAATTTAATTTTTTTATGAGTTTTGCAGATTCAAATTGTTTTGCATTTATATATTCTTTCATAGAATCAAATAATTTTTGAACAAAATTTTCATCATTTAAATCAATTCCTATACTTAAACAAATATCATAAATAGTTTTATCATTAAGTTCATTAATATGATTATTTAGGTTTACTACATCATTAAAATTAGAATACTTACGGGCATAAAGTGCTAAAAAAGTCCCTAATATATATTTATAATTATATGACATAAACTCTTCTGCCAAAATATGTCCAGATTCATTTGGATTTTTCTTAATCCTATCTTTATTTACTTCTTCAGCTATACATAAATTGTTTTGCAATGTAGTACATTCTTTTTCAAAAGTTTCTTTTTCTACGTCTAAAAAATATTGTTGTAGTAACTCAACAGTATTTTCATCTAAGTTTCCAAATTTTTCATATGCTAGTAAAACTATTTCATATTGAAAAAAAATAGTTGAATGTTCTTTCAAGTTTTTTATTCTATCTAAATAATCTATTTCTTCTTTATTAATACCCTTTTGCAATAAATAGTCAATTGCATAAAATTCAAAATAGATAGATAAAAATTCAGCAAAAAAGTCCCTATTTTTTGATATTTTTTTACCATTTGTATAATGAATAAATTCATGAATTAAAAGTATTACATCATTATAATTAAATTCTCTATTAATATTAATAATTTGCCTTATTGCTTCTCCATCTTTATATGTACTCACACATTGTGAATCACGATAATCATTTTCATAACTAAAATCCAACTCACCGCTTTGTATTAAATTGTCAAAGCTTTCCAAATAATCTTTGTCAATGCATTCTACAATTTCTCTTGCTAGACAATATATTTCATCATAAGTCAAACTGTTTTGAATAGTTTGATTATCAAAAGAATAGCTTTCTAGAATTTTTAAAGAACTATCATTTAATTTACAAATTTTATCTATGTTTTCTAATAGAAATTGATGTTTTCTCTCTAAATAGTTACAAATATCATTTAAATAATAATTTAACTTGTCATAAACTTTTTTCATTATATACACACCATCCACATAATCTTTAAAAACCTTAATTTTGTCTAAATACTTTATCACAACTTAAGAGTTAAATCTATAATTTTCGTAAAATATAATAAAAATTAATATATTCTGATAATTTCATATTAAAATAATGTTAAGAGTATTATTCAAAAATCATTAATACCATACAATGCTCTATATATTACATATTTCTAGCTTCAGAATTTACTGTTTTAATAATAAATGTTTATTTATATTATTTAAAAATCCATCCAGTGGTAGTAATAATTCATCTTTTTCCATCTGTTCAGTCATCATAAATATATAATGAAATAAAAACATTTTCGCAAGCATGTAGTATGGTTCTATAAAACGGATAATTAGTTTTCAAATTATCTATAGAAAGAAAAAGCTGATTACATAAAAAGTTGTTATTATCTTTATTATTTGCATTTCCATATAATCGATATAATGTTAAAACGTACTAATAAAGTAATATTTTAAATAAAAAAAACTAAAAAAATAGAAACCTGCAAGTATAACTTTTCTTACGGATTTCTACTTATATAAATTAATTATTGGTTAAACTTCTAGAATAACTTTTGTCTGACAATTGTTCCTTATATTCATTTCTTATACGATTTAAAATTTCATCTAAATCTAAAGTTGTAACTTTTCCACCAGCCATGGCTATTTTTTCTAATTCCTCTTTAGTTAAGTAATCAAATAAAGGTTTGCTTTCGGAAAAATGAACATATTCTGGGCAAAAATCGTATACATGATCTTCTGTATGACCATGTAATCTAAACCAAGCATTAAAACCATTACGGTATTCTTCATATATGCCGCCGCCATAATTGGAGCATTCATCCAGAATATACAAATCAGGTTGACCATCAACCGGTGTATGTTCAATTACAATTAAATCATTAAGATCAAATGTCTCACTGTTCTTTAATTCTGATTCTTGTTTTTGTAATTTTTCAATCTCTTTTTCTAGTGTCAAACGTTTAGCAATATAATCTTCCAAATACTCATCTACAATTGCATCTCTATTAGCCGAGTCATTGTGCTTAGAATCCATTTTTCCTAATGCGAATCCTGACGCAACAAATACTATGCTTAATCCTCCCGACACAATTCTTGTCATTAATTTTTCATTTATTTTAATTTTTTTCATCCAAATCTCCCTTTCTTTGCACATATGTTACCATAAAAATTATATATTTTCAACTGCAAAATAATTTTCATTACTTAAAAATATATCAGAAAATAAACAAGTATTGGTTAGAAAAGATGAAACAATATATATTACACATGAATCTATTTTAGTTTCATCTTTAATGAAAAACCTATTTGAATACATTAACAATGATTAAAATATTATAATTTTATCTGCAATTTTTCATTATTACTCTGTTGCTATTCACCCTTTTTCAGATGAAAATGGAAAATGTGCAAGATTATGGATAGCATTAATGCTAATAAATTATAATAGAAGCTTTGAATTTATACCGTTAAAAGAAGAAATATACTTGAATCAAGAAAAATACTATTAAGTAACAGAAGAATGTCATAATAATGGTAATGCAAATGTTTTTATAAAATTTATTTTAAAAACAATCAATTCCTCAATAGATAAATTAATTAAAAAATTGCTGATAATTATTAAATAGAATAAAGAAATTGATAACACTATCTTAATTTATTCTATAAAAATAAATGTATTATAGTGCTACCATTTTATTTTTTGCATTTACAAAAAAAACTAACTATTTCTAGTTAGAGTTTATTATTTAAACTCGAAAGATTCGAGTCTACTATCAATCTGGTGCCTGCGGTCGGACTTGAACCGACACGGTATCGCTACCATTGGATTTTGAGTCCAACGCGTCTACCATTCCACCACGCAGGCAATAAATACAAAAATAAAAACCCAAAACGGGTTTAAATTCAAAAATGGTCGGGAAGACAGGATTTGAACCTGCAACCCCTTGGTCCCAAACCAAGTGCTCTACCAAGTTGAGCCACTTCCCGATATGGTGCACCCAATAGGAGTCGAACCCATAACCTTTTGATCCGTAGTCAAACGCTCTATCCAATTGAGCTATGGGTGCAAATAATTAAAAGGATAACTCCTCTTGATTACAAAAATGGTGGCTCCGAATGGAATCGAACCATCGACACAGGGATTTTCAGTCCCTTGCTCTACCGACTGAGCTACAGAGCCATATGGCGGTCTCGACGGGGATTGAACCCGCGATCTTCTGCGTGACAGGCAGACGTGTTAACCACTGCACTACGAGACCAACTGGTTGCGGGAATAGGATTTGAACCTATGACCTTCGGGTTATGAGCCCGACGAGCTACCGAACTGCTCCATCCCGCGATATCTAAAATGGCGGAGGAAAAGGGATTCGAACCCCTGCGCCGCTTGCACGACCTGCCGGTTTTCAAGACCGGTCCCTTCAACCAACTTGGGTATTCCTCCATTTGGTGCCTAAGGTCGGACTTGAACCGACACGAGGGTTGAATCTCGCAGGATTTTAAGTCCTGTGCGTCTACCTATTCCGCCACTCAGGCA
>CAKPCB010000006.1 GCA_934141245.1 uncultured Bacilli bacterium
GGTTGAGATAATACAAATAAGCAAATAAACATTAATACATATCCCTCTATAATACCAACAATAAATCCACCAATCTTAGAAGGAATTGCCAATATTATTGTAAATTTTAATACCTTTTCAACAAAGCCAGTTATAGCAAGTACAATTTTAAATACAATCATTAAAATACTAAATAATATTATAAAAGCAATACACTGATATAGTATAACGTTTAGAATAGTAGCACCTTCAAAGACACCAAAAAAGTTAAAGAAAGGTAAATTTAAACTCATCCAATTTGCTAAAGGATCTTTCAATTTAAAGGCTAATACAAAAACAATAAATAGTCCTATAGTCATTACTATTTGTTTAAAAAATCCTCTTTTCAATCCGACTACTCCTGCACATAAAATCATCAGAATAACCGCAACATCAATTACATTCATAAAACTCTCCTTACTATATTTATAATTAAATTATACAAACTTATACATTAAATATCAATATTATGACTATTTATTTTCAATATCTTTTTTTAATTCATATAAAATATTTAATGCTTCTATAGGAGTTATTTCTAAAGGATTAATATCTTTTAATTTTTTCTCTATTAAATCCTCTTTGGGATCTTCTTCAACTGGTATAAATAAACTTGTTTGGGTAAAAGATTGTTCCTTATTACTTTTATGCTCATATACATCTAATATTTCATTTGCTCTTTTAATTAAAGAATCTGGTAAGTGAGCTAACGATGCAACATGAATTCCGTAACTTTTATCAACAGCACCTACTTTAACTTTATGTAAAAAGGTAATTTTTCCATCTTCTTCTACAGCACTTACATGAACATTTCGTAAATTTCTTAAATCTCCTGATAATGCAGTTAATTCATGATAGTGAGTAGAAAACAATGTTTTAGCTTTTATTTTATCATGAATATATTCAAGAATGGCTTGAGCTAAACTCATTCCATCATATGTAGCAGTACCTCTTCCTAATTCATCAAACAATATCAAACTATTCTCAGTTGCCTCTGATATAGCTTTATTAGCTTCTTTCATTTCTACCATAAATGTAGAATCCCCACTAACTAAATCATCACTTGCACCTATTCTTGTAAAGATTTTATCAAATATAGGAATAGAGCAATACTTTGCTGGAACATAAGAACCCATTTGTGCCATTATAACAGTTATTGCAAGTTGTCTCATATATGTTGATTTACCAGCCATATTTGGACCGGTTATTAATAATATATTTACTCCATCCTTCATTACTATGTCATTTGCAACATAATCAAATTTGTTTACTTTTTCAACAACAGGATGTCTACCATCTTTTATATCAATAACATTATCAAAATTAATATTTGGCTTAACATAACCATTTTCTTCTGCAACAACGGCAAGAGAAACCATCATATCAACCTCTGCAATAACCTTTGATATTTTTTGTATTCTAGGAACATACTTCTTTACTTCATCCCTAATTTCCATAAAGATTTTATATTCCAAATTAATTATTTTTTCTTCTGCACCAAGTATTATACTTTCTTTTTCTTTCAATAGTGGTGTTGTATATCTCTCACAATTGGATAATGTTTGTCTTCTTTCATATTTAAATTCATCTTTTACTAAGTCAGAATTCCCTTTACTTACTTCAATATAATATCCAAATACTTTATTAAAGCCAACCTTCAAGTTTTTTATTCCGGTTCTTTCTCTTTCGTCTTTTTCAAAATTAAGTATAAAATCCTTTGATCCACTACTTATATTTCTTAATTCATCAAGTTCTTTATTAAAACCACTTTTTATTAGTGATCCCTCTCTTACAGTAATAGGAGGTGTTTCATTTATAGATTTATCTAGTAAATCATAAACCTCATTTAGTGTTTCAATATTTTTATTGTAATGTATGTTTTCCAATATTTGTTTTATATCAGGAAGTACTTTTAATGTGGTTTTAAGCTGTATCAAATCTCTTGCATTTAAATTCCCATAACAAATCCTAGAAGATAATCTTTCCAAATCATATACTCTATCTAATTTTTGTTTTAATTCTTCTCTAAGTATAAATTCAGTAAGTAAAACTTCAATTGTAGAATATCTTTTATTTATCTCTTCAATATCTGTTAACGGATTTTCAATTGATTGTTTTAAAAATCTACCACCCATTGCAGTTTTTGTTTTATCTAAAAGCCATAAAAGTGAATAAGTTCTTTCTCCAAGTCTTAACGTTTCAGTTAATTCCAAATTTCTCTTGGTATGAACATCAAAAAGTAAATAATTATCTAAATTAATTATCTGTGCTTGTTGAAAATGAGACAAATCTCCCTTTTTATTATTAACTATATATTTTAATAAATGCTTTATGGTTGTCACTAATCTAATATCAGAAATATTTTCATATACATTTTTATATAAGTCATCTTCTAACATATCATCAGTAATGGTTACTAATATATGATATCCTTCTCTTAAAGTATTTAATATTTCCCTATCAATTTTACTATTTACAATAACTTCATTTATTTCCCTATTTATTACTTCAGTAACAAGTTTATTAGAGTCATGTGGTAATATCAATGCATAAAAGTATCCGGTTGTTATATCAGCATAACTAATACCATAACAATAATCAAAGTCATATATATTTCCAACATAATTATTGTCTTTTTCTTGTAATCTATTATCTATTATAGTACCTTTTGTAACTATTTGTATTACATCTCTTTCAACCATACCCTTAGTAGTCTTAGGATCAGTTAACTGTTCACATATAGCAACTTTATATCCTTTTTCTATTAGTTTATCTAAGTATGATGAATATGAATGATATGGAATACCACACATAGGAACTCTTTCGTCTAACCCTGCGTTTTTCCCAGTTAAGGCAAGTTCTAGTTCTCTACTGCAAAGTTCTGCATCCTCAAAAAACATTTCATAAAAATCTCCAAGCCTAAAAAATATAATCGCATCATTATATTTATCTTTTATATCAAGATATTGTATCATCATTGGACTAAGTTTACTTCTATCTACTTCACTACGTTTCATATTACTTCACCCGTACAAGATATTATACATTAAAATTAAAAAGTTTAATAGAGTTTTAAGTAAAATAAAATAAGAATTTAACTAATTTTAACTATATAAAACAGCTTATAACTATAAATTATTATGAAATAAAAATTAATAAAAACAAAAAGACTATTTCTAGTCTTATCCATTCAAATCTGTAAACTCTTTACTCAATGTTTGATACTTATCATTTATTTTTTTTGTTTCACTTTTTTCCAAAACATACCACCCTTTTTTAAACATAATCTCAAACACTCTTCTTTGTAATGAAGAATATTCATCAAACATTTTTTTGTATTCTTCATATAAATATTCGTTGCTTGCTTCAGTAAGTGCAACTGCATAATTTTTTACCATTTCCTTTAATGTTCCAAGTAAAGAATTAATATGATCTTTATCATTTAATGTCAACCCAGATGGTACCTCTACTTTTGGATTTTTTATTTGATTATTGTCCATTGCTACCTCCTGTATTTAATAGAAATAGTATTTTATTCATATTATTATAAAATATATCACTAGAATCTTTAAGTATGCTTTTAATATCGTTATCAGAAACAGACTTTATAGAACTGTTTGTACACTTATATGCTCCATAGTTCCAACTAAACATATCACTTAAATAATCCAAATCCTTTCCACTAATAATATTGGGAACCATGTCATATATTCTTTTATCATTTTCCATATTTCATCCTCCAATATTAATATGACATGTAATAAATAAATTTATACAAAAAAAACTTAAATAAGCTTCCTTTTTTGAAAATCATTTAAGTCTATAGTGTCTATTAAAAAACAATTGTTAAAAGTTGCATCTTCTAATAACAAACTCTTACATATTTTAATAGAGTCCTTAGAAGTAAATAAACCATAGTTTTTAATAGATAAATCAGTATCAATATCATTTGTTTTATCATTTAATAAAGAAAATGTCATTCTATTAAACAAGTATATATCCAAATCTTTCGACATGCCAAACTTATTTACAAATCTTTCTGCATCAGTTGATAGTAAACTGTAATTACAATTAAATGCTTTATAGTGACAATTATCAAAATCAATTAGCTTTGATGGTCTTAATAAGAAATTACCAAAATGTATATCGCCATGGATTAAACCTACTTGTTGTATTTCAACTAATGCCATCTTAGCAAACTTTAAACTTAAAATTTTATTTTTCAAACTATATGAATAAGCAAAGCCTAAATCTTTGTGATTATATAAGTCTGTTAAATATCCAAATTCATCATTATCTTTAACAAAATATTTAGGAAGTACACTATATAAAAGATCAAGTTCTGATAAGCTAGAAATTTTATCAAAAAACTCACTACCAAAGATCCTACAATTTTTAAACTTTTTATAACAATAGTTTTTTCCATCCATTGTAACAGAATAAACATTACTAAAAGATCCATAATCAATATGCTTATTTATTTCCAAGTTTTTTATGTCAATTTGTTTCATACTATCCCCTTAATTAATTGCATATTATATCACTATAATGTTACAAATACAACAAAAATAACAAAAAGACACTTACTAAATCGCAAAATTACCATTATAGAATATTAGTACTTTACCAAGTTTAGTTATTGCTTCTATTTTTAAATCACTTGTACCTATCATAAAATCAACATGTGTTTTTGATTTATTTATTCCACGTTCTTTTAATTTGTCATCACTGTAAGATTCTCCATTAGGTATAGATAGATTAAATCCATCTCCAAGTGCTAAATGACAAGATGCGTTTTCATCTAATAAAGTTGTACCAAATACTATTCCTGTATTTGAAATTGGTGAAGAATAATTAACAAGAGCTACTTCTCCTAAATATGCAGAATTATCATCAGTATTTATTATTTCTTCAAGTACTTCTTTTCCTGTTTTGGCATCAAAATCAATTACTTTTCCATCCATGAATTTTAGATAAAAATTTTCAATTTTTTTACCACCATACATAAGTGGCTTTGAACTATATACAATACCACGTGTTTTCAAATAACTAGGTGAAGAAAACACTTCATAACTTGGCAAATTTACAAACATTCCTATTTTTCTGTCATCTGCCATACTCATCCATTTATGATTTTTTGGCATTTCTATATAAAGATCTGTACCCAAATCATTTGTATAGTGCAATTCTCTTATTTCTAGATTATTAAGTTTTTGTGTTTTATCCTCTAAAAAATTCAAATATTTGTCCCAACTTTTAATTGGATTATCCGTATTTACTAAACAAACCTCATATATTGCATTCATCAATTTACCATAGGCATCCGTACAACTTTCAAAAATATCTTCTGCCCAATATTTGTTAGGTAATGCTGCAATACACCAAGGAATCTCATTTAAAGTTTCTTTTTCTCTAAATATCTTACGGGTTTCCATACATCTTTTTTTATATAAAGAAACTTTATTAGAATCAACATTATCCATAAAATGAGGAAATTCTGTCTCAAGCATTAAAAAATTGGAGCCCTTCAATGCATACTCATTCCAAATACTTTTATCAAAATAAGGATCATTTAGTATTTCATCATCACTTAAGTTCAATAATTTATTAACAGTTAAATTAATGTCAACTTCATCTTTTTTTATATCGTTAAATCCAAGCTTTAAAGCTTCTTCTATCAACCTATCTACAAAATTAACATTTACTTTATCATAACTAATAAATAATGACTTACTCTTTTCTATATTCATACAACTATTTAATATTAAATCAATATACTTTTTTTCTAAATTCATAATAGTTTTCTCCTTATATAAAAAATTAAAAAGGACAATAAATTATTTAAATATTGTCCAAAAAATTACAATAATACCAAGTATTATTCTGTACCACATAAACAACTTGAAATCATTCTTCTTTAGGTATTTTAATAAGAAATTAATACATAGAAGTCCAATTATAAATGATGATAAAACACCCACTATAAACATCGATAGATTAGCCATTATTAAGTCAATAGTGCCATCCTTTATTACATGTACTAATACTGCTCCTAAAACAACTGGTGCTGATAAAAAGAATGAAAATTTAGCAGAATCTTCTCTATTTAATTTTATTGCTCTTCCTGCAGCAATTGTAGTTCCACTTCTGGAAAAGCCAGGAATTAATGCAAAAACCTGTGAACATCCAATAATAATAGCATCCTTAAGTGACATGTCTTTTATCTCTTTCTTTTGAGATGCATACTTATCTACTAAGTATATAACAATTCCCATAAAAATAAGTGCAACAGCTATTAAAATATAATTATTTCTAACTGCATTTTCAATAATACTCTCTAATAAGACTCCAGCTAACCCAGCAGGAATAGTTGCAACAACTATATACCAAAATATTTTTCCTTCAGAATCTTTAGGTCCTTTTGTAAAACCATTTTTAATAATATTAATAAAATCTTTAAAGAAATATATTCCAATAGCTAGCAATGTACCAAAGTGAAGTGCAATATCAAATGATAATTCTAAGTCTTTTGCAATACTACTTCCAATTCCAAATAAATTTCTAAATATTATTAAATGTGCACTTGATGATATAGGTAAAAATTCTGCAATTCCTTGAATAATTCCTAAAATAATAATTGATAACATAAAATCCTCCTCTATCATATATTCAATAATATCACTATTTATGCTTATATGAAAGGATTTTTTCTTTTCGTGGTTTTAATTTACGTAAATTGCGTATAGTCCTTGCATTATATGCTGTAAATTCTAGTTCTGATTTAATACTTTCAAAAGATTTCGAATCATACACTCCTTTATTTTTTTGTAAAACTCTTTCAATTATTTTAGTAACTTCATCATTAAAGAACTCTGGATAATCTTTAATAATAGAATTTATAAAAATTAAAGATGTCATATTATAAGACAAATCCTCAATTAGTTTTTTAGTATCTACTGAATAATATGTATATAAATGTTTTAAAAAATAATAATTTATTTCAGTTAATTGTTCTACTGAGATATTTTTATATGATGAAAAAATAGGAATATCTAAATTCTTAATCTTATTATTAGAGTACTGTTCTCTTAGTTGATCAATACTGTTTTGAGGAACATTTTCTAATGAATTTAATTCATTTAAAATATAATTTTCTTCATCTTTAACAAAATCTTCTCCAATAAAATTGGCATTTTTAATTCTTTTCATAACATATTCTTTTTGATTATTTATATAAAATTTATACTCTGGTTCCTTTTTCATTATGCTTGCCAAACTAAATATAAATTCCATATAATCTGTATAAACACTATCTTGATTGTTATTTTTTCCATGTGTCAATATTTGATATTTTATTTTTGCCTCACTATAAGTTCTAGCCATATTTACCATATCCTTTCGTATACTTCTTTATAATCATCAACTAAAATGAATTTTATTCCACTTTTAATATTTTGTGGTATTTCATCTAAATCATTTTTATTCTCACTAGGAATCAAAACAAGCTTAATTCCACTTCTATTTGCTGCAATAAGTTTTTCCCTTAATCCACCAATTGGTAAAATTTTACCAGTTAATGTAATTTCACCAGTCATTGCCATATTACTTTTAAGCTTTTTATTCTTTAGCATACTTAACATAGCAGTAGTAAGAGTTATACCAGCACTTGGTCCGTCTTTTGGAACAGCACCCTCAGGAACGTGAATGTGAAAGTCATTCTTATCAAATATTTTTTCATCTATTTCAAATTCCTTACAATTTGATTTTATATAACTGAATGCTATTTTTGCAGATTCTTTCATAACATCCCCTAATGAACCAGTTAACATAAGATTACCATTGCCTTTAAAGTAAGTAGCCTCAATTGGTAAAACATCTCCGCCAAATGGAGTATATGCAAGTCCATTTGCAACGCCAATTCTATTTTCTTCTAATTCGTTATTAATATATTTTTTATTACCTAAATACTTTTTCAAATCTTTAGTAGCTACTTTATATTTTTTATTTTTCTCTTCAACTATTATCTCTTTTACAATTTTACGTAACACAGTTGATATTAATCTATCAAGATCTCTAACGCCTGCTTCTTTAGTATAAAATCTAATAATTGATAGTATAGCATCATCTGTAAATTCTACTAGATCATTACTCAATCCATGTTCTTCTAATTCAAGTGGTATTAAATGATGCTTTGCTATATCAAGTTTTTCAAATTCAGTGTATGAATATAACTCTATTATTTCCAATCTATCTCTTAATTCATTAGGAATTTGATCAACATAATTAGCAGTTGTAATAAACATTACTTCACTTAAATCGTATTCTTCATCAATATAATGATCTACAAATGTACTATTTTGTTCTTTGTCTAACACCTCTAATAAACTAGATGCTGGATCTCCTTTTATATCTTTAGTCATTTTATCAATTTCATCAATTATAAATACAGGATTACTTGTACCAGCCTTTTTCATTCCTTGAATTATAAGACCAGGTGCAGAACCAATATATGCGAATCTATGACCCACTATATCTGATTCATCATTAATACCACCAACAGATATTTTAGCGAAGCTTCGTTTTATGCTTTTAGCAATACTCTTAGCTAATGTTGTTTTTCCTACTCCAGGTGGTCCTACTAAACATATTATGGGACTTCTAAGTGAATTATGCATTTGTTTAACAGCTAAATATTCTATAATTCTATCTTTAACTTTATCAAGCCCATAGTGACTCTTATCAAGTTCTTCTTTTACTTTTTTTAAATCTTTCTCGTCTTTTGTATAATTATTCCAAGGTAATTTTAATAACCAATCTATATAAGTTCTAATCATACCTGATTCAGGTGAATTAATATTGCCATATTCATATCTTTGTATTTCATGATTTAATCTTTCTTTGATTTTTGAAGGACATTTTAACTTTTTAGCCTTAAGTTTTAACTTTTCTACCTCATCATCCTTATCATTAACATCACCAAGTTCTTCTTTAATCACTTTAATTTTTTCCCTTAGTACAAATTCTTTTTGAGATTCTTCTAAGTGCTTACTAACACTTGTTTCAATTTGCTTTTCAAGTTTAATTACTTCCATGTCACGATTTATATCATCAAGAATCATCTTAACTCTACTAGTAGATGAACACTCTTTAATATAATCTATCTTTCTATTTATTGAAACAGGTAAGAACAATGCAACTATATCAGTCAACCTACTTATACTAGTAATACCAGCAATTTGATTTAAAACTGTATTAGACATATATGGTACTTCACTTACATATACCTCCAAGTGCTTAATAAGTGCTCTTGAATAGGCTAATTCTTCTGTTGTATCTAACTCTTCATTTGGAATATCTTCAACCATTGCTTCAAATACATTATCTTCTCTAGCATATGCAAAAACTTCAACTCTATTTATACCTTGTAATATTAATCTAGTTTTACCATTTGGCATATTAAGTTTCATTTTAATTTCCGCTAATATTCCTATTTTAGGTAGCTCTGAAACATCAGGATTTATTTCTAATAAATCTTTTGGATTTACAATAACAAGTTTATTTTCATATAAAGATTCAGCAATAGAAATAGTTTTTTTATCATTATCACTATCTATTTCTAGCTTTATTTCACTCCAAGGAAAAAGAACCATATTTCTAAGTAATAAAACTGGTAAGCTTTTTTTAGTCATATGGTTCCACCTCCTACAAAGTATGCTTATTATTATAACTTCTTTATATATAAAATACAAGTAAATTTGAATGTAATTTAACAACGATTGATTGCCATAATTATAATTAATTGTTATACTCAAATTAGTAAGATAATCTTACAAGAAAGGTATAATAGAAATGAAAAAAATTTTGAAGTTATTATTAATTTTAATTGTAGTATTAGGTTTAAGTGGGTGCTTAAAATATAATGTAAATATGAAAATAGCAAATGACAAAAGTATGGATTTTGAAATGATTGTAGCAGTAAATATGTCTATGTTAAAAGGTTTAATAGATGATGATTCATTATCTACAACTGAAACTACTATATTTGATAAAGATGAGTACACAGCTTTTGATAAAGCAGGATATAAGGTTGAAGACTACAAAGAAAAAAAGGATGATATCGAGTATGAAGGCGTAAAAATTTCTAAAAAATTTACAAGCATCGATGATGTAAGCACTAATAAAGATGAAGCTATTGAATTTGCTAAACTATTTGATGAAGATGCTAAGCCAGAAGATGTTCGCTTCTTCTATAAGAATGGTGATGTATACAAAGCTAATCTTACCTTCAATATTGTAGATGAAAATATTGGGGATATTGGAGATACTGATTATTCACAAAGTCAGGATTCTTTTGATTTAGAATATAAAGTTACTCTTCCAGAAAAACCAATATCTAACAATGCAACATCAGTATCTGAAGATGGTAAAACACTAACTTGGAAGATGAAAATTGGAGAAAAAAACAATATTCAATATGAATTTAAATTTGCAGAAAAGAAAGCTGTTTCAGAAAATAAAAATAGTAAACTTACCTATATAGCTGGTGGATTTATTGGAATTGTAATAATTGCTGCTATTGTTGTAGTGTTTACTCAAAAGAAAAACAATAATGTTTAATAATCAATATACTAATTATTAATAAAACAGTATCAAAATCGATACTGTTTTAATATTAAATTAATTTAGCTAATCTATTCTCTTCCTCTTCTAATTTTTTTCTATCCATATCAACTATATTTTTAGGTGCCTTATTAACATAATTTTCGTTTGCTAATAGGTTTCTTCTTCTTTCAATTGACTTCTTCAAAGATTCTATTTCTTCTTGAATCTTGGCATCATCAATTTCTTCACCTTCATAATAATAAGTAATATTTATAAAATCAGAATTGTAAGAAGCTTTTAATAGTTCTTCCTTATCTGAAGTAACTATCATTTCATCTTGGATTTTTAACTGTTGACGATATATTTTTAACAATTCATCTTTTGCATCTATCTTAACAAAAGCTTTCTTAGTTATATTATTACCTGCCTTCAAGTTCCTTATTGCAATTATATCCTTCATTACTTTATCTAATACCTCGGCATCATGAGTAAAAATCATATCTTTAGATTCTTTTGGATAACTTGATATCATAATTGACTCAGCATCTTTTATAGGTAACATAGAATAAATTTCTTCAGTAACATAAGGCATAATTGGATGAAGCATTTTTAGTATATCTGTTAGTACTCTTAATAATACACTCTTAGTAGTATTATTTACTTCTATCTTAGAAAGTTCAATATACCAATCACAGAAATCATCCCATATAAATGAATATAACATGCTACCAACATTATTAAATTCATATTTATCCATACTATGTCTTACTTTTTTTATTGTCTCATTTAATCTTGTTAGTATCCATTTATCGCTAATAGATAAGTTATCCATTGTATATAAGTCGCTATTAAATCCCTCTAGATTCATTAATACATAACGTGATGCATTCCATAATTTATTTATGAAATTCCAAGTAGATTTAATTTTTTCTTCATCATATCTTAAATCCATTCCTGCTGATGATGATGTTGATAAGAAGTATCTTAATGAATCACATCCATATTCATTAATCACATCCATTGGATCTACACCATTACCAAGTGATTTAGACATTTTTCTACCCTCTTTATCACGAATAAGTCCATGAATTAAACAATCTTTAAATGGTCTCGAATCAGTAAAATGTAGTCCTTGGAAAGTCATTCTGTTAACCCAGAAAGGAATAATATCATATCCAGTTACCAATACATCATTTGGATAATATCTTTTAATATCTTCAGTCTTATCTGGCCATCCAAGTGTTGAGAAAGGCCAAAGTGCACTACTAAACCACGTGTCTAATACATCGGTATCTTGTACCCATCCATCTCCAACTGGTGGTGTAGCTCCAACGTATACCTCATCACCTCTATACCATGCAGGAATTCTATGACCCCACCAAAGTTGACGAGAAATACACCAATCATAAGTAATCTCCATCCAGTGATTCATAACTTTTTCAAATCTAGACGGAACAAAGTTAACTTTAGTATCTTTATTTTTTTGATTAGCTAAAACTCTATCTGCAAGAGGTCTCATCTTAACAAACCATTGTTTTGATAAATATGGTTCAATCGCAACATCAGTTCTTTCACTGTGCCCTACACTATGAGTCATCTCTTCTATTTTAATTAGTAAGTTCTCATCTTTTAAATCCTTAATTAAAGCTTCTCTACATTCTTCTCTAGTCATTCCTACATACTTACCAGCATTTTCATTCATAGTTGCATCAGGATTCATTACTACTATTCTTTCTAAATTATGACGATTTCCAACTTCAAAGTCATTAGGATCGTGCGCCGGAGTAATTTTAACAACACCAGTTCCAAATTCAGGATCAGCATGTATATCTCCTACTATAGGTATAGCTTTATTTACTATAGGAAGAATTACATTTTTCCCTATTAAATCCTTATATCTTTCATCACTTGGATTAACCGCAACCGCAGTATCTCCAAATAACGTTTCAGGACGAGTTGTTGCAACTTCTAAGTACTTATCTGTACCTTCAATATAATATTTAATGTGATAAAAAGCGCCCTTATCTTCTTTATATATAACCTCTTCATTAGATAGTGCTGTCATAGCTTCAGGATCCCAATTTATAATTCTTTCTCCTCTATAAATTAAACCCTCATTATATAAATCAACAAAGACTTTTGTAACGGCTTTAGAAAGTCCATCATCAAGAGTAAATCTCTCTCTTGAATAATCAAGTGATAAGCCCATTTTAGCCCATTGTGCATGAATATTTTCAGCATATTCCTTCTTCCAATCCCATGCTACTTTAAGCCATTCATCTCTATCCATTTCTCTAGGTTTAATTCCCATATCTTTTAACTTTTTATCAACTTTTGCTTGAGTTGCAATACCTGCATGATCCATTCCCGGTAACCATAATGCATCATATCCATCCATTCTTTTATAACGAATAATAATATCTTGAAGTGTAGTATCCCATGCATGACCTAAATGTAATTTTCCAGTTACATTTGGAGGTGGTATTACTATACAAAATGGTTTCTTACTTTTATCATTACCTGCTTTAAAATAATCATTTTTAAGCCAGTATTCATATTTATCTTTTTCTACTTCTAAATGATTATATTTTTTTTCTAACATATTTTTTACCTTCCTTACTAGATACCTTTTCTCTTATATAACTATCTATATATTCAAAATATTCAACAAATTTTTCTTTATCATTTAATCTATTATATAAATTCCAAATGAAATTCTCACTTATTATATATTCATAACTTTGTTCAAAATTAATATCATATAAATAAGAAAGTGTTCCAATTACCTTATCTGCTTCTGTTTTTTTAAATTCATTATGAATCATTTTATGTTCATAAAATTCATTCTTTACTTCACTAGATATATCTCCATCAGATTTTATATCCAATTCATCCAAGTTTGCCCAAATATTTAAAATATCTATTTTATCAGCATCTCTTATTATATTAATGTGCATTAAAGCTCTTTCACAGCAATCATAATCAATAGAATATTTATTGTGACTAGAAACACTATTTTTTATAACTTCATAATTATGTGTATTATTTGTAAATTTTGTTATAAGTCCTTTTTCAAACAACAAATATGCTCCAAAATCAGCATGATCCATAGTCCCAATGTCACTTAATGTATCAAATTTTTTTATTTGTTCAAACCTACCAATATCATGTATAAGTCCAATTAATGTCGCAAGATTTATATTTTCTTCATTAAGTTCAAGACCTTTCGCAAGCATATTAGATAATTTTGAGACTCGATAAGAATGATTATATTTTAAAAGCGTAATATCATTTTCCATGTCAAATTGTTTTGTATATTCATCAAAAGCTTTCACCTTATCACCTCCTAAAAAATAAAAAACGAGCAAATATCCCAAAAGGACGATTTACTCGTGGTACCACCTTAATTTATAATATACATAAATATTATCTCATTTAGTTTTAACGTAACAACCGTAATTCCTTACTAAACTCAGAAATTATGCTCCACTACTACCTTCGGTTATCTAAATTATTAGTTTGCACCAAACACTAATTCTCTTCAAATTTAAAATAACTTACTCCTTAGCTTCATCGCTTTGTTTACCATTATAAAACAAATTAATTATTTTGTAAAGTCAATATATTTTAGAATTTCATTCATTATGTGTGCAACTTTTTTAGAACTTTTTTCTAAAAATTCATCATATGTTAAAACATTGTCTTTACCAGGAATGTCAGAAATACTTCTTATAATCAAAAACGGTATATGACTCAAAAAGCATACTTGTGCAATACTTGCACCTTCCATTTCTACTGCTAAAGCATTAAACTTTTTATTTATTTTATTACTCATTAATATATCAGTGCAAAAAATATCACCAGATGCGATTGTACCAATTTTACAAGAGTGATCATGAATAAGCTTTTTTGCTATATTTAATAAATAATTATCACTTTCAATAAATGTACCAACATTAGGTATATAACCTTTTTCATGATTAAATGCCGTTATATCAAAATCATGTTGAACTAATTTGTCTGCAATAACAACATCAAGTACATCTAAACTAGCATCAATTCCACCTGCAACACCAATATTAAATATATAATCGACTTTCATATTATCAATTAAGATTTGTGTGGTTCTAGCAGCATTTACTTTACCAATACCACTTTCTACCAAAATACAAGTCAAATCATTTATTTTGCCTTCGTAGAACTTTAAATCAAAAATTTCATATTCTTTTTCAACAATTAAATATTCCATTAATGCTTCAAGTTCCTCTTTCATTGCAAATATAATTCCTACTTTTTCCATAATTGTCACCAGTATCTATTAATTACACTGAGTTTTTGTACATTTATATGCAGACTTATTATCTTTTTTGAATTTAACTTCAATATTATTATTTATTCCAAAGTTAGTATTATTAATATCTGCTTTAACCCCTTTGTAATTATAGTCATTTACTAATTTTTTGCTTTTTAATTCCTCATAACTAACAGTACAAGAAACATCACCACTATAATATAAGTCACAATAAGTAGTAACTGCTTTTTCTAAGGTTTCTACATAAAGCATTGCTCTTTCTTTTTCATTATTTTTCATAATACTATTACTAACGGGTATAGCAACTATAATAACCAATCCAATTATAACAAAAACTGCAATCAACTCAGTCAAAGTAAAACCATTCTTCTTCATATTACTACCTACATTCTATCTTTGTACAGGTATACTCTTTATTACCTTTTTTAAATAGTAATTCAAATCTATTTTCCAATGTTGTAGAATTATTATAATTATAAAAACTTACTTTATTATTTGTTTTTTCAAAAGTAATTGGGTTAGAACTTATTTCAACACTATTGTCACTAAACTTTGTAAGATATCCATTACTTATAAGTACATCTGTTAACTCATCATAATCATAAACAATACTATAATCACTAGGTAAATCCTTATTTGCATATTCTAAAAATGCATCTTCATAAGTTTTTACATAGTTTGCATATTCTTTTGTAAAATTGTTTTTTGAAGCATATATTACTATCAATACAGTTAAAACAATAACTGCTATTACTGCAAATAAAACTCCTCCAAAATAACTATTCTGTCTTCTCATTTTATCACCTATCCTACTAAGATTATAACATTCTAATTATCAAAATTCAATTGTTAATCATATATTATAATAGGTGATTTATATGTTCGGTGGAAAAAAACATGGATTCTTCTGTAGATGCGACATGTGCAAATATAAAAGAATCCATAGTATTTGGTATTTATGTTTATTAGCAGCCATTTTGATTATAATTTTTTATCAAGCAATTCTTCTTATTTTTATAACATCAAAATTAAACGCTATATTTTTATTATTCTTGCTTTTTGCCCTTACCTTCGGAATTGCTAGAATGATAATTTGAAATAATATTACTACTTGATGTTAGATACTTTACAGAAAAATATACATTCTTAGTATTTATTATTTCTTCATTATTAAAATTAATTTTTTCTGGAAGAAGTAGCAAAGCAAAAAGTAAATATCTTTCTTCATTTAAAAGAGGATATCTTTCCTCATAAATTCTTAGTATATTATAAAATGATATATCCTTATAATTGTTTTTATAAAATGTTATTAAATCAATAACTGGTGAATCATTTTTAGCTTTATCCCAACTTATTAAAAACTTTTCTTCATTTCCTATAAAATGACTTAAGTCTAGATTGCCATGTATTAAGCATACTCGTTTATTCTTTTTATCTTTTTCTATGTTATACCATTTATCAAGAAAGTATTTAGAAGAATCTAGTGAATAAAAAAACCAAGAAATATTTCGAAGAAGTAAATAATGACTAGGTGGTAAATATTCTTCTTCCTCAAATAATATTCTTAGATTCTCATAATACTTTTTTAATGTTTCTATTTGATTTATTTTTTCTTCATAAAATGTTTTTACTTCATACAATGGGTAACTCTTATAAAAGGTTGTCTTAGCATGCAATATAGATACAATCATAATCATATCTGTTGCAATTACATCTTTTTCATTTACAACTGTATCAATATAAGGAAATATTAAATATTCATCGCCATCGTCATTTATATAATTTAAATAATTGTTAAAGCCTTTACTTTTCAAATGTTTAAATAATTCTCTAGTATCATTACTTTTTCTTTTTTTTACAACATATTTTCCAGTACTAGTGTTAATAATCTTAACATTGTTATTTAACTTTACTCCTTCGATTTTTAAATTATACTTGGATATTATGTCTTTTATTTCATTCATTTTTATTGTTAGGAATTACAACCTTACTGCCACTTTTAATTTCATCTAAATTATTATATTCACTCAATTCTTCTTTTGTAATACCATATTTTTTTAATATTGAATCTAATGTATCTTCTTCCTTAACAATATATACATAATATGTTTTAAATGTTTCAACACTGTCCTTAAAAGATGCAAATAATGAACTTACTCCTTCAGTTGAAACATCATTATTTTTTGGTTCAACATTATTGTTTACATTTTGAACATACTCTTCTTTTTTGTAATCATTCACTATATTTTTATCATCATTATTATTAGTATTGTCATTACTATAATCATCTTGTATTATCAATTCTTCTTTTTTTGAATCTGACATATCTAAAAACAAATCATCTAATACTCCATTATCTCTTTCTAATTTATCTTCTTTATTATCATCTTGTTCTGCCAAGTTAACAATTTCTTCTTTTTCTTCAATATTGTCTATTGAAAGTGAAATATTTAATTTCATTCTTTCTTCATCAATTATTTCATAAGTAAAATCATCTATATCTAGAGTTACATTTGTAGTATCATACTTTTCATCTATTTCAATATCTACAGGAATTTTATATGAAAATTCTTCATCAATTTGACTAGCCTGTGTCATTTTGTACGTTCCTTCTAATATAAAATGACCACTAATAAGATTGTTTTCTTTAATTCTTAAAGTATGTTCCAATGATATACTAGTTATCTTTGAAACCATTGTTTTAAACTCGATTTCTTTTGTAAAAGGTATTATCTTTTTCATTTTATCAGTCCTTCCTAGTTAAATAGTATGCATAAAGAACATATATATAACAAAAAAAGTTGATGAAAATCAACTTTTATTAAAGACTATTCAACGTTTACACCTTTATTAAATGTTCTTTTATTAAAGATATAATATATAACTAGTAAAGATAAATATGCTATCATCGCAATATATATAATTTTGGTTATTAGGCTTGCACTTGAAAGATTATTTGTTGTAAATAAAAGCATAATATTTTTATCAAATATACCTGCTACAAACAAGAATAACAATGTTATCATTTGTGAAACAAGATAAGTTACTACACCTATTATTACAGAATATACTATTTTATTTGAATTCTTTCTATGGCCTAAAATCATTCCAGTGTATCCCGCTTGAATTATACATATCATTTCTAGTGAGAATATTGCTAGAAAATCAAATATAATTTCAAATATTGACATATTATAAGCTTTTGAAATATTTGTCAATGCATCTTTTAGAAAAGTAAATTTCATCTGATCATAATATGCAATAAATATTATTAATATAATTACTAAAGCACTAACAAGCATACTGATAATTGACATTAAGAATTTTGATTGATATAACAGCTTTCTTTCTACAGGTAATGTATGTGTTAAATATGATTCATCACCATATAAATTATTTCTAAATCTAACCCAAACTCTCATAATATTATTAATCAATATATTAGCAATCATAGATATTGTAATACCACTACATATTTTACCAATTATTTCACATACAAATGAGTCATTAATACTTAAAAATATTCTAGTTATAATAGCAGATAAAATTCCTAATATATAGAAAACTGATAAAAATTTAAATATACTTTTTAAATCATATTTTAATAATTTCTTTAACATTTAAATGACCTCCTAAAAATCTCATCAATACTTGCATTTTCTTTTTCTCTTAACTCATCAGTAGAGGATGATAAAACAACACGACCCTTTTCAATAAATATAACTTCATCTAAGATTCTTTCAATGTCGCTTATCAAATGTGTAGATATTATAATACTTGCACCATCATTAAAATTGGTAAGTATAGTATCTAATATATAATCTCTAGTTGCAGGATCAACTCCACCCAATGGTTCATCTAATATATATAAGTCTGCCTCTCTAGACATAACAAGTACAAGTTGAACTTTTTCTTGCATTCCCTTACTCATACTTGAAAGTTTTTGATTTATATCCAAGTCAAGATCATTAAATAGTTTAAATGCTTTTTTTGAATCAAAGTTATCATAAAATTCTTTAAAATACTTTACAACATCATTTAATGTCATTGTCTTATCAAGATATGTCCTCTCTGGTAAATATGAAATTATTTTTTTACTTTCAACACCAATATGTTTACCATTAACTAAAACCTCTCCACTTGTAGGAGTAAGTAAATCATTCATTAATTTAATTAAAGTAGTTTTTCCTTGACCATTTCTACCTAATAAACCCACTATTTTACCCCTTGGAATAGTTAAATTAATATCTTTTAATACACTTTTACTTCCATAACTTTTACATAAATGTTTACACTCTAATAATTCCATTATTCTTTTTCCTCCATTTCATTTAAATAATTTATTGAATCATTTTTCAAAAAGCCAATGTTTTTCATACTATTTAAGTACTTAGTTGATAATTCATATGCATAGTCCATTTTATGCTTCTGAATTAGTTCTTTATCATTAGTTACAAATTTACCATTTGTTCTTTCAGTATATATAAGTCCAGCATTTTCAAGTTCCATTAGTGCTCTTTGTACTGTGTTTGGATTTACTTTATATTTTAACGCTAACTCCCTAACAGACAGTAATCTCTTACCAGATTTAATTGCACCAGATATTATATTTATCTTTATTTGTTCAACTAACTGTATATATATTGGAATGTTATTGTCAAAGTCAAAATTCATATTTTACCTCCCTGTATCAGTTAACCAACACAATAGTACATCGTTATCAAAAAAATGTCAATAAAAAAAGGCATTAAATGCCTAAAATTCTTTCTTCAAAAAAATATTCTTTGATATATTGTATGATATTATTAATGATCCTACTATTAATATAGGTATAATAATAAACCAAAAGTTTTCAAATATTTTTTCTAAACCACTTAGATTGGAAACATTAATTATTTTAGATACAGCAGTAATAATCCCCATCACCAAGAAAGCACATACAAATAAATATATTCTTCCTTTTTCTGCTCCATATTTAAATATAAGTGGAAACATAACAGAAATAGCAAATACTGTACCAACAACACATCCAATTAAGTATGACATAGTTAAGTTAAAATCCACATTGGCAAATAGACTTGTTAGTGTTATTACTAAAATACTTATAACAATTGAAACAGCAAGAAATATTAACCCAGAAAAGTATTTTGCTTTAACAATATTTTTTCTGCCACATGGAAACGATATAGCATATGGATTCCAATTATTAAAGTCATCATAACTAAATGTAGAAACAAAAAACATAGTTGCTAAAAATGGAAGAAAATATGAAGCACTAAAACTGCCATCTAAGGACATAATGATAAAAACAAGTGAAATAATAATATATGCCTTTGTATTTTGTTTTGCAAATAACAAATCTTTTTTTATTAAACCTATCATTTAAATCTCCCCCTTTATAATAATTAACATTAAGTTCTCTAAAGTTACGTTGTCAACAATATAATCTTTATACTTCTTTTTTATCTTTTTCTTATCCGAAACTAAAATTTCATAACTGTATTTAGTCTTTCTATATTTAACAATATCATCATGATCAATTTTAGAAAATGAATCTATATCACATTTAAGAATTCCATAATTATCTAAAATTTCATCTTTATTCTTATTTAGAATTATCTTACCACTATCAATAAATACTATTTGATCCGCTATCTCTTCTAAATCACTAGTTATATGTGATGATAATACTACTGTGTTTTCTTCATTCTGTATAAAATCTAAAAATATATCTAAAACTTCATTCCTTACTACTGGATCAAGTCCACTTGTTGCTTCATCCATTATCAAAAGCTTAGGTTTATGTGCTAAAGCAGTTGCAATTTCTACCTTTTTTCTCATACCTTTAGACATTGTTTTCAATTGTTGATTATCATTAATACCAAATCTTTCTAAATAATCATAAAATAAATCCCTGTCCCAGTTTTTATATATATCTTGCATAATACTATTTATATTTTTAGGCGATAATATTTCAGGAAAGAACATGTTATCTAATACAACACCAATATCTTCTTTTACTAATTCATCATATTTTGAAATATCTTTATCAAAAATTTTTATACTTCCATTATCCACTTTTATTATGTTAAGAATTGACTTAATTAATGTGGTTTTACCTGCACCATTTTCTCCTATTAAACCCACTATCATACCACTTGGTATATTTAAATCAATACTTCCTAATTTAAAATTCTTATATTTCTTTTCCAAATTATTTATTTCAATCGCATTCATTATCTTTTCCCTCCTCATAATAAATATTAAAAGCATTAATTATATCATTTTTTTCAATGTTATACTTTTTAGCAATACTAATAATCTCAAAGATATAGTTCTCAATATCTTTTTGTGCCTTTTCAAGAATTAAGTTATTACTTTCAACTGCAACAAAACTTCCTTTACCCTGTCTAGTTATAATATAGCCTTCTTCTTCTAACTCATCATATGCTTTTTTAATTGTCATAACACTTATTCTAATATCTTTTGCCAAAGCTCTTATAGATGGTAAAAGTTCATTTTCTTGTAAATCACCATCCAATATTTGTTTAATTATACTGTTTTTTATCTGCTCATATATTGGAACATTGCTATTATTTGATATAATTATATTCATACTACCTCCACTGTTATAACTAATATATAACAGTGTATAACAGCTGTCAATATGAAACTAAAAAAATCTCCATAATATGAAGATCTTTAATTTTTATTATATAGTTGTGTTGGATACATATCATAAAACCAATTCCAGTTATCTTGGGGAATAAATGGATCAGTTTCTGTACCTGTTCCCGATAATATAGTATCATTTTTTAAATATATAATAGCTCTTACTTTTTGATTATAATAACCTGTTCTTGAAAGAATTTCATTTCCAACATTAGGATATAATACCCAAAAGTCATTATCGACCCCTCCTGGACAACCAGTCATAGTAAACTGTTCTGTATCTGATCCTAACCAACTGTTTTCTCTAAAATCTTTAGAATTTAACTGGCTTTTTCTTATGTTGTAAATTACGTCTAAAGAACCATTGGCTTTTAAGTAATCACTTACAGTAGGAAGTGCAACTTTACTTTTAAAATCTACTGAGGTTCCACCTGCTATCTTTGCATCATTTGTTCTTTCCTCATTGATAATATCTAAAATACTATAATCTTTATCTCTAGACATAACTCCCGCATAGAATGTTGCATTATCTATATGTGAATTATCACTTGTAAAATCTACTTTTATTTTATTTGAATCTTTTTCATCATATATCCTGTTATTTGGAATCCAGTCACCACTCCACGATTTATAAAATGATGTTTTATATAATTTTGAATACCATGCCTCATATCCATAACTCTTATCTGATAGTGGTGCAATCAACTTTACTGTATCATTCTCTGCAATATTAACTATTCTAAAAGTTGTATTAGCAAACGCTACATAATTATTAACCGTTTTACCACTGTAATAATACTTACTTGAATAAGGTATATTTGGATCATATCCAGTATCTATTGTATCTTTCCATAAACCAGATCCAACTTCCAAATTACTTGAACCAGTTCCAACATATTCTTGTCTTTGTAGTATGTACCTTCCACCAACATCCCATCTTACTAAAATTTCTCTTAAATATTCTTTTTCATTTCCAATGTTATCAATTGCTTTGTATGTAACTAAATATCTTCCTACTTGTAAAAATTCATTAGTATCTGATATTAAATTTCCATTATATGTTGTAATAACTTCTTTAATGCCACTCTTTTTATCTTCATATGTCATATTACCAATCAATCTATTTGAATCACCAAGAGTTACAATTAAAGTCTGATCATTAGTATCTTTATCGATATAATCAAATGTAAGTATTGGAGGTTCTTTATCAATTTTTGTTATTTCTACATCAGTAGTTTCACTAATTGCACCATCACTATTTTTAACTTTTACTTTTACTAGTTGATTTTCAAAAAATGTTTTACTACAAATAGAACTACTATCACTAGTATATACTGCATCCTGCCATGTGGAACCATCATCAAATGAACAATACCTGATTTGATCATTTCCTTCCTTTGGAACCACTTGTAATACTACATCATCCTTAGTCCAATTAGTAGGATTACCAACAATATCATAACCATCTGGCGATATAATTGTTATCTTATGATTTTCACACTTTTCATATGGCACAGTTGTACATATACTCATGGTCATATTTTCAGAAACTTTTTTCTCATTTATTTGAGCAAGTTTAATATTTATAGTATCACTACTATTTTTACCACCAATTAATGTAGATTTATATTCACCAGTAACATTATCATACTGAGAACCATTAATATTAAGTGCATATGTATCATTAGACCATTTAATTATATAATTAATATCCTTTTCAGTATAACCGGAAACATCATAATTGTTTATTAAAAATGAGAAATGTGCATCTACACTATATGTAATATTTAGATCTGATGCAGTTGTTTCAAAATAAAACGGTGTACTTTTAACAACAACATTGCTAGTAATATCCTTATAGTATTTAGAATATGCAAGAGGTATAATAACAAAAGAAATAATAACTAAAAATATTAAACTAATTTTAACATATATATTACTCTTGCTCATATTATCCTCCTTATTAATCTTGTTGTTCCGCTATGATATTAATTGAAATTGTATCAATCATTCCTGCATACTTTGAATCTTTTAAATTATAGTCCCAAGTTATAACAAGTTTATAACTATCTGTTGTATTTACATCTTTTTCCAAATAATTATTTTGTAATTCTTTTTCATTTCCAGATAAAACCAAATTATCATTTTTATAAAGCTTTAACTCTATAGGTAAGTTATTGGTCCTATTGATTTTTAAAGTATAGTTAAGATTTACTTCACTTGATTCTGATGCATTAAAATTTTTAACATTAAAATTAAATTCTTTTGTACACCCTGGATAAAGATTTTCATCTAATTCAATTGGTATTTCTGTATTACTATCTGATAAGAACACAAATGATGCGATTTGAGTACCAGAAGTAAGTGGTATTGAAGAAGAATACTTAGAATATGTCTTAACCGGACTCTTAACTAGTATCAATATAAGAACAAATAACTTAATATACTTCATCATACTACTATTCCCCTTCATTTTTTGTTTTTTTATCAAAGAATGCCATTACTAAAAATAAAAGCACTATAATCATTATTATAATTGGATTTTTAAATACATGTAATAAAATACCTAATCCTGTTATTTTAAATATTACTTTTCCTACGACATTATCAAATGTAGTAGGATCATCTTGAACATTATTAGAATCCCCTTTAGTTATAATATTCTTAGATTCAACTTTCTCAATTCTATGAGTAGTGTAAAAATTAGTATCCTTAAATGTAATAATATCACCAACTTTATAATCATTACAGTTTAATTTTACAATTACTACATCACCCTTTTTTAATTCGGGCATCATACTATTGCTAGCAATCTCAAAATATGTATAACCAAATATCAATGGATAATCTTTCTTCAATATACCAGTTGTTAGAATAGATACAAAATTAATCATAAGTATTAGTAAAAACACAGTATAAAATATAACATCAAGTATTTTTTTTAATATTCTCATACCTATTCACCTTCTGCTGTTATATTTATATTTAATTTATAATCATCTTTTATATTAAAACCTATATCAGTATCTACATCATCCCTATTATCATTAAATTCCCATTTCCAATCCAAAGTATATGTATTATATTTTTTGGAATCTAAGCTAATATTAGATAGCTTTATATAGTCTACACTAACCCAATTATTGTCATCACCTACAACATAAGCATTATTTTCCTTTAATCTAAATTTTAAATTCAAGTTATAACTGTTCACTTCGGTTAAAGAAAAATCTACATCAACTTTAAAATCATTATTATTTCTTATAATAAATTGATATGAGTTAGATGATCCGGGTGCAATTATACTTTTATATTGATATGCAGGATTTTCAAAAATTTTTAACTCTTCCTTTCCAAAGATAGTATATTTGTCATATGCAAAGAAGCCACTCTCATCAAAAGTCGGTATATCATTTAATTTATCTGATGTATCTACATTGCTTGAAGAATTATTCTTTGAAACATTATTAACATTGTTACTCACGTTATTACCACATATGCAACTTTTAGTATTTTCACATCTAATATCAAAAATATCAACATTACCTGTTGGAACCAAATAATTTATATTTTCAATACGTCCCAAATAATTAGAAGTCAAAAAAAACGATATTATAATTATTATAAATATGAAAAGAACAATACTAATTCTTCTATAATTTATATTATTTCTAACTATCATATAAATTACCCTTTCTTTTTAGCACTAACCAAAGGAAACAGAATGCATTTCCTTTCGTTAATGTTAAAATATTTCATATTAATCAACTTGAGTCAATGTTAAAACTGCTGTAACTTTTATATCTTGAGTATCCGAATTTGTAGCACTAAATCCTACTGTAGTATCTGCTTGATCCTGTGCCAATATTGCTGCTTTTTTAGCATCCTCTGTTGTATCAACTGCTTTTGAGTCATCTTCAAATATCCATTTCCAATATATTGTTTTAGTATCCTCTGCCGATCCTATATTTAATCTAGTATTATTAACATTTAGTTGTGAAATGTCATTTACATAATTTTGACCATCAGTTGACCAAACTAAATTTGCACCCAAATTATTATCTACAGACAATTTATATGAATATACTGCATTAACTTGTGATTCATTTTTTATCTTAATATCAAACGATCCTTTTGTACCTGGAGCAATGTTATTTGGCGCAACATCATCTTCATTATTACCATCACTATCTTTAACAGTGGTAAATAAATCTAGTACATATTTTGTTTCATTAGCATCAATAATATCTTTTTTTAGGTCTTTATCATTAATTGTCCATTTCCATCCAGCAATTGATGCAGTACTCTCACCAGATACATTTGAAGTATATTTTGCATAAGTTCCAGCTACAAAATATGATCCAACAACTATAAGCATAATCATAGCTAAAATAAGTACTTTCTTCTTCATACACTTCACCTCCCATTCACTTCTTAATTCTATATGTAACAATTTTAAAAATTGATTACACCACTACTTAGATTTTTTCATTCTATATTCATTTAGTAGATTTATTTCATCTTCTGTAAGTTTACTATCATTCTTATAAGTAATTAATATCCATACCATTCCAACCGATATGATTATTAAAAGTGAAACTACTAAACCAATTGGTTTTTGTAAAAACATAAGTACATTTCCCATACCTTTTAGCTTATATAGATACAAACCTTCAACCGATGATGATTTAACTACATTTTCATCTCTGGAATTGTTATTATCACCTTTAGTAACAAACGAAATTTTTCCATTACTATTATTAATCTTTATAATCCTATGAGTTGTAACAGTATTATCACTATTTCTAAATGCTATAATATCATTTTCTTTTAAACTATCTACATCAACAATTTTAACAATAGCTAAATCTCCCTTATATAGTTCTTTTTCCATTGAACCAGACATAACAATCATAGGTTTATAACCCAAAAAATCCGGAATTCTATCCGGATATATAACTGCTTTTATTAAAATTGTTACAATCGGAACTGCTAATACAAGTAAAATTAATAATGTCAAAAAATAAATTAAACTAAATCTTTTTTTTACTTTTTTCATAACTACCCTCTATTATTTTACTGTATACAATTATACAACGAGGTGTATTTTTTTTGCAATAACAAAAGACAAATTTTCATTTATTTTTAAGAAGAAATTATATAAAAAAGAATCAACTTATTTAGTTAATCTCTTCATAAAAACTATATCTTAATTCTTTCTTTTTTTCTTAAAAAACTTTTTCTTTTTATTTAATGTTATCCCACATAATAATGGTTCAATATGAATATTTACATACTTTATATTTAAATTGCTCTTTAATAAATCATTCTCAATATCATCCATTAAATCATGTCCCTCTTTAATTGATAAATTACCATCTACTAATATTTTCAATACAACTTCATAATAACTACCAAGTTTAAACAACGTACATTCTTCTAAATCAAACGATTGCTTTCTATTCATAATAATATCTTTAACCATATTATTTTTTTGAGTATCTTGCTCAGCTTCTCCAATCAATAAAGATATGCTTTGTATTAATAATTTAATTCCCATTATAAGAGTTAAAATACCAATTAATATAGACCCAACCATATCAGAATACTTAAGTATCTTAATACTACTACTAAATTGAGATGCAACTACAACTAATAAAACTAAAAGTGATGAATAAACATCTGTATATGATTCTTTTCCAGAAGAAATTAAAATCATATTGTTTAGCTCTCTCCCTTTTTTTATTAATGTATGTGAAACTAAAAATTTAACTGTTATAGTTGTTAATACTACTAATAATAAATAAACACTTGGAATTGTATTAGATTTATTAAAGCTATTTTTAAGTATAGAAAATCCCAACGCAAGTATAAAAAGGCTTATTATTAGACTTGTAATATACTCGATTTTGCCATGTCCCCTTGGGTGGCCATTATCTGCAGGTTTATTAGAAAATCTATCACCAAATATAGCTATAACATCGGTTACTAAATCAGATAAAGAATGGATTCCATCAGCAATTAAACTTTTAGTACTAGTTAAAATACCAAATAATATCTTAAATATACATAGAAAAATATTTGTAATTAAACTAATCAACATATATTTTGTTGTTTTTCTCATCAAATCACACCTAACACTTATTTTGCATCGTACCAATTAATTCCTTCATTTAATTCAACTTTAAGTGGTACACTTAATTTATATGTGTTTTCCATTATATTGGTAACTATTTTTCTTACTTTTTCTTTTTCATCGTTTTTAACATTAAATAATAATTCATCATGAACTTGAATTAACATTTTACTTTGTAATCCTCCTTTTTTAAATTCATCATATATTTCTATCATAGCTTTTTTTATTATATCAGAACTACTTCCTTGAATTGGTGTATTTAATGCCATTCTTTCGCCTGAAGATCTAATCATATAGTTTTTATTATTTAATTCATCAATTACTCTTTTCCTATTCATTATAGTTTTAACATAACCATCTTCATATGCTCTTCTTATTTCTTCATTCATATATTCTTTTATACCAGGAAATGTATTTAAATATTTATCAATAAATTTTTTTGCACTAGACATATCAATATTTAAATCTTCTGACAATCCAAAACTACTAATGCCATATAAAATACCAAAATTAACGGCTTTAGCTTGATATCTTTGCATAGGACTCACTTCCTCCTCCGGTATTCCAAATATATCACTTGCCGTTTTTCTATGTATATCTTTATTATTTATAAATGCATCTATCAAATTAGTAGCGTTAGACATATGAGCAAATATTCTAAGTTCTATTTGTGAATAGTCACTAGATAAGATAAATGAATTATCATCTGCAATAAAGGCCTTTCTAATTAATTTACCCTCATCACTCCTAACAGGAATATTTTGCAAATTAGGATTTGATGAAGAAAGCCTTCCCGTTCTAGTTAATGTTTGATTAAATATTGTATGAATTCTACCATCATCTTCTACTTCTGCTAAAAGTCCTATAACATAGTTTCTGTAAAGTTTGAATATTAATCTATACTCCTCTATTTTTGAAACAATCGGATGAAAATCTATTATTTTATCTAAAATATCTTTGCTAGTAGAAAAGTTATTATCTTTTACTTTTTTAGGATATGGAATGTTTAGTTTAACAAATAGAACTTCAGCTAGTTGTTTTGGAGATGAAATGTTAAACTCACCACCTGCACACTCATATATTTCTAAAGTAAGTTTATTCATTCTATCTTCAAGTTCTACTTTTAGATTTTGTAAATACTCTTTATCAAGCTTAATACCAGTTGTTTCCATATCAGCTAAGACATAAGCAAGTGGCATTTCTATATTATTAAATAAATAATCACATTCTTCATTTTTAATACTTTCTAAAACCCTATTTCTTGAATCATATATGTATTTAGCTTTTTTCAATACATTTTTTATAACAATATCTTCTTCAGGCATTTTCAACTTACTCTCACTACCAAATATATTTTCATAAAAATCTATATTAATTCCATTATTGTTCATAATATATGCGATATCATCTTTAATATTTTGATTTAGTAAATAACTAGCAATCATCAAATCATAATTACATTTATCTAGGCTTATTTTATCTTTTGTAAATGCATATAATATTTTCTTAATATCATAAGTATATGAATTAAACCCCAAATTTAATAAACTAGGATTATTAACAAGCGTTGAATAAGGTATATAATAAGCGGATTTATCATTATATAACCCAATTCCAATGTGTGAAGATTTATGATAATTATATCCAAAATTTTCTAAATAAATAGAATAATCTCCATCTATTTTAAATTCACTTAAGTTATTATCATTTATTACTTTATAATTTATTTCCTCTTCCACATTAGTATTTAACTTTTCTTCAGGCAAGTCCATTTTCTTAATTAATGAATAGAATTCAAGTTCTTCTAATATCTCAATATATTTTAATGCATTAATTCCTCTATATTTGATAAGTTCAAAATCTGTATTGATTGGTACATTTCTACATATAGTAACCAAATCATAGCTTTCATAAGCATTTTCCTTATCAGCAAGCAATTTTTCCTTCACTTTACCTTTTATACTATCTATATTGTTATAAATACCGTCAAGAGTAGAATATTCTTTAAGCAAAGTTAATGCTGTTTTTTCACCAATACCCTTTACACCTGCAATATTATCAGAAGAATCTCCCATAAGTGCTTTTAAATCAATCATTCTTTCTGGTAATATTCCATATGTATCTATAAAAGTTTCTTTTGTCATTCTAATGTTTCCAACTTGTTTTAAAAGTTTCACTTCTGTTTCATCACTTATAAGTTGTAAAAGATCTTTGTCACTACTTACTATAACAGAATAAAAATCATCATCTTGTTCTGCTTTTTCTACAAATGTTCCAATTATATCATCAGCTTCGTAATTATCAATTTCTAAAGGTGTCATACCAAGTGCTTTTACTATTTCCTTTGCAAGTGGAAATTGAATTTTTAAATCATCTGGAGTAGCATTTCTACCCCCTTTATAATCAGGATACTTATCATGCCTAAATGTTTTTCCTTTATCAAAAGCCACCATAACATAATTTGGTTGTTCTTCATTAACAATTTTATTAAGCATATTAATAAGTCCATACAATCCATTTGTAGGAAATCCTTTAGAATTTCTCATTATGTTTCCACTATATGCAGTTGCATAATAACTTCTAAATAACAAGTTGTTTCCATCTATCAAAACTATTTTTTCCATATAAATCACCTATAGTTAATTATAACAAATATTAATATAAAATAAAATGAAAAAAGAGGTCAATGCCTCTTAAAACAATTTTATTATATCGTTAAACGTTACGTATAAAAGAAGTAACATTAATATAACAAAGCCAATACTATGTATTATATTTTCAACCTTTGATGATACTGGAGAGCCTTTAATTTTCTCTATTAATAAGAATAATATTCTTCCTCCATCAAATGCTGGAAATGGTAAAAGATTGATAAAACCAACATTAACTGATAAAAGTGCAATTAATTGAATTATATTTTCAAATCCAGCAGAAGATGATTCACCAACTATTGAATATATTCCAACAGGTCCACTTAAATTCTTAACACTTAATTTACCTGTAAATAATGATTTCACTGTAATAAACATCTGCTTCATCATTGCACCAAATTTAACAAATGTATATTTAATTGATTTAAAGAAACCTCTTTCAGTACCATTATTAAATGACATACCAAACTTATATGTGTTTACACCATCAACGGTCTCTTTTACTGGAGTTACTGTATAATCTTTTGTTTCTCCATTTTCTTTTTGCATTTTAAATGTAATTTTATTACCTTTATTATAAATTGCTAAATATATTTGTGCATCATCCATTGTTGACACTTTATGTCCATTTATAGAAACTATTTTATCGCCATCATTAATTCCTGCTTGATATGCTGGATAATTAGGTAATACAGATGTTACAGTTGCATCTAAAATTGGTGCTCCCCAAATTAATGCATATATAAATAGTAGTAATAAAGCTAGTAAAAAATTATTACCTGCGCCAAAAAACATAATTAAAAATCTTTGCCATACCGGTTTAGAATACAACTTTCTATCTTTTGGAATCTTTTTGTCATCTTCAACTTCTTCCCCTGCAAGTTGAACAAATCCACCAATTGGTATAGCTCTTATACAATAATCAGTTTCTTTATCTTTACCCTTTTTGGTAAACAAAGCTGGTCCCATTCCTAATGAAAATTCATAAACATATACTCCAAACATCTTTGAGAATATAAAGTGACCAAATTCATGAACTATAATAATAATTCCTAATATAATTATAAAATAAATTAATGTTAACATAAAACTCTCCTTTATAAAACACTTAAAAATAATAGAAATGCTAAAACAATAAATATTATGCTATCTAATCTATCTAGTATTCCACCATGACCCGGAATTAAATTAGAAAAATCTTTAGTGTTGTAATATCTCTTTATAGCGGAGAATACTAAATCACCAATCTGACCAATAATAGTTAATATTAATGTCATTGAAGCAACCGCAAATATACTAGCTGTTGGATCTATAAATTCTAAAAAGTATATTGATGCAACAACAGTACCCATTATAGAACCACCAATTGCACCCTCTATTGTTTTATTAGGAGAAATAGATTCAGCTAATTTATGCTTTCCTATTTTTCTTCCAGTCAAAAGTGCATAAGTATCAGTAATTGTTGCAATTAAGAATATATATATTATGTATTCTAAACTATAATTTCTAATTGCAATTATAAGTGTAAAACTAATACCAATAAAAAGTGTTGCACCAATCAAATACAAAGCATCATTAAAACTATATTTTTTACTATCATTTATAAAAATAATTGGTGCTATATAAGTAAATATCAATATAGATAATAATCTATAATCCAAATAAAACATCAGGTTATGATTAAATGTTTGATAATTAACTTTATAATTTGTTATAACAAAAAATAAAACCATTATATAAGAAAGCACTTCCATTATAAATGGAAATTTTTTCTTTTTACTCCTAGCATTTATTATTTCATACAAGCCCATACATGCAACAACAGTCATAAGTATAGCAAATGCCACATTTCCAATTAATAATATTGGTATAAATATTGCAAGTAAAACAACTGCACTAAGTATTCTTTGTTTCATCTTTTATTCCTCCGAATCTTCTATCTCGCCTTTGATACTCCAAAAGAGCTTTATCAAATTCTTCCTCTTTAAAATCAGGAAAATACACATCTGCAAAATATAATTCACTATATGCTAAACTATATAACATAAAATTACTTATTCGCTCTTCACCACTAGTTCTAATCAAAAAATCTATTGGCTCCAAGTCATTATATAAATATTTATAAAAACTATTTTTATTTAAAAAATCTAAATCCAAGTCTCCATTTTTGTAATCTTCGGCAATTCTTTTACTTGCATCAATTATTTCTTCCTGTCCACCATAATTCAAGCAAATGTTTAATATTCCTCCAGTATTGTTTTTAGTAACATCTTGAATATAACTAATTGCGTCAATAACATCATTTCTTAATCTTTCTCTTCTTCCAGAGATTAAAACTTTAATATTATTTTTAGTAAATTTCTTTGCTTCTTTTTTAAAATGTTTGACAATCAAATTCATCAAATAATCAACTTCATCTTTACTTCTTGAAAAATTTTCAGTTGAAAAAGCAAAAACGCTTAAAATCTTAATTCCTTTTTTTAATACATACTCAGAAAGTCTTTGAAGGTTTCTACTTCCTTCAAGATGACCTTCACTTCTTACTTTGCCTCTTTTTTTTGCCCATCTACCATTACCATCCATTATTATAGCAACGTGATTAGGTAAATTATATAATTTATTATCCATTTTTTACTCCATCCTACATTGACAATTATAATATATTTTTAAAGCAAGCTCAATATAAAATAATTTTTTTATGAGTTAATTTAAAAAAAATATTGATAATTACTAAAAACTATCAATATTTATTTTTACTTTTTTATTATCATTTAAATAGCTACTTGCTTGTACTATAGTTCTAACCGCATTAGCATTTCTACCTGCTTTTCCTATAACTCTACCAATATCTTCACTATCTACCATGACTTGAATTAAAACAGTATTTTCCTCATCAGTTTCAAACTCTTTTACACTTACTAAGTCTTTGTTAACTGCAAGTGCTTTTACAAGTTTTTCAGTCAATAATACTAAATCCATATATTAGTTACCTTTTTTTGAATCAGCAAATTTCTTAATGATTCCTGCTTTGCTTAACAAGTTCTTTGCTGTATCAGTTGGAACAGCACCATTTTTAAGCCATTTTAAAGCAACTTCTTCATTAATTTTTATATCTGCAGGATTTTTATTAGGATCATAAGTACCTATTAATTCATTATATTTTCCATCTCTAGGACTTCTTGAATCACTTGCAACTATTCTGTAAACAGGTTTCTTTTTAGCACCCATTCTTGTTAATCTAATTTTAACTGCCATAGTATATACCTCCTCGTTCTAGTCAATTATACGACAATAAAATTTTGCTGTCAACAGTTTTTTGTTGACAGCTGATAAAATTTTTTAATCATACCTATAACTAATATTGATAATATTATATATAATAAAATAGAAGTAAATATAAATGCCTTGTCCATTCCATATGTACATACATTTATCATTATAGATGAATCACTAAAAAACAGCATATTCTTATCGCCAAATATTATATCATGAAAAATATTCCAAAACTTAGAAAAATTTATAGCTGTAAACACACCTGAAATAGTTAATATTATCATAGTAAACATAAATCCAATAATATTAAACCTAATACCATCAAACTTAAAACATATAAAGTTTGCTAGCATTATTAAATACAGAATAAATGATATATTTCGAAGTACTATAAGTTTTTGATAAATTTCTTTTACATATTCCATATGTTGAACTTCATCCTCATTAAAGCTATCAAACTGAAGTAAGTCCTCTTCAAGTACAAGCTTGTTGGTTCTTCCCTCCATAAAATCAACTAATTGTTTTATAACACCATAACACTGTTCACTATTAATCCCTAGTTTATCTTCTATATTCACAATGTCATAATATTTAATAAAAAATGTTTTACTGTTAAGTAGAATTTGAACACTAGTAAAGTATAGCATTATAAAAAAAGAAATTGAAACCATTCCAAAGAAGATGTTTCTAAATATCCTATGCATTATTAATATCCTCCAGTTCGTCTAAAACTTGCTTAAACGTTTTAGCTTCTATTAATTTGATATTATAGTTCTTTTCTTTTATAAGCTTTTTACATTCTTCATAATTATCTCCACTAGGTGCGATAAAAATATCTGCATTTACTTTTACTGCACCCATTAGTTTATACTTAACACCATCTATTTCTCCAACGCTACCATCTTCATCAATAGTACCTGTTCCAACTATCTTTAAGCCTTTTGTAATATCTTCTTTTGTAAGTTTATTATATATTGCAAGTGATAACATCAATCCACCAGAGGAACCATTTTCATTGTTTTTAAATTTAAATTCTATCTTTGGAGATGTATCATATTCATATAAGGATAATACCATTATTCCCGTAAGTTTTTCACCATTTATATGTTGAACTTTAATCTTTCTTTCTATAATTTTATTGTTTCTTTTTAATTCAAGCTTTATATAATCTCCAATTTTAGAATTTGCAACTGCATTTTTATAAGTGTTCATATCATTAATTTTTGTGTTATTTACACTAATTAATATATCTCCAATTTTAATATCTTCCTTTATAGAATTATCTACATATACAATTTCATAATTAGTGTTGCTTATATTAAAATCTTTATCTGCATAATCATATGCTACTTTAATTGCAGACTGTTTTGACAATTCCAAATATGCTCTTGCTCTTTTTTCTATATCATCCATTGTTTCATTATCGCTTGCTTGATATTCTTCTAATGAAATTCTATCCCAACTAGGTAGTATATAACTCAATAAATAAGTAAAAGGAGTAGCTTTAAGTTCGCTAACATATGCAAGATTAAGGCTTCCACTAGATTTATTTTCACCAGATACTACTACTCTATCATTTACATCAATTGTACCACCTGATGTATAAATAGAATAATCAAGTGGATAATTCATAAATATTGCAAACAACAATAATACTACAAACGTAAATAAATTATCTTTTATAAAATTTTTAAAACTAACATAAAATTTATTGAACACTTTTATCACTTCCTACTTAATTATAACAGAGAGAGAGTTATTTATGAAAAAAAACATTTTTAATTTGATAATTATAATTATATTATTTTGTATTTTAATATCACTTTTCATATTTTCAAATGATATCTTTATAACATGCTCCTTTGCTTTTTCTATATGGAAAGAAAATATATTTCCTGCACTTTTTCCAATGTTTATAATATCAGACTTATTAATAAATTATGGTTTTATTGATCTATTAGGTGAAATAACTAAAAGGATTATGAATAAACTATTTTGTCTTCCTGGAGAATCATCTTTTGTCATTATAGCAAGTATGTTTTCTGGATTTCCAAGTAGTGCTAAATATATATATGAATTATTAGATACAAAACTGATAACAAAAGAAAATGCTGAATATCTACTCACATTTACCCACTTTTCAAATCCATTATTCGTTATTGGAACTATAGGTGGATTACTTAAAAGCAAAAAACTTGCACTAATAATACTCTTAGTACATATTCTAACAAACTTCATAATTGCATTTGTAATAAAGAAAAAAAGAGAAATTAATACTAGTAAAATATGTATTAAAAATGCACTATATAAAATAGAAGAAAAAAGAAAAAATAATAGTTTTATTAAAGTCTTAACTACATCAATAACTAAAACAATTAATACCCTACTATTACTTCTAGGAATTATAACAACATTTTTAATACTTTCAAAGATTATTAATAATTTAGTTCATTTCAGTCCTATAAACCAAGCTATAATAAGCGGAATACTAGAAATGACACAAGGAATAAAATATGTATCACTTCTTGATATTTCAGCAAATCTTAAGTCTGCATTAATAACATTTTTCATTTCATTTGGTGGTATATCAATTCATTTACAAATAAAGAGTATTTTAAGTAATACTAATGTAAACTATAAAAATTATTTATTTGCTAGAATAATACATGCTTCTTTATCTTCTATAATAGTCTTTATAATTACATCAATAATTAAAATATAGTTTTATCCTATATACCAAGTGGTCGCTATAAAGTTTCTCTCTATTAATTTACCATTCTCATACACTCTTCTATATGAGTTAAATCCTCTAGTACCAATTTTAACTGATTCAAGTTCATAAGTCCTTCCTTTAAGTGCCTTATCATTAGACCAAAAATCAATTGTAATAGTACCTCCATTAGTATATGCTGAAATATAAATTGGATATTCATATATGTTTTTAAATTTTAAATCAATTATTGCTGTTTTAGTAGTAGCAACAGTAGCATCTAAACCACCCTTAACATATACCATTTGGTTTGCATGGCTATATCTTTCTAATGTTTTTAATCCAGCTAAAAGTTCAGCATTATATATAGTTGATGCAACCTGACATATTCCATTAGCCATTATACCATCATAATATACATAGCCCTTTTTATTATACGGACCTGCATATTTATAAAATGAGAATACTTGATTTGGATATATTATTGCACCATCCAAATACCTTGCTGCTTGTTCTAGGTTTCTTCCCCTTGAAACATATTGATTAAACTTAGTTGAATATGATGAAATTTTCTTATTTATAGTACTTAATATATCGTATTCAGTATCAGATGTTTTACCAATCAATTCAATTTTGTTTGTATTTAATAAATCATACATTTTATTCTTTATTAATTCTATATTTTTATCTATATCTAAAGAAAATGAGGACTTCCCTTTTTCATATGTAAGAACTCTGCTAGCATTCATTACTAACTTACCTTTTGTCTTGTTGGTATCAACTTTTCCCTTTAAGTTAGTAAAAAAATTAACTAGATCTTCATCAGAATATTTATACTCATAATTAAAAAATTTCTTTTCATTGCTTAAAATTCTATTTAACTTTTCTGTATAACTCATATTTTTATCATAGTTCAAAATAGAATTTATTAATTTTTCTTCATCTAAACTTATTCCTAAATCACCTATTTTATATGTATATTCATTGTCATTTACAATAAATATAATTAGATGATTCATGTACTCAGTATTTAAATTCCTAATTCTACTAGAAATTTGCTTCTTATTAATATTTGAAATATCATAACTATTTATATATGTATTAGGATATGTTTTTTCTTTATAGTCTGACAATATAATGACACTGTATATTGTTGTCATAGAATATACAGATGTGATAACTACTGCTAAAATTATAAGTAAAATGGTAATTACTTTTTTCTTACCTATAAAAAACTTTTTCATAGAATATCCTCCAAATGTATTATATATTACTGATACTGTATAATACAATAAAGTAGAAATAAAAAAATGTAAATTTACATTAATTGTTTCAAAAAAAAAGAATTTATTTTAAAAATTCTTCTTGTACCTCTTTATCAATTTGTTCATTTACTGAGTCTTGATTTACTTCATCTTCTATTTCTTCCCAAGGTGACTCATCTTCATCAATAGCTATTTTAACTTTGGTATCACCAACTATTTCTATACCTAAATCTTTTTCAATAGTATAGTTGATTTTTCCATCTTTAATTTCCGTTTTTACACAACTAGGTTGATTTAAACTTCTAATTACGATTTGTTCATTGTCTACTGAATCTGACTCATCTGTTCTTTTTGGTGCCAATACAACTTCTCTATATGTATCACTATGTCTTACTACTTCAGTTTTTGTATCATCTAAACATGAATACCAGATATTTACATCATAATTACCCTCAATTATTATTTTATCATTTTCTCTATATCCTTTAAAATTATGATTAATTACCCAACATCCAAGTATTGTTGTTGGAACAGCTTCTGGTGTTACAGTGCTTTGATTTACAAAATGTTTTTTTCCTTTACCAACAACTGCCTTAGTTACTATCTCTCTATAATTAGCCATATAATATTCCTCCTCATTCTAATTTATGCAGGAATATTATTTTTAGTTCAAATTTATACTTATTTCATTGATATTTTATTTACTGGGATTATTTTTTTACTTCAGATTGATCTTCTTCTGCTACAAAAGCAATAGGTATATCTGTTTTTTCAAAAATAGATTGAAACATTTTTGAAATGGATTTATCAGGTAATGCATTATATTTATTTTTCCATATCATTAAGTCAAAAGGAAGAGAACAAGTAAACTCAGATAATTGTTCAGTTAGTTGTTCTACAGTTATTTTATTTTCGTGAAATTCCTGCAACAACTTTTTAGAATATGACTTTATTAAAAATTCATTAGCATACTTTAGACTATCCTCAATCATTTTCTTTTCAAATAACTTTAATTTTTTATCATATAAGTGGACATGAGCAAAGTCTACACTTGAAATAAACTTCATAATGTCTTCCTCGCTTGAATATTGTTTTAATTCTTGAATTAGTCCAAACAAATTAGCATTTAAATACAAATTTCCCATTTTTTCTTTGCCAATTAATTCTTCTAATTTATTTGCTATAACAAATTGGTATTCATATGAACTACTATCGCCTACAAAATATCTACGACTTAATAATTCTGTATAGCCCTCATTTATTCCTCGTCCTAAATTGCCAAGCTTAGGAGAATATTGATGAAATCCCGAATAGGTAATTTCATCTTTAAGAATAGAACTGGACATGTGAAACAGTTCATGATAGATAGATATATCGACTTGGTCTTCATCTAAAACAATTTTGTTTTCATCAGAACGATAGATACCTGTTGTACCTTCTGATATAAACTCACCATATGAAACCTTTAATGTTTTTATATTATTATAAAAATTTGTTAAGTCATTCATAGAAAAGTTTTGTACCATAACCTCTGCAAATTTATATACAGACTCTCTAAATTCTTCATTAACCATTACACTTATATCATTATTACTGTACTCTTTTTTTAACTCAGGAGGTAAACTTACCATATTAATATTTTTAGGTTTTTGCTCTCTATGCAAAGCATAAGAGTTTACTGCTTTTTTGGAAGCATAGTATACAACAAAAGGAGTTAACATACCAACTACATCAATATAATCCATTTGTTGTATTTGCATTAAAATGTCCTGTACTGTCATTCTTTCTTCATTATTCATCAAAATCACCTCTATGTGGACTATGCGATAAGCTTCTTAACCTTTTATCTATTTCATTCCATTCTTCGTCTGTCTCAATTGAATCTAATTTACTATTGTCATGCGGATAATAAATAGCAGCAAAAACATTTAAGTTACCATTTTCATCATTTGTATTATCCGTATATACAATATAATTTTTATTTGTTCTTAACCATTTAAATGCCATTAAGATTTCATATTCAATTTCCTTACCTGAATCATCTATAATTTTCATAAACTTTTTTTCATCCATTTTATTTTCCTCCTACAGTAAGTATAGCAAATTTCAACATATTTTAATAGTATAAAAATAATTGGATAGTAATAGAATTAAAAATATAAAGTAAAGGCAAGTAAAGATTATTAAGTTAGGTTAATTCTACAATAAAATTATGCTACAATACATTTATTCATTTAAAGGAGGACAAAGAATGAAAAAACGAAATCTAAGGTTTGTTTATTAATGAACCGAATCTATTCAGCAATAGCTTCAGTAAGTCTTATAACTGGAAAATTGTTACTAATGACAATTGTAGCAGCAGTCGGTGCTAGTACAGCAAGCATAATAGGAATAGGTATAACAATATAGGAATAGGTATAACAATTATAGACATAAAGGAATTAATAGAGCAAAAAAAATCTAATTTGAAAAATAAAGAATCATCTGATGAAGAAAGTCAAAAAACTACACAGGCAAAGAAAACTAATACACGTCAAATTCATAATGTTAAAACAGATGACTGGTTATTGGAAATGCCTGAGATTCAAGAAATTGCACAGACAAGTAAAAATGTTACACAATAAACTAATAACTTCAAAACAAATGAATGGTCAACACAAGAACCAGAAATACATAAATCAAAAGTACTTGTTAAAGTTAAAAAGTGCTAATAAGCACTCTTTCATTATCGTAACAACTAGAAACTTTACGGTTTCTTTTTTTTATTTACCAACTCATATTGCCCATCAAAATTCCAAATATTTAATCTGCCTTTTGCAGGAATAGGATAAATAAGTTCAACATCATCTATAATCCATGCATATCTTCCCAATTCATATTTTCCTATACTGTATTCTGTTGGGTGGTGTTCGATATATTCCAAAAATTTTTCATCCATATATATACAATCAATTAAATTGCATCTGCAAATAATATTTCCATAATTCATATCTATATTTTTTATCAAATCCAATAAAAAGTCATTAGCAAGATATTTTTTATCAATACTTTTTCCACTAGCATGTATAAATAACTCACCCCTATAGTTAGTTTTCCAACTCCTGGTTTCTATTTTTTTAATACCCTTGCTTATTAAAGTCGCAAATGGTTCTTTAATACTTATAATTTTCACTACTACATCACCTCTATTTAAGATAATACCATAATAAAAGACACTTTTACATTTTAAAAGCATCTTTTCATTAAATTATTTATTAAAATACAGTTTATTTAAATAAGTTTTTAATCCTATCTATAAATGTTACTTTTTTTGATACATTTTGTTTTACTACTTCTTCTTTTTTAGCATTAACTGAATCAATAACTAGTATAAATTTTGTATTACCCTTTGTACTATTGCTCTTCTCTGCAAAAGATGAATAGTTATTTGATAATCTAGATAATTCTTTAACACGATTTGTTAAAGGTTTTGCTTCATTGTTAGTTAGACTAGATATTTTATTAATTCCTTCTTTATTAAATTTGTTTAGGCTTTCTGAAAGTAGATTTATACCATTATCTAATGAATCAATACCATTATATAATGTTGTTAAAGAGCTTTTTACTTTCTCAGTTGAAACTTTCTTTACTTCGTTTGCCACTTCAACAGATGTTTCTTTTGCAACTTCCCTTGCAACTTCATATGCAGTTTGTTCAGCAACAGTAACAGCTACTTTCTTACTTACTGACTCTGCTATATAATTTGTTGTTAACTTAGCAGTCTTTGTAGCAGATGCAGTTGCAGCTTCAGTAGCAGTTTTAATAATTAAATCAATATCAGAAATATTCTTACAACTTTTTTCGGCTTCTTCAGTTAAATCTTTTTGAGCTTTTGCATTTTCACAAATTTGATAATCATTAATCTTTTCTGGATGACTTGTCAAATAACTAGTAATTGCACTTTTTACTGAAGTATTAACCGCTTCCTCTACTGATGATATTACATACTTTTCAATAGTTTTATCATCACTTTTAGCAAGATCTGTTTTTGTTTGATCCCAAGCACTTTGCATTATAGCATTTTTGCGATTTTCATCAAATCTTTTAGAAATAGTTAATTTTGTCTTTTCATCAATATTTTTTAGATCATCATCACTTAATGCATCACTATTATCTTTAGATAGTAAATCAATATTTGACATTAATTTAGTTTTTAATTCATTAGAACCACCCTTCAAAGTATTTGCACCATCATTTATTGAATTCATACTACTTTGAAGTGTATCAACGCTATTATATAGTGAGTTTAATTTATTAAATACATCTAAATCACTAGAATCAATAAGTTTAGGAGTTACTACTTGATAAATACTTGAAAGAGAAAATGATTTAGTTTTGTAACTCAAAGTAATTGTATCTGTTTTTTCTAATTCTTTTATCTTTAAACTATCATATAACCCAGGAGTTGCAATTGCAATTACTACATTTTTTGTACCATTATTTACAACTTTACCATTAGTAACTGCTACATCACTATTGTTCTCACCATCTATTAATGTACTCATGGTTACTACGAATGGTGTATATAAAGATCCATGTTTATCTTTATTTTGATATTTTAAAGTTATTGTTACTTTACCACTTTTACCAAGCATATCTTCAAGCTTCATTTCTTTACCATCCAACTTATAAGATATATTTAGACTAAGTGGCAATGTTTTTTTAGTCGTTCCTTGATAAAAAATATCACTACCCTTACTATCCCAAATTAATTTATTATTAGTTTTAGTAAACTTATTATCGTTGCTAATATTTAAAATATTTTCAAGTTCTGAATAATCTTCTATAGAATTTAAGTTTTCATCATTGATTAAATGATTATTTACAGTAATACTTTTTACACTTCCATATGAATCTAATTTTGTATATACAGTTTCTTCTTTTGAAAGTGCAAATGTTGATAATGGTGTGCAAGCAAGTGATAATATTAAACCTGTTGCAATAATCTTTTTAGATAAATTTTTCTTATTTTTCATATTAATCTTTCCTTTCATACCATATGTTGTTTTTAAAATTAGTGAATCAAATATTAATAATATAGATGGTAATACAGTTATTACTACTAGCATACTAATAATTGCTCCTCTTGATATTAATGTACATAAAGAACCAACCATTTCTAGATCTGAGTAAACACCAACTCCAAATGTAGCAGCGAAGAAGCACATACCACTAACAAAAATTGAATTACTACAATAGTTTGTTGTTTGCAACATAGCTTGTTTTTTCTCTATTCCTTCTTTTCTCATTCTAAAATAATTAGTTGTCATTAGTATTGCATAATCAATTGTAGCGCCCAATTGAATAGTACCCAAAACAATTGGCGCAACAAAAGGCAACACAACACCACTAAAATATGAAATTGACATATTCGTAAATATTGCAAATTCAATTGACAATATTAAAAGTATAGGAAGAGATATTGACTTTAATACAACCAACATAATTAATAAAATACATATAATTGATGAATAATTTACATTGTTAAAATCTTCATCACTTATAGTTACTAAATCTCTCATAAGTGGTCCTTCACCAGCTAAAATACCTTTAGAATCATACTCTTTAATTATTTTATTTACTTCAAGTACCTGATTGTTTAATTCATTAGTTGCAATATCATATGTAGAGTTTATTAATAACATTTGATAATTATTACTTTCAAAAATCTTGGTCACTTCACTAGGTAACATATTTTCTGTAAGACCTAATTTTTCTAATTCACTAAATGATAAAACAAAGTCTATTCCATCAATTTCTTTTATACGATTTATCATTTTCTCTTGCTTATCTGCTTTCATATTTTTATCAACTAATATAATTTCAGGAGATACTATATTAAATTTTTCTTTTAATTCAGTATTTGCAACAATACTGTCTAATGTGTCAGGTAAACTTTGGTCAATTTTATAGTAAACATCTACTTTTGAATTAGCTAAATATGTTGGAATAAGTAATAATAAGAATAAAATGAATATTACTTTATGATGCTTTATTACAAACTCATTTAGCTTTTTAAAATGAAATGCAACTGGTTTATGTTTAGTCTTAGTAATTAAGTTATCAAAAACAAGTAACAAACTTGGGAACAAAGTAATAACAGATATAACTCCTAAAAATACTCCCTTCGCCATAACAAGACCTAAATCTTTTCCAAGAGTTAAGTTCATTGTACATAACACTAGGAATCCTGCAATTGTAGTTAAACTACTACCCATAACAGAAGTAAATGTTTCAACTATTGCTTCTTTCATAGCTTCTTCTTTATTAACTGAGGAAGTTTTCTTATTCTCGTAAGAGTGATATAAAAAGATTGAAAAATCTGTTGTTACGCCAAGTTGCAATACTGCTACAAGTGCTTTGGTAATATAGGATATTTCTCCAAAAAGTATGTTACTACCTAAGTTGAATATAATTGCCATTCCTATATTTCCAAGTAATAATAATGGAACAATATATGAATCAAGTGATAGCTCTAACACAATTAAACAAAGTACAACCGCTATCACTATATAAATAGCAATTTCTTTTTCTGATAAATTCATAGTATCTAATACCATAGCACTCATGCCACTTACCTTAACCTTATCAGATGAAATATCTTTAATTTTTTCTATTGCGTTAATTGTAGATGTTGATGATGTTGAATCTTTAAAAGTTACAAATAACAAATCAGTATTGTCTTGATGAAATTTTTCAACTATTTCATTTGGTAACATTTCTATTGGAACATTTGTACCAATAACATCATAAGCACTAATTACTTTATTAACGCCTTCTATTTTTTTATACTCCTTCTCTAGTTTTATTAAATCTTTGCTACTCATATTTTCAGTTATTATAACAGAATATGCACCCATCCCAAAATCATTTGTTAAAATATTTTGCCCTTTAACAGTCTCGATGTCTTCTGGTAAATATACTAAAATATCATAATTTATTTTAGTTAATTTAATACCAACAAGTGAAAGTACAAATAGAACAAGTGATATTACTAAAATAACAATTTTATAATCACAAATTTTCTGTGCAAACTTTTTCATTTTTTTCCTCCATTCGATGTAATATTTTATTCTCTTTATAAAAAAATACATCAACAAAAACAAAAAACAGTTTTTTATCCAACAATTATTCTAAAGTGTATGTATAAATAAGCAACACAGTGTTTTTTAGTTTACAAATTAAAAAAAATGAATATAATTATATTTGGTGATTCAATATGAATAAAAATGACTTAAGAGTAATTAAAACAAGAAACATTTTATATAACACTTTACTTGATTTAATGAAAGAAAAATCTTTTGAAGAAATAAAAGTATCTGATATTTGTTCTCATGCTCTTATAAACAGGTCCACATTTTATTCTCATTATGAAGATAAATATGAACTTTTAGCAGATGCTATTAACGACCTAAAAAATTCACTTATAACTCAATTAGATAAAAATAAAAACATCTCTAATACAAGAGAGTATTATTTAGAGATGATTAAATTATTTTTAGATTATATCGAAGAAAAAAGAGATGTATACCTATCAGTAATGATTAATAATAGAAATAGTGTTATGGTGGATATTATATATGATGTACTTGATCATGATATTACAAAAAGATTAAATGATGTAGAAAGTAATGAATACAATAAAGTACCTGCAAATGTTGTTGCTAGATTCTATTTAGGTGGTGTATTTAATATTGGAATAGAATGGTTAAGAAATGGTTCTCGTTATTCAAAGGATGAAATAATTAATTATTTAAATCTATTAATACCAAAAGATTTAAGCTAGTTTAAGGCTTAAATCTTTTAATTTGTTATATTATTTATATGTTTTTCCAAAATATCTTTAATTACTTGAAATCTGGTATTAAGATCTTCTTCTAAATATGTATATCTTACATAATCAGGATTAGAATTTAGTTTTTTTATTTTTTCATCAATTTGCTCTTCTAAATTAGTAATATCCTTTTTATAAACACTATTTCTTACAAGTTGCTTTTGTAAAGATTTAACATCATTAATGAGTGTCATTATACTATCATTGCTTAACAACATATTCTTTAACTTTGTATATTCAATATAATCACTTGAATTTTTTATACTATCTATTAACTCATCAGTTTTAATAAGGATCTCATTCATACATTTCTCCATCTAAACTCCAAGTTTTAGCATCAGTAATTTTTACTTTAACTATACTACCAATAGATTGTTCATCACCAACAAAATTTATTAATTTATTTGTATCGCTATATCCAAATAGTTTTCCTTTATCATTTATACCTTCTACTAAAACATCTACTACCTTATTTAGCATTTTTCTATTGCTTAATAAGAAGTATTTATTTAATTCTTCATTTAGCTTATATAATCTATTTTCTTTTTCAGTTAGTGTTACTTTATCTTCTAGTTTAGCAGCAGCAGTACCTTCTCTTGGAGAATATATAAATGAAAATGCATTATCAAACTTACATTCTTGTACCAAATCTAATGTTTCATTAAAATCCTCTTCTGTCTCATTTGGGAATCCTACTATTATATCGGTGGAAATTGTACAATTTGGTATTCTCTTTTTTATTTTGTTAAACAACTCTAAATATTCTTCTCTTGTGTATCTTCTTCCCATTAGCTTTAATATTTTATTTGAACCAGATTGAACAGGAAGATGTATATATGGCATTATATTTGGATATTTTGCTATAGTATCAATCATGTTATCAGTAAAATCCCAAGGATGACTTGTAACAAATCTAATTCTTGGAATATTTGTTTTGCTTACATCTTCTAACAAGTCTTCCATTCCATAGTTAATATCTAAATCCTTACCATATGCATTTACATTTTGTCCTAATAGTGTTACCTCTTTATATCCTTCTTTTACAAGAGATTTTACTTCATTAACTATATCTTCTGGATTTCTGCTTCTTTGCTTACCTCTAGTAAATGGTACTATACAATATGTACAAAACTTATCACATCCATATATTATATTTACATAAGCCTTGTACTTATTTGCTCTCTTTACTGGAATATTTTCTACAATATCTCCTTCTGTACTAAAAACCTCTATTATTTGACTTCCCGTATTAAAGTTTTCTAAAAGTAAATCAGGCAACCTTTCTATATTATGAGTTCCAAATACAAAATTAACATATTTATATTTTTTTAATATTTCATCTACAACTTTTTCTTCTTGAGCCATACAACCACATAAACCAATAACCAAATTAGGATTTGACTCTTTCAAATGTTTTAGTCTTCCTAGCATACCAAAAGCTTTATTATGTGCATTCTCCCTAATACTACATGTATTTAAAAGCACTAAATCTGCTTTTGTATAATCTTGGCATTCACTGAATCCCATTTCTTCTAAAAGAGCTTTTAAGTTTTCTGTATCATGTTCATTCATTTGACAACCATATGTTTTTACAAAATAACTTTTTCCAACCCCAATATCTTTAACATTTATATTAGTTCTATATATTTTATTTATTACTTTCTCTCTATTTCTTTTTTTTGCTTGTGCAAGATTTGGTAAATTCATGTAATCACTTCTTTCTATATAATTATATAACAATCTTTAAAAAAGAAAAAGTACTTTAAAAGTACTTATATATATTCATTGCTTGCTAATTATTATCATGTTTTTAATTTTTAAACTTAGGCCGATTGTATAACATTATTTATCATCTCGTTAATACCAGATGGTTTATTATTAATCAATCTATCCTTTATATATTCGAAATTTTCTTTTATAATGCTAATTAACTTTTGCATTGTTGGTAACAATGATTTATCTTCTAAACTATCGATTATAATTTCTAGATTAGTTAATTTTGTATATTTACCATATTTATTAGTATCAATATAAGTTTTGTATAAATTCTTAAATGAAACTATATCTATATTGTTAAATCTTTTATCTTCAAGTATTTTTATTGCAGTGTATATATAATTATCATTTATTGCCTTATCTAATATTGTCTCGCCACTATTATTTCTTATGTTCGGTAAAAAACTTTTATTCTTTACCAATGCTTTTATTATATCTAATACATTAACATAGTTTATTGTTGCCAATAAATGTGCAAATGTATCACCATCATAATTTTGATGATTAACATCAAAGTTTTTATTTTTCATATGCTTTAACACTAAGTTATACTGACCTCTTTTTAAAAGTTTCATTAAAACAGTGTTACCCATATCATCGCAAGTATTTATATCAACTATTTTTTTTGATAATAATTTGTCAACAAATTCAAAATGATCTTCCTTAATAATTTCAAAAATCAGGGAAGGATCATCACTACAAGCAAGCATAGTTTTTGCTTCATCATAAAACATCTTAAATACACCTCTTATTTCGCGTGACAGTTATGTATTTTAGCATAAAATACAAAAAAAGTCAAATTTAGACATCTGACTTTTAATAAATTGGTTTACACAATTATACATTTATGTGTTTATTTTTAAGTTATTTTCTCTTTTTAAATATACTTTTAACTTTCTTTTTATCCTTATTTTGTCTAGAGAAACTAAAGTCTACATCATTTTGCTCTTTAACCACTTTATAAAGTGTTTCATACATTGGTGGAATTGATTTAAAGCAATGTGGATTTTCCTCTATAAATTTATTTGTTTCTTCTAATAATTCTTTTTCTTCATCATCAAATTTCATATTAAATCATCCTTATTTCACATATTATATTATAATTTTTTATTTATTTAAGTACTTTTTTAATACCTTAACAATTTCAATACTAGCTGGTTTAGCATTCGTTCTATTTACATAATAATCATGAAATGCCTCTGCAATTGTTTCATCATATATATATTTCCCATTTCCGTCTCTTACAATAGCATATTCGGAAATTGTTGACTTAAATTTATCAACACTCTCATATTGCACATTATCAGTCTTTTTGTAATTTTCAAATGCTTCATTAATTATTTTCTTAGAAAATGTACCATTATTTGAATCGGTTATTAACTTTGAATAACTAGAATAATTCTTCTTTTCTAGTAAAATCAATTCACTTAGTTTACTAGTGTTTTTATATTGTGCAAGAAAAGATAAATAGTGTCCAAATTCATGTGCTACTATAGAATTTTTAGTAGCATTAGGTGGAAAATATCCATAAGCCAAAGAGTCTTCAATACTTGCATCAAAATATTTTAAATTAAGAAAATAATTTGCATTTAAGAAAATAGACATTTTATATACATTAGGGTATGTATTAATAGTGTTAGACTTTGCAAATAAAGTTGCAGATACAAATGATGCTATATAGTTTGTATATTCTGGAGTATTAATTAGTGTCAAATTAGTAAGATAACCTTTAATATTAGGAAACTCACTATAAATTGTTGAAATAACATTTTCTAATTCTTTTGCAAATTCATAATCTAACTCGCAAAGATTAACCGCAACTATATCATATTTTTCTTCTATATCACTTTCTACTTCTTTTACTCTAGTATCTTCACATTTTGCCTTTTGATTATTTGAATCTTTAACTATTAGATTTGTTGCATCTTTTACATTATTTATCTTAACACCTTTATATACATTATCAGTAACAACTTTAGTTTGATGTTCTCCAACATTTTCAATGATCTTATTTTGATAATATGCAGCACCTGCATTAAATTTAAAAGTATTGGTTTTAGAAAATATTGCAAACACTAAAACAATTAACAATATAGAGCCTGATAGTATTGATACTATTAAAAAAAGTTTATTCTCTTTTCTAGTTTTAAATTCCTTCTCTACTTTGGGACTATATGTTTCTTTTAACAATGAATCCATATCTTTTTTTTGATAATCTTCTTGTTTTTCAATAGGCTCTAATCCAATAACTGCATCAGATAGATTATTCTCAGTAATTACAGTGTTATTACTTTTAACCTCCACACTTTGATTTAAATTACTGTCTACCACACTTTTTGTATTATTACCAGTTAAGCTAAGCATATCACTAGGAGGTGTTTGATAATTATTAGTTTTATTTTCATCTTCATTATACATAAAACTACCTCCTAAACTCAATTGTCCCAAAAACCTCTTGGAAACTATCAAGTAATATATCAAAATATTCATATTTTGAAGTAAAGTTTACAACACATAAATCGTTATTATTTCTGATAATAATAATCATTGATTCGGCATTATCATTATCATACTGAGTTTCATATAATAACTTATATCCTTCATATTGATTTTTTGAAATATATTTTTTTTCTTGATTAAGCAACTTATAATCACTGTTTTGTTTTTCAATATCATATCTTACTTCTTCTTTTATTTGCTCAATACTTGAATTTACTAGATTACTGCTTAACTTATTTACTTTAATCTCTATAATTGCACCTGTCTTATGTGTAAGTGCTACAACATCATTATCTATCTTATTTAATTTCCATGTTTTATCGTAATTAAACTTTATATCATCATTTTTATAATTTTTTAACAATGCACCATTTTTAAATATTACTATCCAAAGTATAATTGTAACTATAGCCAAAGAAAATATTATACAAATTCTAATTAATAATTTCTTTTTTTTATCTAATATTTCCTGTCTCATAATAAACTACCCTCAGTCATAATAATAATCAAATAATTAAATTCTTTCATTAGTATTATTTTTTTATTACCTTTTTTATACATCTTTTTCTCAGTATAATCTATAACTTTCTTGTATCCATCTTTTTCTAAATTAGCAACAAAGTCTAAAGTATAATCAAAACTATCAATATATGGATAAGTTTTATTATCATATCTTAAACTAACAACCTTATCATAATAGCTAGCTTTTACTAAATCAAGAAAAATTGAATCACCAATATTTCCAATCTTTTTATATTTATCCCATACTTTTTTGGAAATACTATTAAGGATCTTTTCTGTGTTTTCATTTTGATAAAAATAATCCTGTTTTAATTTTTCTAAGTCCTTTGCCTTTATATTTGCATAACTTGTCTTTAGAATTTCTTGTTGTAATCTTAATAAATTAACAATCGATGAAGCATTTGAAACCTCAGAATTAACAAGTTTAGAAGTGTTCATTCCTATCACTTCACCATTCAAATTAAATAAAGGAGATCCCCAATCATTTTTAGATAATGGCATAACACTCACAATTGAAGAAGAATCATTTATTGATGATGCAATACCAGATAGTGATGTTAATCCAACACCTGTTTTACTTGTAATTGTAATTACTGGATCACTTACAGCTGGTAAGCTACTAGAAAGTTTTACTCTCTTATTAACTGATTTATTTAATTTTAAAACAGCAATGTCTAAATCCGAATTTATAGATATAACCCCTAAAATTTTATAAGCATTATTATCTATATCCGTTACAACAATTGTTTGTCCATTAATAAATGAATTTTCTAAATAACTCCATGATGTCACTATAGTGCCGTTTCCTAGAAAAAAACCAGTTGCTCTATTAACAACAGCAGAATTTGAAATAGTATTTAACATGACAATATTTTTTGAATTATTATTATATATTTTTTTTATGTCTTCATCACTTAAATTATTTAACTTACTATAACTATACATAGCATTACTAGAAATATATTTACTTGATGCAACTATATCATTGGGTTTTTCTGAATCTGATGATTTAGATATATATTCATTAATTGTATTAATGTTTTCTATGCTTACTTTATCTAAAACATATTTTTTGTTTACTAATTTAAAATAATAATTAATAGAAGCTGAATCATACTTATCTTTTTTATTTATTTTAGCATTTTTAACTGTCACATTAGAGACAATATAATTACTAGAGTTAGAAACCTCAACCTTATCAATTTTATCATATGTTATAGTTAATTTACCTAACTTGTATTTTTGGTTTTTATATCCTATAAAGAAATCATTCGTTACCAAATTTTTAATTTCTTTTTTTGGATTTTTTACAAATACCATTGGTGTTATCTTTTTTGAATAATCAATTATATATTGTCTATTTTTTTCTTCATCATCTTTCTCTTTTATTGATTTATTGTCTATAGAATAATCTAAATCACCTTCTATATTTTTATTCTTTGTATTATCAGAAGGATTAATATCATCAGATTTAATTATTGATTTATATGATTTTACTATTTCTTTGTATTCCTCTAAATTCATATCTAAACTTATATATACTTGTTGGAATATATACTCAACGATAGTAGGTAGAAAAAATATTAATAAACATGCAATTACTCTATTTCTAATGCTTCTTAAAGTACGACTAACCATATCATTATCGTTAGATAAAACAGCTTTAGCTAAATCTATTGTGACAAATAAAATAAGTCCGATTGGAACAACGATATGAATAATATTAAGAATCTTCCCAATGAATGAAAATATTGGTATTAAAGATTTATTTATTTCTAGAATATTCATATATTGCACCCCCTTCCTTTAAAGAAAACAGAAAATAAGAAATAATGACATTAAAATAAATGGTCCAAATGGAATAACATTGTTTTTACTTTTAATAAGTGAAACAAGCGATATTGGCAATGCTATAAAGCTTGATAGGAATATACTAAAAACACCTAGAGATGGAGTTAAAACTAATCCTACAAAAAACATAAGTTTTATATCGGCACCACCTAATGTTTCTTTTTTTAATATTTTATTTCCTACAATCATTATAGTATACATAACACTAAATAACAACATACCTGATAATATGGAAAAAATAACATCTTTAAATCCCAAAAATATAAACTTATATATTATAAGAACAATAGAAAAAAACAAAGTAACCTCATCAGGAATTATTAAATAAGTTAAATCACTAACAATAACTATAGTTAGAAAAGAAACAATTAGTAATGAAATACCAAGTTCATATGATAATCCAAACAAAAAATATGACAAAGAAAACAAAAAACCACTTATTATTTCAACTATTGGATAAAAAATTGAAAGACTTTTTTTACAATTTGTACATTTTCCTTTTTGAATTATATAAGAGACAATTGGAATCAACTCATACCACTTAAGTACATGTCCACAATGATCACAATGACTTCGAGGTTTAACAATTGATTTACCCTCTGATAATCTAGTTCCAACAACTCCAAAAAATGAGCCAAATACGGTTCCAAGTATAAAAAACCACACTAAAAGTACTGTATTCATCCCCATCACCTAAATCTGCTGATATAAGTCAAACATTGGAATTATTATAGATAAAACTATAAATCCTACTCCAACAGCTAATAAACATATGATAACCGGTTCAACTAAACTTTTTATTGTAGTAACTGCATTTTTATGAAGGTTTTGATAATGATCAGCAACTTTTTCCATCATAAGTGCAAGTTGACCTGTATTTTCTCCAGTAACAAGCATTTCATATGCAATTACAGGAAATGCCCATTCACCTTTAAATGTTTCACTGATTTTGTTTCCCTTACTTAAACCAATCAATGTTCTATTAATTATTTCTTTATATATTTCATTATCTGATAATGTTGATAATATTTCCATACTATCTGTTATAAATACATTATGATTTAGAAGTGATGCAAAAGTTCTTGTCAAGTTAGTAACTTCATTATATATTATTACATTTCCAATAACTGGAAGTTTCATAAATATTGTTTGCATTGTCTTCCTAAAAGCCTTAATATGCTTAAATAGTAAATGATAAGTTATTAAAGTAACAAAAAGTACAATTGCAATAATCCACCACTTCTTAGTTAAAAATGTACTCATCGCCATTATAAACTTTGTTATTCCAGGAAGTTCTGCATCATTACTTTCAAACATAGTGACAAACTGTGGTACTACAGTTACAATTACAAAGACAATTGCACCTATTGCTAGTGTTAGTATTACTGCTGGATATATCAATGCAGAAATCATCTGTTTTCTAGATTTTTCCATTTCAGTATAATAATCTGCCATTTCATCAAGTGTACCTGATAAATCACCAGTCATTTCAGAAGTTTTAACCATGTTAATTAATAACTTAGGAAAAGTAGATCCTTGTTTTTCTAGTGCTGTTGAGAATTTCTCACCCATTACTAATTCATATACAATTTTATCTAAAACCCTACGATGTGCAGGCTTCGTTGACTGTTTAGATAAGATTCTAACCGAATCAATTAGAGGAATACCTGCTTTTACATATGTAGATAATTGTGTAAGCATAAATGATAAATCATTATTGTTTATCTTATCTGATCCAATATTAATACTCATTTCCCATTTTTTAAGAGGTTGAATACTTATTACTTCGTACCCACCATTAACTAAGAAAATTCTTACATCTTCAACTGTTTCAGCATCAAAAAAACCTTTTACCTTTTCACCATTAGATGCTTTAACTAGATACTTAAATTGAGTAAGTTTTTTTGGCTTTTCAATTCTATTACCATTTTTATTATTTTCATTGGCTTTTCTTTTAAATTCATCGCTTTCTTCTTTAACTCTTTGTAATTCCTTTTCAAGGTTTTCTCCCTCAAGTTTATTAATACTTTGTTGTGTCTTTTTCTTTTTACCAAATAACGAACCAAATGTATATTTAACTCCTTTACCTGCATAAATAAATATATTTAAAGGGAACATTAAGATTTTTTTCACTAGCCTCAACTCCATTACCTTGCTACTCTATTCTTTCTAAATTATAACATAATAATAATTAAATTTAAACTTTTTTTAGTAAATTCATATAATAAATCGAGAGGTGAATAGTATGTTTAATTCTGGTATTGGATTCACACCATTTTATGGAGCAGCATCTGCAACAAAACAAGGATTGTTTTCGGCATTAAAAACAAAATTTAATTGGAGTGCAATATTGAATGGAACTCAAAAAACTTTAAATATAGTGAATCAAGCAATTCCCCTTGTTTATCAAGTAAAACCAATGGTAAATAATGTTAAAACAGTTTTTAAAATAATTGGTGCTGTAAAAGATGATGATACTACCCAAAAGTATAATCAAACACCTAGTGTAAATACCTCTTATAATAATAGTAATACAGCAACTACTAGTAAAACAAATTCTATATCAAAAAATGTTAACACCCAAAATTATAATCAACCGAACTTTTTCTTATAACTCAAACATGCACTTAAAAGTGCTTTTTTTTAGAAAAAAAAATAAACCAAATGGTTTATTTCCTTTCTAATGTGTCAATTATAGGTGGTAGTATTTGCTTCTTCCTAGATACAATATTTGGGAAATAATCTCCTTGATTTAATGTACTAAGATTAAAACTATCCATTAAAATTGTTTTTGCTTTATCATTAAACAATATATATGAACCATTATTCATTATATCTGTTATAAACAAGCAAACAACTAAATAATCATTGTTCTTAGAAGTATTATTTAATAACTCTTCAAATTTATTAATATCTATCTTTAAACTTGAATAATCAGTAGTAAATATCTGACCTATTCCTGCCTCAATATTACCAACTTTAAAGACTTTAAAATCACTAAATAGTATTTCTTCTAAGCTCTTACCTTTAATAGAAGAACCAGCTTTAAACATTTCAATACCATATTTTTCATAATCAACACCAGCAATTTTACTAAGTCTCATAACAGCATTCTTATCAAGCAAAGTTGTTGTTGGAGATTTTAATAATAATGTGTCTGATATTATTCCAGATAGCATTATACCCGCTATAGGTTTAGGTATTGGAAAGTTATTTTCTTCATATATTAAGTGTATTATTGTATTAGTACTACCAACTGCCATATTTCTAAAATTTATTGGATAACTAGTAGATAAAGCCCCTAGCTTGTGATGATCAATAACTTCTAATATATCAGCTTCTTCTATTCCATCTACACTTTGAATAATTTCATTATGATCAACTAATATTACCTTTTTCTTTGTTTTATCATTTATATCTACTAATCTTAAAAAGCCCAAGCAATTATTCTTTTTATCTACTATTGGATAATTTGTATGCTTATGTTGTTTACTAGATTCTATAAAATCACTCAAATAATCATTTTCATCAAATTTGATTGGATTTTTTGTAATTATAATATTTTCAATATAGTTACTTAAATTAATAATTTTTGATGTATGAAAAGTATCCATTTTAGTTCTTATCACATTAACTTTATTTGCTTTTGCAATTTCTAAGTGTTCATCTTTCATTTGACCATCGCCAACAATTACAATTAATTTAACTGATGAGTTAACCGCATATTCTAATATACTATGCCTATCTCCAACAATTAAAATAGTATTATTATTTAAATCAACATTATTTAAAAATGTTGTACTTCTATATGAAGCTACTAATATGTTGCCCTCTATTTCATCATCAAATTTTAAAACTTCTTCACCATTAACAACATTTAAAATATTATTATATGAAGTCTTAAGATTTATATAATCACCATCAACAAAATATGAAGATATATCATTAAGGGTAATAATTCCACTAAGTTTATTTTTATCATTTATAACTGGGGCTCCACTTATCTTTTCTTTTTTAAAAACTTCATAGCATTCTTTTATGGAAGTTTTTTTATTTATTTTTATTTTATTATAATTTATATCACTAATTTGTGTTTTTACATCATTTAAATATTCTGGATATTCAACATCAAAATATTTAAGTGCAAATTTAGTTTCATTATTAAGTCTGCCTAAAACTTTGGCTTCTGCATCAATCCCTTGCTTTCTTTTTAAATATGCTAAACTTATCGCAGAAGTTACCGAATCAGTATCTGGCTTTTTATGTCCAAAAATATATACTTTATTCAAAGTAATCACCCTTTATAATTCTTTTAATTCACCCTTTATAATAGAATATAAATAAATTTTAATTGGCTTAGTTGTTCTTGTTGATATGTAGCTTTTATAACCATTAAGTTGAGCTAAATATGCTTCATCTTCTGTATTACTTAATTTATAATCTATTATTTTTATCTCATTATCATACTCAAGCATTAAATCTATAACACCATGTGTATTATTACAATCTTTATTATACACAAATTCTAATTCTTTGTATATAGTACAGTTCAAAAAATCTAGTCCAATATTTAAGAATTTATAAATAAATTTTTTATAGTTTTCATCAACATCATCTAAATTTGGATTTTTAAAATCTATCATTTCTAATATATGATGAAATTCATTACCTATAGCCATTTTGCTTCTCTCATCACTAGTTATTAATTTATTAATTACTTTAGAGTATTTACTTTGTTCAACATTTGAATTATCAATTTCATTAGAAACAAATTCTATTTTTCTTACATCAGTAGTCAATTCATTGTTATAATCAATCTTAATTGAAAAATCATAATCTTTAGTTAACCCTATATCACTTAAGGATATATTAGTTATATATTTTTCTATACTTAAGTAAACACTGTTTAATATATCTAAAAATGATTTATAATTTAGTCTTTGTTCACTACTAGTCATAGTTTTATCCTCCAGTGGTGCAACAACTATCATCTTTTCTCTACATCTAGTAAGTGCAACATAAAACAATCTTATTTTTTCACTAATTTCTTCTTTAAAGTACTTTTCTTTAAATAACTGAGAATATATAGTTTTGCATATTCCTTCTTTAAAATATGGAGTGATTATGCCTAAATCATTATCAAATAGAAATCTATCCTTTGTATCAGAAACATTAAAAGTCTTATATATTCCAGTATAATAACATATTGGATACTCTAATCCCTTAGACTTATGTATAGTCATTATCTTTACTGAATCACCAGAGTCCTCCTTCATAGATACTTTAATATCAAAATTATCATCAATAACTTTAGATAAGTATAAATAAAAGTCTTCGATTGTATAGTTAACATTTTCTGAATTCAAGGCTAAATTATGCATATACTCAAGTCTAATAGAACTTGCTTTAACATTTCCTACTTTAATTAAATTATCATAAAAATTGAACTTTTCTATTATCAAATCCACAATTGCACTAATACTTAACGATTCGTACTGATTTGCAATATCTTTTACAATATCTATAATTTTATTATTTAGTAAATTATTTTCTATAATGTCAAATATATCATTATCAGATAATCTAAATAAATAACTTCTACTAATAGATGCTAAAGCATATTTAAAATCTATATCAAATTCAGATTTATTATATTTAATTATTAACCCAATAATATTTTTTAATATCAAAACATCATTACTATCAGTAACTGAAGTATCGGTATATTTTGTTAGTGGTATAGATAAATATTCAAATATCTTTTTATACAAATCAAACTTAGTTGCTCTATCCATAAGTATTACAAAATCACTATATCTAATATTCCTAAGTTTAGAAGTATCCTTGTCAAATATCATATAATTATTTTTTATTTTGTTTTTTATGTCATTAGCAACAGCAAAACATTCAATTTCCTCTTTAGAATACCCAAATTCTTTATCATATTCATAATTATAAATTTCAAGATTGTTATTCTGAGAATCCATATCATTTTCTAAATATAGATTGTTACCAAATATCATCTGATGCGAACTTTTATAGTCAGCACCACCAATAAAATCATCCATTACTATGTTAAATATTACATTTATATCATCTAATGTTTCTTTCCTAGATCTAAAATTTTTATTTAAGTCAATTTTATAACCACCATTATTTAGTGAATAATTATCATATTTATTTTTAAATATATATGGATTAGCATTTCTAAACCTATATATTGATTGTTTTATATCACCAACCATATAAACATTATTATTTTCAATTAATGAAATAAATTTCTCTTGTAAATCAGATGTATCTTGATATTCATCTACTAAAATTTCATTTAAATATTCTTTTAATTCTATACAAACATTATCATTTTCCTCTAATATTCTTATAGCCATCTTACTAATATCATTAAACTCATAAATATTATTTTTATTTTTAAACTCATTTAATTTTTCATCAATATTTTTTATTATGTCAATAATTGCAGTTACATAATTTTTTGTTTTTAAAATACCATTCTTTATATCTGCGGTATCAGAATATATTGATATTTGTTTTAACTCTTTTAAACAATCTGAAATTTCTTCTTTAATACTCTTTGCTAATTCACTACTACCCCTTGGTAAATTAGGAAGTTTTATATCCAAAGATAATTTAATATCTTCATATGTATTAGAGTTAATTAATGAGTTTAAAACTTCATATATTTTATCAATATATTCAATATCAATTTCATAAGATAATTTTTCAATTAATGATGAAATTTTTTGCTTTTTTGACCTTAAAAGTGAAACAAATTCATTAATTTTATTATCTATAAAGTTATCGTTATAAAATCTTTCAATATAGCTTTCTAGGTATTCTCTCTTATTATATAAAAGATCTAATTTATCATTTATCCTTAATATATATTTCTTTATGTCATCATCATTCTTAGTGCAAAAATCGTATATTAAATCTTGAAATTCTTTTGTTGGATATGCATAAAGTTCATCAAATATGTTATTTAATATTTCATTCTTCTTAAAATACATAACACTAGCATCACAAATACTGACATTTCTATTTATTCCTAACAAGTAATGGTATTTTTTGACCAATGCCTGACTAAAACTATCAAAAGTAGTTATATATGCACTATCAATCAAATCAAGTTGTTTATGTAAATTAACATTCTTCTTAATTGCCGCTCTTATTCTCTCTCTCATTTCAGATGCTGCTGCATTTGTAAATGTTAAAATAAGTAATTTATTTATGTCTATACCATTCTCTAATTTCCTTATAACTCTAGCCGTTAATACTGCTGTTTTACCACTTCCAGCACCTGCAGAAACAATTATATTACTACCCTCTTTTTGTATTGCTTCCTCCTGCTCACTAGTCCATTTAGGCATTATCATCACCTCCTAAAAAGCTTAATGATTTATTCTCCCTCAACTTTACAAAATCATCGTTTGTTTTAAAACAAATATCTCTAAATTTACAATAATCACACCCTATTTTTTCATCACCAATTTGTTTTGGATTTATATTAAATTTACCTTCCAATATTTTGTCCCTTGCCTCATCTATTTTACCATCAACAAAGTCCACTAAATTAAAAATTTGTGAATCACTTAAAACTTTGGAATATGGTCCAAATCCCTTAGATGTTATTTTCATAGATTTTACGAAATTACTATCCTCATAATCAGGAATAAAAACTTCCAGTATACTTGTATCATCATTAGAATATCCATCAAGTTTAAGATTTTGTTCTTTTTGTTGTTGATATGTCTTATTTGGTACATATGTTATTTCACCAAACAAAATTTGTTGTAAATAAAATCCAGTAAATCTAACATTTTTAAATTTTTTACTCTTTTCTACTAAATATAAATAAATTGGCAACTGCATACTTAATCCATATAAAACATTGTATAAATTTATTTTTGTATTCCCAGTTTTATAATCAACTATGCTAACCAAAGTATTTTCTTTTTCTTTATACATTATTTTATCTACAACACCAGTAAATTTAACAGGTATTATAGTGCTTTTGTCTATACTTATTTTATGTTCTAACAACATATTAGTAAGGCCCGTTTCTTTATGTAATTTTTTAACATTATTAATAACTACTTCTAATTCATTTTTTAGTTTAATAAGTAAAAACTTTTCCATTGCATTTAAATCAATATTTTCTATATATTTATCATACTCATATGAAAAATCAAAATTATCACTAAAGCAAATTGATAATATATAGTGAAACAAACTACCAATAGTCGTATTAAAGTTATTCTCAAACTTATCTAACTTTAATATATTTGTTAAATAATACTTAAATGCACAATGATAGTAATTATCAACATGTGTATATGAAAGTATTAATCCGTTTTTTAATTTATCTAATAGTCTTTCTGTATCAATGCCAGAAAATCTATTGTCATAAGTTAAATAATCAATATTTATATTATTATATAGAAGTTTCAAATTTCTATCTACTATGCCATACTTTATATAATCATCCAAACATTTTGCTAATTTTAACTTGGCATAAGCTAAAGAATATATTGTAGAAGACTCAATATTAGGTCTAACAATTTCATAGTGTAATTCATTTGCTAAATTGGAAATCAAATAATTTTTAGAAATGCTTTCTTCTTTTGCGGTTATTGTTAAATTATTGATGCTATTAATAAAATCAATAGTAATTTCCTTAAAAAGTATATTTTTTTCAATAGATGTTTCTATTAACAAATTATTTTCTTTCTTTTCTATATCTGTTAGGTAATCTTCATCAGAAAAAATTTGTGGAATCATTTCTTGATTAAACCCAAGCATAAAAACATATTCATTATCAAGAATAGGTTCTACTATGCTTTTAATTCCTATACTATTAGATAATTTATTTTTATTAATAGGGGCTTTTTTTATATCATCAACAACTAATTTATATATATTTTCAAATTTATAATCAAGATCATTATATTTATTTGAAATATTAAGTAAGATATTGTAAATAGCAGCATTATCTTCTTTTGACAGATTAAATGATTGTTCTAAAGAACATAATGCATCTGAAAAAGATTTACTAGATAATAATACTTTAAGATAATTTTTAACAATCTCCGAAGAATAAATACTTTCACTAAACTCAAGTGGAATATTAAAAAGCTTTGAATACTTTTTTAATGTATATGTGTATTCATCGGTTATGCCACATAAACAAATATTATTTATATCAATACCATCATTAATAAGTTTAGAAATTTCTATAAAAACAAATTCAACTTCTTCTTCAAGAGTATTAAAGACATTAACTTTTCTTTTTATATTTGAATGTTCTTCGTATATAGTATTGCAATTTATCACATTTAATAAATATGAATTAAACTTATTTAATTTTGGATATCCATAACATATCAAATTCTTATTTTTAATAAATTTTCTAAACATTTTATTATATATTAATAAGTTATGCTTATCTAAATTAGTTTTAACTTCCTGTAAAAATTGTAACTTAGGATCTATATATTCCTTATCATCAATAAAATAAAGTAAATTAATAATTATTCTAGATATGTCAACATTTAACTTATAATTATCCATTATGAAAAGAAGAGCTTTTTCATCATATTCAAAATAGTAATTATTTCTAACCTCTTCTAAAGTCATAAATTTTATATTTAGTATTTTATCTTTTTTATTTAAAGAAACAAGTATTTGCTCTTTAACACTATTTGGTGTAATAAATATTGTATTATCTGTTAATTTATTTAGTATTTCCATAACTATATACCTCTATATTGATTATATCATCTTAATAATTTTAGACAAAGAAAAAAAGCACAAAAGTGCTTATGATGCTAAATATGGCCAATTAACTGTAACGTTATTTGCATTATACCAACTTGTATCATCATAAAATGATGGCTTTTTTCTATGATTCATTGTTATTGTTACTTTATTCGTTGTGGTTTTTAATGAATCCCAATACACTAATTTACTAATATCAGTTATTGTTGAAGGTACTGTTATATTAGTAACATTGTGTGGTAATCCAGTTGCAACAGTAATTCCTTCACCTATTATATATGTATTAGCGGTACATTGAGCAGAAATTTGTACAGAAGTAGATGTTCCTTTTAATACTCGCAATTTATTTACGGTTATACCATCAGTTACTTTATCCAAGATATTTGAATCAACCGTCAATTCTTCAAGTTTTGCATTTTCAAATATAGACTCCATTTTTATATATTGTTCTAACTTAAGTCCATAAACATTTAAATATTTTAGTACCACTCCATTCGCATCAGTCGATGAAGTAAATGCATAAGTTTCTATTTCTTTTAAGCCACTTGCTTGAGATAAATCTAAATATTCAACATTTGCAATAACACTACTTTCATCTAAAGCACCCGCAGATGTAAAATTAGCTCCACTTTCATATGCAAAGCCTGTTAAATCATAGGTATCTTTTCCTGGAACAGCTATTTGAATACTACCTTGTTCAAAGTCTCCTGCCTCAATTCCATTAGAAACAAAAGTCTGTATTGCCGAATATTTATCTGTGTTATTTACAACAAATATCATTTTACCAGTACTTTCATTTGTATAAATTGATGCATCATAGCTTTTAAAAGCTGCCTCAGAAATCTTTGTAACTGTTATTCCATTTACCTTCTCTGGTATAGTTACATATGTTCCACATAAGGAATTATACTTTGTTATTGTACCACTATCATCAATAGTAAAACAATCATTTGCAGTTACTGGTTGAGTTGTAAGATCAATGTTTTCTTCGTTGCCATCCCATTGAGTGTATAATAGCTCTATATCAAATGTTGCTGTTGCGTTTTGTACCAATTCAGTTGCCCTATCATCGTATAAAACCCTAAGAGTAAATGTAGTAGATGTTTCACCCTTTAATATTTGACCATGTATCATTGTGTGAGTTAATATTATATCTTGTATATTCTCACCACTAATATTAGGCTTTAATTCTGTTAACACAGCAGGAATTGTTCCATTATTTTTTACAACAATTGTATATTCTACATAATCACCAGGTTTACCTAATTGTGCAGAAAATGTTGCGCCAAGTTTGTCTTGAGTTAATTGTGGTGCATCAGACCTCGCTGTTCCACTTGTTGTAGTAGCTTCAATACTATCAATATACACTTCCCATTTACCCGCTAATGAAGCAGAACCCTTTATCGATAATGTAGTTGAAAGTATTGCATATCCAACACCCATAAATACTAATAAACATGCCAAACCGGCAATAATAATATTTCTATTTTTTCTATTTTTCACGTTTAATACTTCTCCCTGTTCTATATATTTTAATTGCTAATTAATATTTGGCCAAGTTACAGTAACATATTGTGAATTGTACCAGTTTGTATCATTATAAAATGAAGGTGCAATTGTATGATTCATTATTACTGATATATTTGTAGTTACATTCTTAAATACTGAGTTTAAATTAGAAGAATCTGTTATAGTAGAAGGTAGAGTCATGCTCTTTAAACCAAAAGGTAAATTACTAACCCCAGTTATACCTTCTCCTAAAATTACATTTGTAGCATTTAATCCTATTGAACCTAGCACTTTATTATTACCTGCCAAAACATTTGCATTAATTACTGTTAAGCCTTTAAATGGATATTCATTTGCAAACTTATTTAAATATACAGTTAGATTTGTAACTTTTGTATTATCAAAAGCACCACCGTCATAACTATCAGAACCAAAACTTGTAACACTATTAGGAATAGATAAACTATCTAATTCAGCGCAGGTAAACATATGATTACCTATTTTTTTTATTTTAGAATCATTGCCAAACGTAACTGACTTTAATGAATTAGTGCTTTTACATTTTGAAGTATCACTATCTATTAAACTTTCTCCACCAAAAGCATTATCCCCTATAGTCGTTAAATGCTTTGCATGTGAAAAATCCAGTGAAGTAACAAAGCCAACTGCTCCTTCATTCATATTTCCATCTGAATCAAGCATAAGTGTTCCACCAAAAGTCTTTCCTTTAATTAAGTTATTGTATTCTGCTTCGGTTAAAGTTGACTTATCATATATATGATCTGCTGTAAGTTCACCAGAATTTATCATTTCTAAAATATCTGGATTTTTTAGTGCATTAGCCTTTGCACCAGCATTCTTAGCAATAAAAGTACTTGTTTCATTATCATCAAAATAAATTTCAAAATTGCTTTCAGCAAAAGCACCTGATCCTATAGATGTAATGGTAATCTCATCATATGAGTCAGGGATTACTACATCAGTTCCGCATGCCATATCATAATCAGTTATTACACCATCATTATTAACTGTATAACAATATTTTGGTTGATCAGCATTAATTTGTTCATCAAATTGTACATATATTAATTTAATATCATAATTAATTGTTTCATTACCAGGCAATTCAGTTGCAGAAGCATTATATTGAATTTTAATTCTAAATTTAACTTCATTCCCAGCAAGAAGCTTTGAACCTTTTCTTATTGTTCTAGTTACCGTAACCAAATCACTTCTATCAGATATACTAGTATTAACCTCATCCAAAATAGCATCTATGTTTCCATCATTTTTTACAACAACATCATATTCCATATAATCACCTGGAATATTAAATTTTACACCGAAAGATGCATTAAGTTCATCAACGACTTCTGCATTTGTAGATACTGCCTTAGTTGAATTAGTGACTGGTGTTATAGAAGAAATATATATTTTCCACGAACCAGTTAATTTACCAGTAACATTTGTAGTTAAAGTTTGAGATAATATTGCATATCCTACAGATATAAATACTAAACAGCATATAAGACCAATTATCATTACTTGTTTTTTCTTTTTACTATTTTTCATGTATATTTCCTCCTAATCTAATTCATATATATAATTTGCATTTGTATCGGTACCTATTGTTATATCATTATCTGTGCTTTTTCTTCCTTTAAGTGTTACAGTAACAGGATTAGGATTTTCTGAGCTAGGATTATAAGCAAATGCTCGTTTTCCTATTGTTTTTACTGACTTTGGAAGTGTTATGCTTGTCAACTTATTAAGTGCAAATGCATCATTTCCTATTGTCTCAACTCCATTTTCTATAACTACAGTTTCTAATTGATTACCCCCAAAAGAATTACTAATCGCTTTAACGGATGATGGAATAGTTAAAGTTTTTAATTTATTATATGTAAATGCTCCATCACCAATAGTTTCAACATTTTTTCCTATTGTAACTGTTTCAATATTTTTACTATCAAATTCCATAGCTTTTACTTGCTTTACTGAATTTAAAAGTCTCAAATTTTTAATACTTGCAGCACCAGATGAACACGCTATTTTACTATCTAGTGTTAAAGTTTGAATTGTAGTGTCAGTTCCATTTATACCATATTTTTCAAATATATTAGTAGAGCATATATCTAAATCCGGATTTAATATTTGAACATTCTGCATTTTATTACTACCAAATGCAGCTTTTCCAACACTTGTTACAGAATTAGGAATAATTAAATTCTTAATATTGTTATTAGCAAAGGCATAATCACCTATAGTCGTAAGCTTTTTAGGTAATATTAATTCTTCAATGCCAAGTCCAACAAATTGACTTGCAGAAATTTCTGAAATATCAACATTAGATAAATTTAAATATTTTACTTTATAAAGTTCTTCCGAAGTAGTGACAGTTCTATTTTCTATATCAACCATTTTCTTCCACATTGTCGAGTCCCCAGCATTAGGAAAATAAATTTCATTTATATGATAATAACTGGCACCATCAGAATTGTTTTCAGCTAATATTGATTTTATTATTTCAAAGTTTTTTTCATCTTTTATAATACACCCATTTTTAGATGCATCTGTACCATCACTTATAAATACGGGAGCAGCTGCATCTACCATAATGTAACACAAAATATTACCTTTTCTAAATATATTTTCCGATATATCAGTAACCTTTATACCATCAATACTAGAAGGTATAGTTACATATTCTCCACCACTATTATAATCATAATCATAAATTACACCAGTAGAAGTTACAGAAAATGAAGAATTATTAGATAAACCTTCTTGATTTTTCGCTATACTACTTTCAGTATATTGTAAGTAGGTTAATGAAAAATTATATTGTGCTATTAGATTACCTGGTAAGGTACTAATATCTAAATCTCTAAATCTAATCTTTACATCAAAGGTCATAGACTGCCCTGCAAATAAAGCAGTACCTAATTCAGCAGTGTTAATAGCTTCTATATATTCATTAGCATTTGTAGACTCTAAGTTTACAGCTTTTAATGATGCGTCAATACTACCTTGATTTTTTACTGTAATTGTATATATTACTTCGTCTTTTGGCTTTTGTAGTTCAACAGAAAGAGTCAAGTTTTTATTATCCTCAGCCAAATCTGAATATGTTCCGGTAACACCCTTACCAGTAGTAGACATTTCAACATTTGTTATAATAATATCCCAATTACCTTCAAATATACTTGTTCCTTTTATATTAAGGGTTGCAGAAAGTATTGCATATCCAACACTCATAAATACTAATAAACATGCTAAAGAACCAATAATGATATTTCTTTTTCTTCTATCCTTCATTTATAATCACTCCTCTATTTTTACTAATAACATTATAACACTTTAGAAATATCATTCCAACAAAAAAATTAACTATTTACAGTTAATTTTTCAAATTTACACCATTATCTTTTTTTGAATATATACATCCACAATAATTTTGTCTATATAAATTATAGATTTTAGATAATTCGATACTTCTTTTATAACCATTTTTCTTTTTAAAATCTGAGTACAGATATTTAATTCCATATTCTTTTTCTAAGCATTCACCAATTTCATTCAACTTATTTGCATTCTTATATGGACTTATTGAAAGCGTAGTTCCAAAATAATCAAAGTTATTATCCTTTGCATATTTTGCGGTAGCTTCAAGCCTTAATCTATAACATTTAAAACATCTTTTTCCGCCTTCTTTTTCCAACTCTAATCCATTAATTGCAGTTTCAAACTCCTCATTTTTATAACCAATACTTATAACTTCAACATTTATATTCATATCATTAACAAGTCTTTTAAGTTCATTATATCTCTTTATAAATTCGCTTTCTGGATATATATTTGGATTATAAAATAAAATTGTAATATCAAATATACTTGATAAATATTCCAAAACATAGCTAGAACATGGTGCACAACAAGCCTGTAGTAATAGTTTAGATTTAGTTTTATTATTTAGTTCATTAGATATAATCTTCTCCAACACGTTTTGATAATTCATTATTACCATATCCTTTTTTAATCTTTTTAACCAAGTATTTAGAAGGGTTTTCTATTGTATCCTTTGTTATAGTAATCTCATTATCATTTAAATTACCATCTAATACATCAGAACGAATCTTTCTAAGCACTGAACTCATAACAGATTTTAAACCACGAGCACCAATATTTAAATCCGACGATTTACTAGCAATCATATCTAGTGCTTCATCAGTAACAACAAGTACTACATTATCCTCATCAAAAAATGCTTGTTGCCATATTCTTAAATTGCTTATTTTTGATGTAGTTGCTATCTCCTTCATTGCTTTTTTATCTAATGGGTTTGTTTGAATAATAATTGGTATTCTTCCTATTAACTCTGATTTTATTCCACCAATATCAACCAATTGATCTCTAGTTATATTTTTGTTGTTAACTATGTTTTTATCAATATCAGAATTAAAACCAATTGCTCTATTACTATCACAAATAGATTTAAAAACATTTTGAAAAGCTCCCATAAATACAAATGTAATTTTTGATGTATTAATAGTTACTTCTTTACCATTAAATTCAAATGAATATTCACCACATTCAGTAAGTCCTAATAACTCTTCTTGAACATCAGTACTTCTAACACCACTTTGTGAATTATTTTTATCACCAAGTTTATCAAATTCATCTATTATTATAATTCCTTGTTCTGCTTTCGTCACATCACATTCTGCTTTAATATATAGCGCTCTAAGCATATCAACAACGCTTTTTCCTACATATCCCGTTGTTGTATATTTTGTTGCATCAGCTTTAACATATGGAATATTTAATAATTTAGCAAGTGTAGAAACCATTTCTGTTTTACCTGTTCCAGTTAACCCTATTATTAATAAATTTTCTTTTAGTGTTTCATAATCATAATATTTTTGATTAGACATAACTGCATCAACCAATGTTTCAATTTGCTCATCTTGATAAAGTACTCTATCTTTAATGTATTTAATAATCTCTTTTCTTGTTAGATTTGACACCCTAGTAGCATTAGTATCCAATCTTATTTCATTTTTAGGATCTATTAACGATTGACCTAATTCAGGAAAAAACATATTATTATCAATACTTATACATGTAAAAGTTCTATATTCTTGACCATCTTTATTAAATACCTCAGGAAAAACAACCATATTTTCAGCATGCTTATAATATTTTGAAGCCATACTTTTTTTAACCCTATCTAAAGGTAATGTCATTAAATCTAAATATGATACTAATAATGGAAATGCATAAAAAGATGATTTTTGTGATTTAGTACAATCTTGATAAGCCTCAATAAACTCTAATTCTTCACCAGTTTCTAATGAGACAAATCTATTTTCACTATTTATTCTACCAAAATCAGCAGATACTGACTCAAAATATACATCCTTATATAATTCATTAGCTTCTTTTTTAGCAAATTTAATAACCAAATATATATCATTGTTTTTCATACTACTATCCCCCGTCGATAAGTTATATTATAACAAATAAAGAATTGTGCTTCAAGCACTTTTAAAGAACATAGGAGAAATTAAAATTTGCCATAAATAAAAAATACTACTATTTAGTAGTAGCATTCTCTTTTTTTTCTTCAATTACTTTTTTACCTTTGTAATTTCCACAAGCCTTGCATACACGGTGAGGTTTAATTATCTCTCCACAGTTAGGGCATTTAACAGTACCAACTACATCTAATGCATTATGACTTCTTCTCATTCTTTTTCTAGTTTTTGAAACTTTTCTAAAAGGTACAGCCATTTTATCACTCCTCTTTAAATTTTTCTTTTAATTCCAGAAATGGATTATAAGCTTTATCCCTTGGTTCATCTTCAGAAATCAACTTCCATCCATCCCCACTATAATTGCTATAATCATTTACTTTTGTATATCTAAGTGGGACTTCCAAAACAATATTTTGCCATAAAATTGAAAGAATATCAATAGTATTTTGATTATTTTCTAAATTTTCTTCAATATTTTCATGAATATCAATTGAAAATGGATATATAACATCATCCAAACTAATAGAATCTTCTATATGCATATCACCTGCCAAATTTGCATCAAGAACAAATTCATCTGATGAATCTTTATAGATTTTACCATTTACTTTAGTATTTTCTAGTGATTTAATATCAGTATTTTTTACTAGATCATCATCAAATTTAACAGCTTCGCAAAAAGATATCTCATTAACAATACCCGAATTTATTTTATCTAAATCTATTTCCATGACATCACCTAATAAAATTATATATTAAATTTAGTTCTTTTGCAAACAAAAGAAGCATTATTCTGCTTCTGTGTTTTCATTATCTGTATCAGTATCAACATTAACCTGATTGTTATCTTCAATAGGTTCCTCTTCTTTTGCTTCATAATTACTTAAATCTTCTTCAGTAACTTGTTCATTTTCTAAAGAAACTTCTGTCGCTGTAATTTGAGGATTCTCTTCCTCCTCTACCCATTTACCGATAAATTTTGTATCATCATATATTTCTAATTCTGGTGTTAATTTCTTAGAATCATCTTCATCAGTATACCAACCATCAAAAACATATCCTTCTTTTTCTTCTGGTTTTAATATATCTTCTTCTTTTATATGTGAATCTTTAATAACTTTTTCTTCTTTTAATAGTTGATCTTGACTATTATCATCTTCAGTCTCTACTCTTTCATAATAAGTTATTGTAACGACTTCTCCCATATAAACATCAACAATATCCTTATTCGCTTTAGAGTCTTTATCTAAATTAAATTTCATTTGAGATTCCCAATAATACCATCCGAACTCTTTATCACTAAACTCTGGATATTTATTCCTAATCTCATTTTCTACTTCATTGAAAGGAATCTTTCTACCTTCAACAACTGTTTTTTGAATAGATTCTAAAGTAAATTCTTTTTCAGAAGAATTCTCATCTTCTTGTGATGTTTCTACATAATAGTTGAAATTCATAACAAATTTACTCAAGAAATTAGCTTTTAATACTATTTCATCATCAAATTTATTTGCTAATTCCTCTGTTAATACATCCCCACTTAATATTTCAGTAGTTACAAGATTTGAATCTTCATCTTCATAAGTAACAAACCAACCAAGTTCCATGTCTTGTTCCAATTCATGACCTAAGTCTTCAGAAGTTAAAAGTGGTATTTCATCATTTAATGCTACTTCTGCAGTATTTTCTAATACCTCATTGTCATACATATATTTAACATACTTTACCCATTTAGCATAAACTGTCTTATCTTCTGTTAAATGTGTTTCAAAAATATATTCATTAGTTAAATCAGCATCTTCAAACCATCCAGCAAAAACCCAACCTTCTCTTGTTGAATATTCAAGCTTTGTAACTTCATTTTTACCTAATATTTGTTTTTCAACACTGCTTCCACCATTTGATTCAAAACTTAAGGAATAATATATTTCTTCATCTTCCTCAACTTCGTTTTTCTCTTCATTAGATGAAACACTTTTTACTACATATGAATTGTTTTTGGTAGTAGTATTATCTTCTGTTTCTAGAGGTTGTAAATCATCCTTATTTATTTTATCCTCTATCTTACTATTATTCTTTACTTTATCATACTTATTTTTATTCTCACTTGCAACTTTAAAATATGCAGCTACTGCTATTAATAATGCAAGAATAAGTGCAATAATGATAAGCTTCTTATTTGAGTTTTCTTCTTTTACTTCTTCTTTTATAATTTTATTTTTACTATTCTTTTTCTGTTGCATAATTATTCTCCCCCAACAATTATAATTATTATTAAGACACCATATCTTAACCTTAAGTTAATAATAACAAATAAAAAAATAAAATGTCAACATAGTAGACATTTCTTTACATTATAATCTTTTTAAAAAATACTCATTAAGTACTTCTTTTTCATTCTTATACCATTTACCAAATTTTATTATATGATTTTTATCTCTATAGAAATTACTCATATTATCTATAACAACTGTATTATTAAACTTATAATTATATAGGTATCTTTCAACTATAAATTTATTATAGTAAAACTTTCTTTTCTTAAATTCATCTATTACTTTAACTAATAAAAAAAGCATTATAAACATATATACATAACTTCTATATAGGAATATTGCTATAAAAAACACAATAAATGAAATTATTATAGTTAGTGTCAAGCTTTTTAAATATGGAACTTTCTTAGAAATAAGTAAATTAATTAGTCTTCCACCATCCAAAGGATATATTGGTAATAAATTAAAAAGCAATATAAAAAAATTATATTTTTTAAAAAGAAGTAAATCAAAATTACCAAGATATCTACTCATTATAAGATAAAATATAATTTGAAATATAGGTCCAAAAATCAATACTAAAAACTCACTAAAAATAGGTTTATTTAATGAATCTACAAACTTTGTACATCCTCCATATGGATATATAACTATTTTATCAACTTTCCATCCTAATAATTTTGCAACAAAAAAATGCCCAAGTTCATGGATTAATATAATAGATGTAAAAATAATTATATTTCTAAAAGTAGCTGTTAATACTGAGATAAAACTCAAAATAATAAACAGTGGATGAAAGTAAATCATACTAAATATATTCTTTATAATCTAAAAATTTCCCTTCCTTTTGAAATACTAAATAGACATAATCACCTTTTGCTTCTCCAAGTAAACTTCCCTCTTCTACATAATTATATAATTTAACATTTTCAGTATTAACATTTATATTACTATACCATACATCAACACCATCTACCTGTTGCACTATGACTGTGTTTCCATAGTTATCTTTTTCACCAATAAAAACTATTATTCCACTCTTTCTAATTGGTACTAGATAATTACTACTTACTGTAAGTTTAACACCATCTTTATATAAACTAGCTTCTTTATAATGAAACTTTTCATTAAATACTTCAACTTCATCATCTATAGTTATTTTATCAAAAGGAAATATTTCTCCAAACTTATCTTTATACCATTTATTTATACTTGCAAAAGAAAAATTACTCTTAAATAATTTATTATTCAATTTTTCTTTTATAGTTGGATCTTTTTTTATAGCAATCAATAATCCAATAACCATAACACAACACACTAAACACTTAAATATAAAACCTCTGATATAACACACTAATTTATTAGGATGATCATCCTTTTTACTATTTAAAAATTTAGTTTTCCTCATATAATCCCTCTTTTATATTTTATTACCTTTTTTATCTTTTAGAACCAAAAACATTAGGGATATATATACTATATTAATAAATAATGAATGAATAAACTTATATAATAATAAGGACAAATCAAAACTTTGTATTCCAATAAAATTTAAAAATATAAAAAATACTAAGTCATAAACAAATATTGAAATAATAAGTCTTAAAATATTATTCATTAGATTATTAGTAAATAATGCTTTAATTTTAATATTAAGTATTGCAATAAGTTCAAATATCAAAGCCGTTATTAAAATATTATTAGTAATTAAAGAATCATATATTAATGCCATAATAAATACTAAAACATAATAATTCTTCCTATTTGGATTATTATAAAAATTAGACAAATATACTAAAACCGCTATAGATAGCATTGGATAAAAATATGGAATTTTATAAAGATTAAAATTAAATATATTGCTGAATAAAACATCTAAAATAATTGATAAAACAATTAGAATAATCTTCATATTAATCCTTTCTAGATAGTACAGTAACAAATCTTAAATTGTTTAAGTCCGATAAAGTTTCAATAATTGCTCTCTTACTAGTTCCATATTTATCACTTTCGATTTTTATAATTTTTCCAACTATTATTCCACTTGGATATATATCACTTAGCCCACTAGTTAGCACAGTCGAGTTTTTATCTAATTCAATTGAATTATCTATTCCTTTAATGACTAATTCATTATTTTCATATTCTAAAATCTTATATATATATGTTTCTCCATATTTAATTTTTACAGATATTTTATTGTTATTATGAGTAGATGTTATAAGCCTTATCAAAGAAGTATTGTTAGTTATATTAATAACTTTACCAATTAAACCTTCTCCTACAACAACTGCCATTCCAATATCTACTCCATCCTCTTTTCCTTTATTTATAGTCATAGATTCCATCCAATATGATGCATTTCTCTCTATTATAGTAGCATTAATAGTATTAAATTCAGATAAAGAACCAGAAATATTAGTAAGTTTTTTTAGTTCTTTGTTTTCTGACAATAGTTCCTCATTTATATTAGTACCTACTACATCTTTGTTATTATTAGAAACATCATGAAATGGTTTATATAAAATATCTTTTAATGAAGTAAATGTAATATATGCATTTTTATTTAAACTAAAGTAAAGTGTAATAAAAAATACAACTACAAATGCAAAATATAAAATCATCCTATAATTTTTACTTTTTTTATTCATAAAAACAACTCCAAACTCTCCTGCATACTATAATACTTGTCTTTTGAAACAATAATATGATCCAAAATAGGGATAGCTTGTATTCTTCCTATTTCTATTAATCCTTTTGTTAAGTCAATATCTTCTCTTGATGGAATTACATCACCACTAGGGTGATTATGTACACAAATAATTCCAGATGCACTAGACAAATATGCAAATTTAAATACCTCTCTAGGATGAACAATACTTCTATTAACAGTTCCCATAAATAATAATCTCCTCTCTATTACTTCATTTTTATTATTTAAATATATACAATAAAAATATTCTTGCTTTAAATCAGTAATATAGTATCTAATATAATCATAAACCTCTTTAGGTGAAGTAAGCTTAAATTTTGCTTCATTAAACAAATATATTCTTTTACCAAGTTCTATTGCAGATAATATTTCACATGCTTTTGTAATTCCTATTCCCTTAATATCTAAAAGATAATTTATACTACATTCTTTTAAATTACTAATGTTTGAAACCTTTTCCATTATTTCTTTTGATAATTCTTTAACTGATTTGTCTTTAATACCTGTTTTTAAAATAATAGATAATAATTCTTCATTTGTTAGTTTATCTACACCATATTTAATAAGTTTTTCTCTAGGTCTATCATGCTTTAACATTTCTTTAATCTTCATTTTATCACCTAGTATATTTTTACTCTTTTTAATATATTTTCCTAATGTTTTAAGACAATTTCATCATAACTAGATAATATGACTTTACTTATAGATAATATATCCTCATCTTTATTTACACTATTTAATAAAACATCATACTGCTCCAAATTTTTATAAAACTCAACATCAGTAATTTTTGATTTCTTTATATAAATATTGTTTCCTTTATCATCATATATTTTTTTTATTTTTGAAGCTATATCTTTGCTAGTTGTAATACCAACATAGACATGATATTTTTTATCTTCTTCTACAACTATATAAGAATCAATGCTTTTTTCTTTAAGAGTTTTATTCATACTATCTTTATTGGTATATACTCCCCATTGCAAAAAATAGCTATTATAAAAAGTAGTATTTTTATCGCTATATAACCCATACACTATCTTAGCTGAAAAAAATCCTATAAAAATTGCTAAAATTAATGGAAATATAAATTTTATCTTCATCATAATCACCTACTTTATACTACTCTATATCACAATAGAATTTTGTCGAATTATATCAAATATTTTTTAAATACTTATTGTCTAATATTATCGAATAAATAAAATAATAATTTATATCTAATTATAATAAGTTTAATTAGGTGATTAATATGAAAATCGGAATTCCAAGAGCACTGTTATATCATAAATATGGAATTTTATGGGAAAGCTTTTTTGAATATTTAGGAATTGATACAATTACATCTCCACCATCAAATAAAGAAATTTTAGAAAAAGGAATTTTACTATCGCCAGATGAGGCATGCCTATCACTAAAAATATATTTAGGTCATATAAAATACCTATCAAATAAATGTGATTATATATTAATTCCTAGAATTGAATCTTTAAAGAAAAATGAAAAAGCATGTACAAATATGCTTGCTCTATACGATATAGTTAATAACATATTTAATGTAGGTATACTAGATTATAATATTGATGTTAACCATAACTATGATGAATTATATGCATTTGTTACCATTGCAAAACAGTTAAATATTAAAAGAATGGATGCTATTAAAGCATATAAATATGCAAAGGAAGAAGTAAAACAAATTGAGGAAGGTAAAGCAATTAAACAAGAATCATTAATTAAAACTCAAAAACTAAAAATATTGCTTGCTGGACATTCATACAATTTACACGATGAATTAATTGGAAAATCAGTTTCAAAGCATCTACAAAATAATGATATTAATGTTTTATATTCAGATATAAATAATAAAAAAATAAATAATATTTATTCCAAGAATAATATAATATCAAAAGAAATTTATTGGACATACAATAAAGAAATTTTTTCTAGTATAAGTTACTACTTAGATAAAGTAGACGGAATAATTCTTTTATCAACATTCCCATGTGGACCAGATTCATTATGTAATGAAATAACTATCAGAAAAATAAAAAATAAACCAATAATAACGGTAATAGTAGATGAACTAAATAATGATTCTGGACTACTTACTAGATTAGAAAGTTTTATAGAAATATTAAAAGAAAAAAAGGAGCTAGATAAAATTGAGTAATAAAGTAATAAGCTTTCCTCATCTTGGTGATTATTATATACCAGTTAGATATCTTCTTAAGAAAACTACAAATGCTAAAATAATGGCATCACCACCAATAACAAGGAAAACAATCGAATTAGGAAGTAAGTATTCCCCAGATTTTGTATGTATTCCATTTAAATATAATTTAGGTAATCTAATCGAAAGTTTAGATAATGGTGCAAATATACTTCTTCAAGCTGGTGGTGGTTGTAGATATGGTTGTTATAAAGAAGTACAAGAAGTAATACTAAAAGACATGGGATATAATTTCGATTTTTATACATTAACCCCTACCGATAGATTTACCCTTAAATATCTTTATAGAACATTTAAAAAATTAAATTCAAATATAAGTTTTTTTAAACTAATAAAATACTTTGCAATAACATTACTAATGATTAACTATATGGATAATATAGACAATTATATAAGGCTTAATATAGGTTTTGAAAAACATAATAATTCATTTATAAATTTAAAGAAAAAAATGCTAGATAAGTTTGTAAAATGTAATAATGTTTTTACATTAACTTATAACTATTTTAAATATAAATCTAAATTCAAAAAATTAGAAATAGATAAACCAGAAACATGTCTTAAAATAGGAATTATTGGTGAACTATATACTTCTATGGAACCATTTGCAAGTTACTTTTTAGAAAAAGAATTAGCTAAAATGCATATACAAGTAAAAAGATTTACAAATGTAACATATCTATTAATTAAAAAAAGGTTTAAAAAGAAAAAAATGCTAAAATATTCAAAAGAATATATAAAATATCCAATTGGTGCAGATGGATTAGATAATGTATATAGAACAAAAAAATTAATTAAAGATGGATATGATGGAATAATACATATAAAGCCATTTGGTTGTACACCAGAAATTGGAGCTATACCAATAATTAAAAATATATGTAACGACTACAATATGCCAATTATATTTTTCTCGTTTGATAGTCAAACAAGCATAGAAGGAATAAAAACAAGACTAGAAGCATTTTATGATATGTTAGTAATGAAAAAGGAGAATAATAATGAATAAATGTTACTTGGGAATAGATATAGGTTCAATATCAACAAAAGCTGTTATAATAGATTCTAACAACAGCATAATTGCAAGTAGTTATATATGGACTAAAGGAAATCCAATTAAAGCAGTAAAAGAAATCTTATCAATCTTAAAAAGTCAAATTGATAGTAACAAATATAAAATAGTTTCTGTTGGTACAACAGGAAGTGCTAGAAGACTTATTGGAAGTATGGTTGGTGCAACAACTGTTAAAAATGAGATAACTGCACATGCTATCGGAACAATTTCAAAATATCCAGATGTAAAAACCATTTTAGAAATTGGTGGTCAAGATTCAAAGATAATATTAATAGAAGATAAAATTGTAGTTGATTATGCAATGAACACTTTATGCGCTGCCGGTACTGGTGCATTCTTATCAAGTCAAGCAAAAAGGTTGGATATTCCAATAGAAGAATTTGGAGCCATCGCACTAACATCAAACAATCCAACCAAAATAGCAGCAAGATGTACAGTTTTTGCTGAAAGTGATCTAGTTCATAAAGCCGGAAGTGGATATAAAAAAGAAGATATAGTTGCAGGATTATGTAGAAGTGTTGTTCTAAACTATTTAAATAATGTTGGAAAGGGTAAAAAAATAAAATCACCCATAGTATTCCAAGGTGGTGTTAGTAAAAATATAGGAGTTGTTAAGGCATTTGAAGATGTATTAAAAGAAAAAGTAATTGTAGATAAAGATTCTCATTTGATGGGAGCGCTAGGTATTGCAATATTATCAAAAAAGGAAAAGAAAGAAATAGATTTTGACTTTAATATAATTAATGTTAACTTTGAAACCAAAGGAAACGAATGTCAAAAGTGTCCAAATCATTGTGAAATAATTACAATTAAAAAAGATAACAAAATAATAGACTTTTGGGGAAACAGATGTGAAAGAGGTATTAATTAATAATTTGATTTTCTTTTCATAATTTTTTTAGTATAATACAACTATCAAAGGAGCAAATATGAAAAGAATAGGAATTATTTGTGAATATAATCCATTTCATAATGGTCACATATATCATATAAAAAAAATAAAAGAAATGTTTCCTCAATCAGAAATAATTGCAGTTATGAGTGGATGTTTTACACAAAGAGGAAATATAAGTTTAATTGAAAAATATACAAAAGCAGACATTGCATTAAAGTATGGAATTGATTTAGTAGTGGAATTACCATTCATATTTTCAACACAAAGTGCAGATATATTTTCTGATGCTGCTATATCAATATTAGATAAACTAAATACTGAGTATATTGTGTTTGGAAGTGAATCAAATGATATACATAGGCTACAGGAAATAGCCAAAGATCAATTAAATAATGATAAATATAACAAGGAAGTAAAATTAGCACTAAATAGTGGTGATAACTACCCTACCGCAATTATGAAAGCATTAAATAAGATAAGTGGTTTTTCTACCTCAAGTCCAAATGATCTTCTAGGAATTTCATATATAAAGTCAATATTAAAACAAAAATCAAGTATTATACCGTTATCAATAAAAAGAACAAATGATTTTCACTCTACAACTGTATCTAACTCAAACATTGTAAGTGCTGCATTAATCAGAAAAAACATAAAAGAAAAAAAATCAATTCAAGAATTTGTTCCTCCAGAGATATATGAAATATTAAATAAAAATAAATGTAACTATGATTATAATTATTATAATTTATTAAAATATAAAATTATTTCAGAAGGCACAAATATAAAAAAATACTTAACAGTAGATGAAGGAATAGAAAATAGAATATTAAAATATATAGATGATACCGATAATTTGGAAGATTTAATTAGCAAAGTAAAATCAAAAAGATTTACATATAATAAACTTTCTAGAATGTTTACACATATTTTATGTTCACTTGAAAAAGATACTGCATTAAAAAATAAAGAAATAAAATATATAAGAGTTTTATCTTTTAACAAAGTTGGCCAAAAAATATTAAACTCAGTAAAGAAAAAAATAGATATTCCTATTATAACTACTGTAAAATATTACAAAGATTTGCTAGATTATGATATTAAAATAGAAAAAATATATAAAGCAATCACAAAATGAATGTGATTGCTTTATTTAATTATTTATCTTTTGTCATTTCCTTTATCTTGTTTTCTATTATAGAATTTTCACTCTTAAAAAGTATATATAGTGGCTTATATTTTAAATACCTTTTATTTGTATTAATTACTTTGCTTATTCTATATAAAATTTCTTTATCCTCAAGAATTTCTGGCATAGTATTTATCAAATAATCAATTGAATATATATAAAATTCATCTAAAACTAGTTCTTCGCCATATTCCTCAAAATCATCTCTTGGGCACATAAGAAATTCTATTAAGTTTGCATCATATTCATATAATTCTAAAGGAACATTTAAATCATAATCAATTAATGGATCTGGTTCTTTTATTTTATAAAAGGATCTTTTCCTTGTTAAATCACATAAAAACTTTATTTCAAATTCACTACCAGTACTGTTTAAAGCAACTATAAGTTCGTTATACAAATCAGGATCTAATAGATTATTATTAAATCTTAATTCAAATAACATTTCATATATATTTTGTTTTGCTTCAGCATTGAATACATGCATATCTTTATTAGCAATAATTATATTTTCTAAAATTCGTAAAAACCATTTTCCTTCAAAACAAGGCTCATCAAATATTTTTTTTACATCGTTTGAATAAATTGCAGACATAGCTTTAGAATATCCATACTGAAGTGTTAGAGCCTTTTCTAAATCTTTATTCATAATTCTACTACCCCCATAAATCAACATATATAATAACAGGTATATTAAGTTTAATCAATAATTAAAGTCAAAAAATAAAATGTTTCATAACCTATTATAGGTGATACAATGTATTTTAATTATTTATCAAGCAAAATCTATTATGAAAAAATTGGAAATTCTAACAAAACTTTAATTATATTACCTGGATGGGGAGATAATAGAAAAACTTTTAGTTCAATTATTAAAAAGCTCAAATATAAATTTACAATATATATTTTTGATTATCCAGGGTTTGGAAACAGTAGTATACCAAACAAAGATTTAACAATTTATAACTATGCAGAAATAATTATCGCATTTATGAATAAAAACAAAATAGAAAATCCACATATTATGGGACATTCATTTGGTGGAAGAATAATATTAGTAATGAATGGATACTACAATATAAAGTTTCAAAAAATATTGTTAATATCTTCTGCTGGTATAAAACCCAAATCAAAAAAGAAGAAAAATATTAAACAACGTATATATAAATTACTTAAAATTATAGGTAAAATACTACCAAGAAAGATAAATACAATTTATCAAAATATGCTAATTTCTATTTTTGGATCAAATGATTATAAGTCATTAACACCAGAATTAAGAAAAACATTTATAAATATTGTTAACGAAGATCTAACAAAATATTTGGAAAACATAGATTCAAACACACTATTAATTTGGGGTGAAGATGATATAGATACTCCAATAAATGATGCAATTATAATGAACAAATATATTAAAAACTCAGCACTTATTACAATTAAAAAAGCTACTCACTTTTGTTATTTAGAATATTCTTCATATGTTATATCAATTATTCTATCGTTTTTTGAATGATAATCTAATGAATTACTTAATCTTTTCATACTGCTAGCCAGCAGTATTTTTTTCAATATTAGCTGATACTCTTATAAAAACTACCATCTTTATTTACATACTAAAAAATACCAATCAGATGTTGTTGGTTGGATGAAAGTAAATGGTACAAATATTAATTATCCTTTTGTTCAAGCAAATGATAACATATATTATCTTACACATAGTTTTAATAAATCATATAATGCAGCGGGATGGGTATTTTTGGATTATAGGAACAACAATACTAATAATAAAAATACAATTATATACGCTCATGGAAGAACCGATAAAACAATGTTTGGCGTAATAATACAGATAATTTTGTTATTAAAATATCTACTGAAACAGAAAATAGTTTATGGCAAATATTTAGTGTATATC
>CAKPCB010000007.1 GCA_934141245.1 uncultured Bacilli bacterium
CGGACTTGAACCGACACGAGGGTTGAATCTCGCAGGATTTTAAGTCCTGTGCGTCTACCTATTCCGCCACTCAGGCACAAAATATATCAACTTTTTCAAGTGACTTCTTGATTATAACTTAATTTCTAATATTAATCAAGTGTTTTTTTATTTTTTATATATATAAAATTAATATTCCATATATAAAATAAAAATTCCTAATACAAGGAATTAAATTATAAAATGGTGTCCTGCGAGAGATTCGAACCCCCGACCGACGCCTTAGAAGGGCGTTGCTCTATCCAGCTGAGCTAGCAGGACATAAACTCAAAATACATTTAGAATTATACAACAAGAAATTTTATAATTCAATATTTTTTTTAAGTTTTTGTATATTTTTTTAATTTTATACCATTATAGTATTGAATATTTGTTGTTTTCACGCAGCATTTAATACATACTCCAAAAATTTCTTGGAGTTTTTGTTTTATCATGCTAACATAATTATATAGGAGGAATAAAAATGAACGAATGCTTATTTTGTAAAATCATTTCTGGGGAAATACCAAGCTATACAATATATGAAGATAACGATATTAAAGTATTTTTGGATATAAATCCATCTACTAATGGTGATTGTCTAATAACACCTAAAAAGCATTTTGAAAATATTAAAGATATTGATGTAGAAACATTAAAAAAAATAGATATTGTTTCAAAAAAAATATATGATTTGCTTAGAGAAAAATTACATTGTGATGGATTAACATTTGTGCAAAATAATGGCTTTGGTCAAGAAATAAAACACTACCATTTGCATGCAACACCTAGATATAAAAATGATGAATTATTACATACTTTTAATAAGAGTATATTAGATGAAATAGAAAATACATTTAATAAGATTTCAAAATAAAAGAAGGCCTACCCTTCTTTATTTTTAGCAAGAAAACCAAGAACCTAAAATAATTGCCAATAAAATATATAATACAATTATTATAAGATATCCTGAACATTCGCTACGTACTGGTTGTTCATTACAGCAAGACATGTCCTACACCTCCTTAATCTAAATATAAGCACCTAGAATTATTACTAGTAAAATAAATAGTACTAAAATAATAGCGTAATTTGATGTTGCATTACCCATAAATTAATCCTCCTTTTTTTCTTTACTCACATTATTGTATGGGATTTTGCTTAAAGTGTTCGGACTATTACTATTTTTTTATCAAAATAATTGTATTTTATTACCAGATTTGTTATTATAATTATGTACATTTTTGAAGGGAGAATACAAAATGAAGAAAATATTGTTAAGCACTTTGATAGTGTTAATGCTTATTACAAGTTGTGGAAAAGTGCCTAAACTTAAAAATGGTGAAGAAGCTGTTGTTAGCATAAAGGAAGGAGATATTTCTATTGATACTTTGTATGAAGAGTTAAAAGATAAATATGCACTTGATATGCTAATTAACATGGTAGATGAAAAAATATTAGATAAATTATATCCATCAGATAATGATGAAGAAAAATATATTGAAACTCAAATATCTACTATAAAATATTACTATGAAAATTATTACAAAGAACAATATAGCTCATATGAAGAATATTTAACAAAAAATGGTGTTGAAAGTGAAGATGAATTAAAAAAAGACATTGCATTATCTTATAAAAGAAATAAAGTTGTAGAAAAATATGCTAAAAGTCTAGTTACTGAAAAAGAAATCAAAAAATATTATCAAGATGAAATCTTTGGAGACATAAGTGCAAGTCATATATTAATTGCACCTGATGTAAAAGATGGAGCAACTGATGAAGAAAAATCAAAGGCAGAAAAAGAAGCACTAGAAAAAGCTAAAAAAGTTATTTCAGAATTAAAAAATGGAAAAGATTTTGCTGAATTAGCAAAAGAATATTCTGACGATGAAAGCAACAAAAAAAATGGTGGTAAATTAGCAGACTTTAATCATGGTCAAATGGTTGATGAATTTGAAAAAGCTGCTAAGGAGTTAGCTGTAGGAAGTTATAGTACAACACCAGTAAAAACAAAATATGGTTATCACATAATATATAAAACTGCACAAAAAGATAAGCCAAAATTAGAAGATGTAAAAGATGATATTATTGATGACATTGCATCAGATAAAATAGAAAATGATACAACATTACAAACAACTGCTTTAGTTAAATTAAGAAAAGAACATAAAGTAGAAATTCAAGATAAAACTTTAAAGAAACAATATGAAGCATATATTGCAAAGAATTCAAAATAGAAATCGCAAAATTAGCGATTTTTTTTAATTGAAGTTTGTAAATCCTTTTTGATAAAGTTTTTCTTTTACTTTATAATCTAGCACTTTCCCCGAATATTTCTTTGAAAGCTTTTCACGCAATTTACTACATTCTTTTTCATAAATATCGTAATCATCTATTTGGACATTATTTAATATATTTGAAATTATAGACTTATCATAACCCAACGAAATAAGATTCATATATATTTTGTTTTTTAATACCATTTTACTTTTATTATTATTCGATTTTACGCATTTATTGACTAGTTTTTTCACTCTTTCAGTCTGCATATCATCTGTATAAATCAACATACTATTTTTAATAATTTCCTCTTTTATTTCATATTTTTTCAAATTATCTATGATTTTATATGGACCATCATTAGAAAGGTTTATTCTATCATTTATATAGGCAGAAGCATAGGCTTTATCATCTATATATCCTTGCATTATTAACTTGTTTATTATTTCTTCTACTTCGAATTCTTGCAACCCTTTTTCAATCAAAAATTTTTTTACTTCTAATTTACACCTCATTTTTTTTGACAAGTATTTTATTGCACTATCATAATACACATACTTATTATTTTCATTTATTAGATCATCGACATCCTGATTGGAAATTTTACGTTTAATTAACAACTCATGTTTTAGAATCAAATCTTCATGTAATAATAAGTCAGTACCATTATCTAAACTAATTAAATATTGATTGTTTTTTTTCTTTGTGAATTTAACTATATTCATTGCCCCTCCTAAGTCATTATTTAATATCTCATAGAACAATATATAATACATTTGTTTGCGTGTCAACTGTTGCTTAAGTAAAATAAAAAAACTATCAATATACCATTGACAGTAATTATTCATCATGTTTTTTAATTGTTATTAATCCTTCAACCACTTCTTCTAATGCTCTACCAATGTTTTTTTTAGAAACATATTTATTTTCTGGCATTTGAAAGTGATTTGTTTTTGACATTTCTTTGCTTCTTCTTGCTGCTATGTGAACCAATTGATATTTAGAATCAACCATATTCAACAGTTTATCAATAGACGGATAAATCACTATAATCACACTCCTATTATTAGGATATCCCTATTTCTTATTTTTTTCAACTGATATGACATTTGTTTACAAAAATTTACAAAATATTGTAACTTGTCAACATTTGTATAATTATGAATGCTTTTTTGTGAAACATCCACAAAAAATGGACTTTTTTTACTATATTAGATATAATTACTATGTGTAAAATATAAGAAAATAAGGAGGTCATATGAAAAAAATAATAATAAAATCTTTATTCACAGCTTTAGTGTTTTTCTCCTTTTATACATTAGCGTTTGCCGATACGAAAACAGGATACGTAAATGCTACCGCAGGACTACGACTTAGAAAGAATGCAGGAACAACATATTCTATAGTTGGACTTTTAAATAATAATACAAGTGTTACTATTTTAGATACAAGATCTACTGCTGACTCTTCTAACTCATGCCCCTCAAAAATTTGGTACTATGTTACATCTGAATCTAAAAAAGGATATGCATGTAGTGATTATATAGTTATAACATCTAAGGAAAACACTTCATCTTCTGAAATAGCAAAGATGACAGATAAAGAATTTGATACTTATTTAACAAAACAAGGGTTCCCAAATGATTATAAGGAAAAACTAAAAGCTCTTCATAAGCTACATCCTAATTGGGTATTCAAAGCTGTTAAATCAAAATACTCTTGGGCTAATGCATTAGATCAAGAAAACGTAAACGGAAGAAGTCTATATCAAGTAACAGCAACAGGTGTTAAAAATGGATTGCAAGGATACTTAAATACTGGTAGTGATTTCTATGATTATTCAACAGATAAATTTAAAGCAAAAGATGGAACCTCATGGTTTCAAGCAAATAATCAAACAATCGCATATTATATGGACCCAAGAAATTTTTTAACAGAAACAGGTATATTCATGTTTGAAGACCTAACTTACTATGAAAGCTATCAAAATGAGAAATTAATAAAAAAGATACTGTATACAGACTTTTATAAAGACTATATTAAGCACTATATTAGTGGTGCAAAAAAGTATAATGTATCACCTGTATATTTAGCAGCTTTATCAAGACAAGAAGTTGGGTTAAACTCTTCAACCGCTACAAGTGGTAAAGCAGGAACATATAATAATGTTAATTATGATGGTTATTACAATTTTTATAATATTGGAGCATCAAGTGGAACAAATCCCGTATATAATGGTCTTGCTTATTCAAAAAATGCTGGATGGACATCACCTGAGATTGCAATAGTTGAAGGTGCTGGATGGATAGTAAAAGGATATATTAGCAGGGGACAATACACTAGGTACTTTCAAAAATGGAATACATCCCCTACTTCCACAACTGGAATGTGGCATCAATATATGACAGATATCAAAGCAATTATTTCACCTTCGGCATTAACTTTTTCCTCATATAGTGTAATCGGAATAACAAATGAAGCACTAGTATTTACTATACCAGTATATGATGGAATGCCAAGCAAAACAACATTACCTGCAACTGGAAATCCTAATAATTGGCTAAAATCATTACTAGTTAATAAAGAAAATATTAAAAATTTCTCCGGTAATACAACATCGTATGATTTAGGAACTGTTGAAAATCAAATATCATCAATAAAAATTGAAGTAACTCCTGTAAATGAAAAAGCAAATATAACCGGTGATGGAAACATAAATTTAAAAGTAGGCAAAAACAAAATTGACATTATAGTTGTTGCAGAAAATGGTGCTAAAAGAACTTACTCATTATCTATAACAAGAAAGGAATCAGAAAAAATAGAAGAAGAAACACCTGAAGAAATATCAATTAGTAAAATACTAAATAACCTATCTATAAAAAATAACAATAATAATATATATGGTTTTACACTAGGAACCACTACTGATACATTGACGAAAAATATAATTAATCAAAACAGTAATGGTGTTGTTAAAATCGCAAACAGTTCAAATCAAGCTAAAGGCTCATCAAGTAAATTATCAACTGGTGACAAAATAACAATAACAAGTAATAAAGAAACAAAAACGTACCAAATAGTAATATATGGTGATATAAATGGTGATGGTGCTATAGATGCAAAAGACTTGCTTATAATCAGAAAATATCTTTTAAAAGAAAGAACACTATCAGGAGTATATTTAGAAGCAGCTAAACTTAATAGGTCATCAAAAGTTGATGCAAAAGATTTACTTATTTTAAGAAAATATTTATTAGGGACTATGAAAATTAGTCAGGTATAAGGAGTAAAATGAAAAAAATATATAGATTTTTAATACTACTACTTTTGTTAGTATTTGCAGTACCACTTAATGTAAATGCAGCAACTGGTAGTTATTCAATAAGTTCAAATTCAACTGTTACAAATGGCAATACTTTTTCTGTAACATTTACAATTAAAGCTAATAAGCTTTTTTACTGGCAAGCATACATTAGCTATGATTCAAGCAAATTGCAGTTAGTAAGTGGAACAACAGTATTTCAAGGAGAATCAGATAATGCTACAAGTGGTCAATCCAGTGTATCAAAAACATTAAAATTTAAAGCAACAAAAAGTGGAAATGCTTATGTAGCAATTGCAATGGGCGATAAAGGTGTCAATATAAATGCTGATATTCAAGAAGTATCATTTCGAAAAGTAACAAAAACAATAAACATTAAAAACAAAGTGGTTAAAAATTATAGTTCAAATAATTATTTAAAATCACTTTCTGTTGAAGGATACAATTTATCACCAGCATTTAATAAAAATACAAACGAGTATAATATAGAAGTACCTGCAGAAACTAAAAATATAAAGGTTAGTGCCGAAAAAGAAGATTCAGCATCAAAAATTGAAGGTTTAGGCAATAGAGAACTAACAGAGGGATTAAATAAAATTATTGTAAAAGTCACCGCTGAAAATGGTAGTGTTAGACAATATACATTAAACGTAAAAGTAAAAGAATTAGATCCGATATATGTAGAAATAAATAAAGAAAAATTTTCTGTTATTAGAAAAGAGTCTGAACTACCAACATCAATATCTAATGTATATGAAAAATCAACGATAGATATTGATAATAACAAAGTTCCTTGCTTAATTAATACAATAACAAAGAAAGTGTTAATTGCACTAAAAAATCAAAATGGAGATATAAATCTATACTTATACGATTCAAAAGAAAATACATACAATTTATATAATGAAATTACATTTAACAAGTTAATACTATATCCAACATCAAAGCCGGTAAATAAAAAAGGATTCACTAAATCGACATTAGTTCTTAACGATAAGAATGTTGAAGCATATAAAAATATTGAAAATCCTGATTATTACATATTCTATGGTATAAATATAGAGTCTGGTGAAGAAAATATATATAGTTATGATAAAAAAGAAAACACAGTACAAAGATTTCATGAGAAAAATAACTCAATTAAAAAAAATATAGATAGCAACAATTTATACTTATATACAACTATTGGATTAGGAAGTGTGCTATTAATAACATATATAACATTAATAATTTCATTGTTAAAGAAAAGTTCAAATAAAAAGAAGGATACTAAATAAAACTTTACTGGAGGATAAAATGGCTAAAAAGAAAAAAAAACTCAAATTCAATAAACTAATTGCACTTCTTGTAGTATTATCAAGTTTTTACATTATATATAACATAATACTACTAGGTCCAATTGAACCACTTATAAGATACATATTAATAGGAATAATTCTTATAGTTGATATAATAATTTTTCTAAAAGCCTTTAAATCTAAAAATAACCATATATCACTTGCCTTGCTCATGATACTAATAATAGTTATAAACATATTATTAGGTAGTTCTATAAATTTAATTTATAATAAGTTATCAAATATGACATCAAATAAAACATTATATTCAACGAGTTTGGTAGCTTTAAAGAAAAGTAAAATTAAATCAATAGACTCTATAAAAAAGAAAAAAATTTGTCTTATAAATGATACAACATCTAACGATGGATACATCATACCAAAATCAATGATAGAAGAATACAACTTAGAAAAAAATAATAGTATTGTTGATTATGATGATTACTCTAACCTATTACACGCATTGTATTCAGAAGAATGTGATTTAATATTTTTACCTGCAAATTTTGCAAATATGTTTTCAAACATAGAAGAATATCATAACATTGCAGAGGAAGTATCTATTATTAAAACTCAAACAAAAAAAGCTCAAAAGGCATCAAAAACATACGGTACAAAAAAAATAACTGAACCATTTACCATGCTTCTTATTGGAATTGACTCATCAAGAGATGGTTTAGAAAATTCCGACTCATTTAATGGTGACTCTCTTATGCTTGTAACATTTAATCCTGATACATTTAATGCAACTATATTAAGTATACCAAGAGACAGTTATGTTCCAATAGCGTGTTTTAAAAATCAATATGAAAATAAAATAACACATGCAGCATGGAAAGGAACTAATTGTGTAATAAATACAATTACAAACTTTACGGGAATAAAAATTGATTATTATGCAAAAATCAATTTCAAAGGACTTACAAGTTTGGTTGATGCTTTAGGTGGTATAACTGTAGATGTCCCTAAAGATTTATGTACTGATAATAGTAATAGACAAGGACAAGTATGTATAAAAAAAGGAAGACAAAAATTAAATGGTGAAGAAGCACTAGTTCTAGCAAGAAACAGAAAACAACTAGCAAATGGTGATATTGATAGAGGTTTAAATCAACAAGTTGTACTTCAGGGAATATTAAATAGTGCAACCAATATTAAAAGTGCTAACGATTTATTAAAATTATTAGATGTTGTATCAAAAAATATGGATACTAACATGTCTACCGAGACAATATTATCATTCTATAACGTTGGAAAAACATTATTATTAAATTCCAAGGATACATCAAAAGTAATTGATTTACAACAACTATATCTTGCTGGTGTTGGTCAAACAATATATGATGAAAACACAAGATTAAATCTTTGGAATTACATACTAAATAAACAAAGTGTAAAAGATGTAACTGATGAGATGAAAATTAATCTTGGTATTCAAAAGCCAAAACAAATAAAAGAATTTAGTTATTCAATTAACGAACCATATAAAAAGCAAATAATTGGCAAAGGACCATATAAAGTATATACAACATATGATTTAGTGCCAGATTTAACTAAATATACAAAGCAGCAGGCAATTGAATGGTCAAACAAATATAATATAACTTTAGAAATAACTGAAGTTGCTAAAAAAGGAAAATATAAAAATGGTCAAATAATATCACAAGAGTATCCTTTTAGAAAAAGAATTGATAAAATCCCAAATAAAACAATGAAAATTACAGTTGTATCAAAAAATGAAACATCAAAAACTTTTTCAGATAAAATAGATTGTACTGATAAAGAAAATTTAAATAATAAAAGTTGTCTAATACCAAATTTTACTCAAATGACTAGGGATGAGGTTAATGCTTGGAAATCTAAATTTGCAAATAGTATTGTTATAACATATATTAAGCAAAATGGTTCAAAAGATAAAATAATAAAACAATCGGTAAAAAAAGGAACACATATAAATGATTTAAAAAGCAATAATATAACATTAACAGTAACTGAAAAGTCATAATTATTTATTATGGCTTTTTATATTGAAATTTTGATACTAGACAAAATTTAATATTTATAGTATAATTTGCTAGTCAGTTCTTTAAAGATGAAAGGAGGATTTATGAATAATAAACCAAGTGAAACTAAAATTATAGTTTTAGGTGGTTTAGGAGAAGTCGGAAAAAACATGTATTGTGTAATGCATGGTGATGCAATTGTTATTATTGATGCGGGTATTTGTTTCCCAGAAGGAGGTCTTTTAGGAATAGACTATATCCTTCCGGATTTTACTTTTTTAAAACAAAATCAAGATAAAATTAAGGCTTTATTGATAACTCATGGGCATGAAGATCATATTGGTGGAATACCGTTTTTATTGCAAACAGTAAATATTCCAGCCATTTATGCACCAAATCAAGCCAAAGAATTAATCGCAATGAAGTTAGAAGACAAAAACATTAGATATGATAATTTATATGCATATACTGACGAAACTAAACTAAAATTTAATAATATACAAGTAGAATTTTTTAGAACAACACACTCTATACCTGATTCACACGGTATTGTAGTAACTACACCTGATGGTGCAATCGCAACAACTGGAGATTTTAAATTTGATTTAACACCAATTGGACCTATGGCTGATATACATAAAATGGCCGAATTTGGAAAGAAAGGTATCGATTTACTTATAAGTGACTCAACTAATGCTCTTAACGAGGGTGTTTCTAGTAGTGAATCAAAAGTCGACAGTGCTTTAAATGATATATTTGATAAATATGAATCAAGGCGAATTATAATTGCGACATTTGCTTCAAACATATATAGACTTAAACACATAGTGGAAACTTGCTACAAACACAATAGAAAAATATGTGTATTTGGTAGAAGTATGGAAAATAATATAGAAATTTCTCTTAAAGGTGGATATATTGACCATAGAGATATTATTATAACTCCAGAGGAAGCAAATAATCTAAAACCATCTGAAGTTACAATTTTATGTACTGGTTCACAAGGTGAACCTTTAGCAGCATTATCTAGAATTGCAAATAATACACACAAACAAATTAAATTAAGACCTGACGATATTGTTGTGTTTTCATCTTCGCCAATACCTGGTAATGCATTATCAATAGGAAGAACAATAAATAAGTTATATCTTCAAGGTGTTAAAGTATTTACTAATACATCCTTCAGTGATATACATACATCTGGACATGCTAATATAGAAGAATTAAAACTAATGATTAGATTATTAATGCCAAAATATTTAATGCCATTCCATGGCGATTATAGAATGCTTAAAAATCATGCTAATATAGGAATAGAATGTGGTATTCCAAAAGAGAATACATTTGTATTAAAAAATGGTGATGTATTAATTTTAAAAGATCATGTAATTACTAAAGGAGAACCTGTAATAGCAAATGATATATACGTTGATGGTAACAGATTAGGTGAAATCAATGGTGCTGTACTTAGGGACAGGAAAATAATGGCATCTGATGGTATATTAGTAGTTATAGCAAATATAGATATCAAAAATAGAGAACTATTAATAAAGCCTAATATTACAACAAGAGGATTCATACAAATAAATGAAAATGAAGATGTAATAAGAAAGCTAGAGTCATTGGCATCTAATGCTATAAATGAAAAATTAAAAGATGTAAATTGTAATTTTAATGAAATTAAAAATCAAATTACATCAGATTTATTTAACTACGTATATGAAACAACTGGAAGAAGACCAATAATATTACCTATAATTTTAGACATAAAAAGAACTCAAAATTAATGAGTTCTTTTTTAAAAATCATAATCAACTTTTTTTCTTCTAATACTATTAATTAATAAAATTAACAACAAAATATTCAATGCAACTGATCCATACATAATAGGACTACCATATTTTTTCATAACTTTTCCCACGTTATTCATTATCGAATCAAGTTGTCCATTATCATTCGAATTTTCCTCTTCAAACAACTTATCTTTTTTTACAATATTGATTCTATAGTCAGAAGAATCAGAGGTTAAACTATCAGAGCCCGATAATGCTTTAATTGTTTTTATCTGAATATCAGTATTAATTGAATTGATATTATTTTTTAAAGTAAATGTAATAGTATATATAATACTTACTGCAGAATCACTTTTCACTTTTACTGTTGTTGGGTTATCCCTAAGAACGTTAAATGTCCTATCTGGAGTATCTAATTTAATATCTTCAATATTAACCAAATTCAATACATTACGGTCATATTCTATTGTGGCCTCATACTCGTTAAGTGCTTTATCAACAATTACTGTATACACAACAGTATCACCTGCTTTAGCTTCTTTATTACCCGCTATTTTAGTATAAATTCTGTCAGCACTTACATCTATAATTAATAATGGCATTAAAAGTAACAAAAATATAACTTTTTTCATACTCTACCTACTTTGCTTCCTCCGTTGCTCTAACTTCTCTTACAACAGTAATTTTAATAGTACCAGGATATTGCATAGTAGACTCTATCTTTTCTTTAACATCTCTAGCAATCTTATGTGCTGTCAAATCATCAACTTGCTCTGGTTTAACAATAACTCTTAACTCTCTACCAGCTTGTACTGCATAAGTTTTTTCAATTCCCTCAATATTATTTGCAACACTCTCAAGTTGTTCAAGTCTCTTTAAATAATTTTCTAACGAGTCATTTCTAGCTCCCGGTCTAGAAGCAGATAATGCATCTGCAATAGCAACCAATACTGCAATTACACTTTTTGCTTCTTCATCACCATGATGTGATGCAATAGAATTAATAACAACATCATTCTCTTTATATTTCTTTGCAATTGAAACACCAATATCTACATGGCTTCCTTCCATTTCATGATCAATTGCTTTACCAATATCATGTAAAAGTCCTGCACGTTTAGCTAAGGCAACATTCTCACCCAATTCACCAGCTAAAACACCAGCCAAATGTGCAACTTCAATAGAATGCTTTAATGCATTTTGCCCATAACTAGTTCTAAAATGTAACTTACCGATAATTTCAACTAATTCAGGATCGAGTTTTGCAATTCCAACCTCAAACAATGCATCATTACCATATTCTATAATTTTATTTTTCATTTCTTTACTTACTTTGTCATATAACTCTTCGATTCTTGTTGGATGAATTCTTCCATCTTTTAACAAGTTTTCCAAAGTAATTCTTGCAATCTCTCTACGTAGAGGATCAAAACTTGATAGTACGACAGCCTCTGGTGTATCATCTATAATCAAATCAACTCCAGTTATCGCTTCTAAAGTCCTGATATTACGTCCCTCACGGCCAATTATTCTACCTTTAATTTCATCATTTGGTAAAGTAACAACAGTTACAGTCTGTTCATTAGCTAAATCTGCAGCATACCTTTGCATTGATCTTACAATCAAATCTTTTGCAGTTTTATCAGCATCAAGTTTTGCTTCATTTTCTCTTTCTTTTATATAAGATGTAATTTCTTTTGACATCTGTTCTTCTACTTTTTTCATTACTAAATCTCTAGCTTTATCTTTACTAAATCCAGATATTTTAGATAATAATTCTAATTGTTCTTGTTTAATTTCTTCCACTTTTGCTTGTTCGTTTTGGATATCTTTTTGCTTTTCTGTTAATTTTAGTTCTCTCTCATCAAGAGATAATTCTCTTTTTTGAAACAATTCATCACGTTTATCAAGTGTGTTTTCACGTTGAATCAACCTATCTTCAGATTGCTTTAATTCTTGTTTTTTTTCTTTTACCTCTTTTTCTGTTTCTAATTTTAACTTATGTGATTCTTCTTTTGCTTCAAAAAGTAAATCTCTTTTAGTTTTTTCAGATTCTTTTTTAGCTTTTTCTAATATTTCCTCTGCTTTTTTACTAGCATTATTTTCCTTCATATTATTAAAAACTACACTGGCTGCAACCCCAGTTGATAAACCAATTACGACTAACAAAACGGAGATTAATAGATTCATTTAATACACCTCCATTTTCTATCTATGTTAATAAATCTTAATTTTAACATCTAATTATATTTTAATTTTTTTTATAAACATTGTCAATGATTAGCACCAAAACATTTAAAACAAATTATTCTATATAAGAAAAAAACGCTTTAAAAGCGTGACCTATTCTATTTTGAATTTAAATCCATCTTCTCCAGATATAACATTTCTTAGGTTTAAGTCTTTAATTAAACTCTTAATATCATCTCTCATATGAGTTGTAATAAAACTTACATTACTATACTTAGTTGCTAAATATTCAATATCGTTAATACCTATATGTGATTCATTCCCTATTTCTAACGTTGTATCGATTATTATATATGAACTTATATTGCATAATTTTTCAACACTACTACATAAGCTAGTATCACCTGTAAAAAATATAATCTTATTGTTTATAACAAATATATACCCATATGCCTCCTTCATTCTTCCATGTTCAACTTTTACACTACTTATTTTTAAATCGTCAATGCTTATTTTTTTATTACAATCAACATAAGTTATTTCAATCTCACTTAGATATTTATCATATGAGTTAGGAAAACAAAGTTTAGTTATTGCTTCAACTTTTGGTTTTAATTCACTACCGCCAATTAATGTTATTTTTCTGCTTCCCCTTAAATATATTTCGGACAATAAAAATGGTATGTCAAAGAAATGATCTCCATGGAAATGAGTAATGAATACATATTCTATATCAATAATATCCTTACCCATTCTTTTTAAAGCTTTACAGCATCCATTAGGTATATCTATTAAAATTTTATCGTTTATTAGATAAGATGCACTATTAAATGAAGCAAATATAGAACCGCTCCCAATAAATTCTATTTTCATAATATCACCACATAATTATTCTAACCTTTAGCTTTTTTAAAGTCAACTAATTAAAAAAAGACCAATAATGGTCAATTAATAGCCTTTTTCTTTATAGTACTCACATAATTCTTTAAATCTATTAAAATGAACTATTTCCCTTTGTCTAAGCCATAACAACGGAGAAATTACATCTGGATCATTTGTTAAATCTATCAAGTTTTCATATACAGCTCTTGCTTTTTGCTCTGCTGCCATGTCTTCATATAAATCTGCAATAGGATCTCCTGTTGCTGCAAAGTATGCTACAGTGAATGGAACGCCATTTGCATCTGTTGGATATAAAGCATTAGAATGTTCAGCATAGTGAGTATCAAATCCTGCATCTTTTAATTCTTCCATTGTTGCGTCTTTTGTAAGTTGATATATCATAGTTGAAATCATTTCAATGTGTGATAGTTCTTCTGTACCAATGTCACTTAAAAGTGCTTTGCCTCTATTATCTGGCATTGTGTATCTTTGATTTAAATACCTTAATGCCGCTGCCATTTCTCCATTTGATCCGCCATATTGTGTTACCAAATACTTAGCCATTTTTAAGTCTTTCTTCTTTATATTAACCGGATATTGTAATCTTTTTTGATATAAAAACATTATGAATCCCTCCTATTCCAAGGCCATATTTCTTCTTCCCAACCAAAAGGAACATTTTCTAAATAATCACTATTTACATTAATTGCACCATATTTTTGTTGATATTCTTGTAATAATTTATTATAGTTGTTTCTAAACTCAACATAATTTTTCATCATATTTGCATCATTTGGATACACATCTAAATAAAGATTAGCTTCGTGCATAGCAAAATGCATTTGATCTAAATTTAAAAGAGCATTTTCCCTTTCTGATCTTGGTGTTAAACTAGCTGGTTTATAATTTTTATACTCACTATACAAATCCTTGAACATATTTCCTCTTATATATCCATCATAAGGACCATATATTTTACCATCATTGCTATTTTCTACATTTACACTTGAATTTGAATTTGTATTATTATTTAAACCAATTGAATTAACAAAAAAATCATAATCAAAATTATCATAACCTCCATTTGGATAATAATTGTAACTACTATTCATTTTTCTACCTCCTAGTTTAATGTATGTGTTAAAAAGCCTATTGTATGGGGGAATGACTAAAAGTATTGAATATATAACCATTTATATATATAATATAGTTGGAGGAAAAAATATGAAAAAAACTATAATAAGAATAAGTATTACGTTAGTATCATCTCTTTTATTATTTTATTTAATGTTGCCTGCAATTAACATGCATGACATCTCATTCTGGATATATTTACTAATAGTATTTATTATATTCTTTGTGAGTGGAATAATTGATTTTCACATTAATAACTTCCCTGTTATTAATAAAAAAATGATGTACATTTCATTTTCAATAGGATTTGTTTTTCTGGTATTAGTTATAATAAATGTTTTTAACAGTCCACTATTTAATGCAAAAAGTTATTATTCTAGGATAAAGATAAAAGAGGAAACAAACTTTTTAAATGACGTAAAAGAAGTTGACTTTGATTCTTTACCATTACTAGATAAAGATTCTAGTGAAAAATTAGGTGACAGAGTAATGGGTCAAATGAAAGATTTAGTTTCACAATTTGAAGTATCAGATTTATATACACAAATAAATTATAATAACAAAATAATAAGAGTCACACCTTTAGAGTATGCTAATATATTAAAGTGGTTTACAAATAGAAAAAATGGAACAAAAGGATATATTACAGTTGATTCAGTGACTGGTGAAGCTAAACTAACAAAACTTAAAAATGGTATGAAATATTTGCCAAGTGCTCTGTTTAATAAAAACTTATATAGACATTTAAGATTTAAATATCCAACCTTAATATTCGATGATGCAAACTTTGAATTAGATAATGATGGAAATCCTTTTTGGATTGTGCCAACAATCAAATATACAGGTATTGGATTGAAAGAAGAAATAACAGGTGTTATCATTGTTAACCCTATAAATGGAAGAACAAAAAAATATAAATTATCTGAAATACCTTCATGGATTGATCACGTGTTTCCTGCTCGCTTAATAATTGAGCAAGTAAATGATTGGGGAAAGTATAAAAATGGTTACTTTAATTCAATATTTAGCCAAAAAAATGTAGTTGCAACTACTGATGGTTATAACTATTTACTAATGGATGATGATGTATATCTATATACTGGAATAACATCTGTAAATAATGATGAATCAAATTTAGGTTTCATATTAGCAAACATGCGAACAAAAGAAACTAAGTTTTATGAGGTCCCTGGTGCAGAAGAATATTCAGCAATGGATAGTGCAAAAGGTGCAGTTCAACAAATGAAATATGAACCAACTTTTCCATTATTAATAAATTTAAATAATAGACCAACATATTTAATGAGTTTAAAAGACAATGCCGGTCTTGTAAAAATGTATGCTTTTGTAGATGTGCAAGATTATCAAAAAGTTGTAGTAACAGATTCCTCGTTGGGAATAAAAGAAGCTGCTAAAAACTATTTATTAAATAGTAATTTTAAAATTGATGAAAAACTATTAAATACTAAAGAAATAACAATTAAAAAAATTAATGATTATGTAATAGATGGGACAACATACTTTTATATAACTGATACAGAAAATAATAAATATAGAGCTAGTATAAAAATAGATGATAGCCTACCATTTATTAGTTCCGGAAGTAAAATAACAATTACATTTAAAAAGCAAAACAATATTACAGAAATATCTAAAATTGCATATAAATAAGGTCACATGCCTTATTTTTTTATTTCCATTATATATTTTTTATACCTAGTTTGTATTTCTTTTATAAAAACAGACTCTCTTCCTTTTTGTGTTAACAAATAAACCCTATTCTTTGTTCTGGTTAATGCTACATAAAATAGCCTTCTTTCTTCATCATATAGTTCACTTTTATTACTGACAAATCGCAATATTCTATCATCTTCTATTTTATTTGGAAATCCAGTTAATTCATCTATTACATTAAGAACAATAATATTATCCGCCTCTAATCCTTTAGATCTATGAACTGTTAAAAATTTTAATATTATATTTTTATCATTTATATATATAATCTCATCTTTTTTTAATATAAAATTATCATTTAATACATCTTTTATATCAGCATTATTCCTTGAAATAATCATTATTTTCCCATATATATATCTAACCAAATCCTCAAAATCACTTTTTAAATCTTTATAATAATAAATTACAATAGGCTTATCTACAGTTATGTTTGATATCATGTTTTTATTGATTTGTTTTTTGTTTCTCATAATAAATTTTCCAGCAACATGTATTAACTGCTTACTGTTCCTATATGTATTCTCAAGTTTTAAAATTTTACTGTTATTAAAATATTTAGAAAAGTTTACAAAAATATTTAAGTCACATCCTGAAAATCTATAAATAGATTGAAAATCATCACCAACACAGACAATATTCGCATCGGTTTTATCCGCAATTGCTTTTAGTAATAAATATCTAATATATGAAGTATCTTGAAATTCATCTACAAATATATACTTATATCCAAGCATGATTTTATCATTCATTATTAATTCTCTTGCATAAATAATCATATCATCAAAATCTATGCATTTTATTGATTTAAGTTCATCCTCATATATAAGATAAATATTAATAACAATAAGTATAAATGCAATATCACGCTTTTTATAAACTCTATTTAGTATTTTAAGAAAATAGTTATATTTATAACCCATAGACTTAAAAAGCATTATAAATTTAACTAATAATTTCTTAAATGATGATACCTCTAAATAGTGTTCTTTAATAAAGCAATTATATTTTTCAACTAAATTAATAGTTTTGTTTACCCTTATCTTAAAATATATAAGTACATTTCTTAGCAAAAAATTATTATTAAATGCATATGTTTCAAAAAACTCCTCTACTATGTATTCAAGTAGATTAGATGGAACTATATTATAAGAAATATTAGCTTTAGAAAGTACACTAAGTGAGAGCTTATGAAATGTAAATACATTAACGTTAACGTTTTGTATCTTATTTACAAGTGAATTTACAGCCTCGTTTGTAAAAGATATACATAAAATATCACTTGGGTTTACATTCTTTTTTTCTATTAAATACTTAATTTTTGAAACTATAGTAAGGGTTTTTCCACTTCCTGCACCTGCTACAACAAGTAAATTTTTACTTTTATCTAAAACAACATTTTTTTGAAAACCATCAAGCTTGTTAAAATAATCATTCATATTTATATTATTGTTAAAAATATACAATTAACCTAAAAAAAAATGACATAAAGTCATTTTAATGTAAATTCTTAGTTGCTTGTTCCCATGTCCAGTCCCTAATTTCTGGCATATCAATTCCATATTCATTTATATATTCTTTATGTTCAATTAACTTATCCTTGCACCATTGATTTAATCTCGCTCCCTTATTTCCTAATTTGGGCAAATACTTCAATGCATCCATAACCAAGTGAAACCTATCTATTTCATTTTGAACTCTCATATCAAATGCAGTAGTTATGGTACCTTCCTCTTTATATCCATGCACATGTAAGTCTTTATTGTCTCTTTTATAGGTTAATTGATGAATTAAGGATGGATAACCATGAAAAGCAAATATTATAGGTTTGTCTTTAGTAAAAATCGCATTATAGTCTTGATCATTTAAACCATGTGGATGTGATGAATTTGACTCTAATCGCATTAGATCAACAACATTAACAACCCTAATCTTTAATTCACTAAAACTATTTCTTAAAATTGCAGTTGCAGCAAGTGTTTCAATTGTTGGGGTATCGCCACAGCAAGCCATAACTATATCAGGCTCACAGTTTTGATCATTACTTGCAAAATCCCATATACCAACGCCGTTTGTACAATGTTTTACTGCTTCTTCCATACTAAGCCATTGAGGCCTTGGATGCTTTGAAGCGATTATTACATTTATATAATTCTTGGTCTTAATACAATGATCAAAGCAAGATAATAAACAATTTGCATCAGGAGGTAAATACATTCTAACAATATCAGCTTTTTTTGTTACTAAATGATTTAAAAAACCAGGATCCTGATGAGTATATCCATTGTGATCTTGTTGCCATACATGTGATGCTAAAACATAATTTAATGATGCAATATCAGCTCTCCAAGCAAGGTTTTTAGTAACTTTAAGCCATTTTGCATGTTGACTTGTCATAGAATCAACAATTCGTATAAATGCCTCATAACTATGCATAAATCCATGTCTTCCAGTTAATAAGTAACCTTCAAGCATTCCTTCACAAAAATGTTCAGATAAATATGAATCCATAATCCTACCACTAGGTGATAAATATTCATCATCATCGTATATTGAGGTATTCCAATCTCTATTATCAACATCAAAAACATAGTTAAATCTGTTAGATAATGCTTCATCTGGTCCAAACATTCTAAAGTTTTTATTATCAAAATTAAGTTTTAATACATCTCTTACGTATTTTCCAAGTTCTTTTGTATCCTGTGCAATAACAGAACCCGGCATTCTTACATTAACACCATACTTTTTAAAGTCAGGAATCTTTAAATCTTTTAATAGTAATCCACCATTCGCATATGGATTAGAGCCCATTCTCCTATCTCCAGTAGGAGCCAATTCTTTTAATTCCTTTTTTAATTGACCATTTTCATCAAAAAGTTCTTCTGGTTTATAACTCCTTAGCCAATTTTCTAGTAATTCTAAGTTTTCAATTTTATTATCTAATGTTATAGGGACTTGGTGTGATCTAAATGTGTTTTCTATCTTTTTTTTCTGGAATTCTTTTGGGCCAGTCCACCCCTTAGGTGTTCTTAATATTATCATAGGATAACGAATACTATCAAAGTTTTCTTCGCTTGTATTTTCTTTTATTTCTTTTATGTCTTGTATTACTAATTCTAATACTTCAGCCATTCTTTCATGCATATATAAAGGATCACTACCCTCAACATAATATGGATGCCATCCCATTCCTTCAAAATAACTATTTAATTCATCTTTTGATTTCCTTGCTAAAACTGTTGGATTGGCAATTTTATATCCATTCAAATGTAATATTGGTAATACAACACCATCATTTAGTCTGTTTAAAAACTTAGCTCCATGCCATGATGTTGCTAGTGGGCCTGTCTCTGCTTCACCATCACCTACAACACAAGCAGCTATTAAATCCGGATTATCAAGAACAGCTCCAAACGCATGTGATAGGCTATATCCAAGCTCTCCACCCTCATTAATTGAACCTGGTACTTCAGGTGCAACATGTGATGAAACCCCTCCTGGAAAACTAAATTGTTTAAATAATTTTTTCATGCCTAATTCATCTTCAGTTATATTAGGGTATATTTCGCTATAACTACCTTCTAGATATGTATTTGCTATCAATGCATTTCCGCCGTGACCAGGACCCGAAATATAAATCATATTCAAATCATATTTTTTTATTATTCTATTTAAATGTACATAAATAAAATTTTGACCTGGAACAGTTCCCCAATGTCCAACAATATTTGATTTTACATCACTAAACTCTAGCTTTCTTTTTAAAAGTGGATTATCTAATAAATATAATTGTCCCGCAGATAAATAATTACATGCCCTAAAATATGCATCTATTTTATATAGCATTTCATCACTAAGTATCTTCTCCATACCCTCTTCTCCTTTATTCTAATATGATTATATAACAAAACAAAGCTTAACTCAAATGAAAACTTTAAAATAATTTATACAAAGAAAAAAATAATGTGATATAATAATGGATATAGTATGAGGTGTTTATGAAAAATATAATTAAATATACAATAATTGCCATATTTATAACATTCATGTTTAGTGGATGTAGCAGTAAAAAAGAAAATATGCTAAAACAATCCTGGATTCTAGATAATGAATTAAAACCAAAAATAACATTAGAAAGAAGCAAAAAAAATGAAGTTGGTGGAATATTTTATACTGATTCACAAATAGAATTTAATCAGTTTCTAGAATACATTAAAACGTTATCAGAAAAAGGGTTTGAAGTTGATTGGAGATATTCTGACACAAAAACTATTGAGGAACTTGAAAATGCATATACAAGTGAGAACAGTAACAGTCCATTTAATGATGGCTATATAAATTTTAGGATGTGCAGTAAAGATGAAAACAAAGATTTATGTATTTTTATGCAATGGGCTGATAAAAAATTATATAATAAATTGCACAAAGACAAACCAACATCATATAGTTTTAAACTTGAGACTGAAAAAAAGAATATTAATATATCACAATAGAGTGTCACAGCTCTTTTTTTGTGTGGTAATATATCTTTTATTGTATCAGTTGTATATAACTATAATTGTTGTTGATAAAGTTTATTTTATTATTATCGAGTGTAACAATATAAGTATTTAATTTGTCTAAAAATCCCTGATCCTCATCATTATCAATGCAATATTTTTTTAATGCCATTAATTCTATTAGTTTAAAATGAGAAAATAAATCCATAATTTCTGTATCAGAAAAATATAAATCATTAGCTATACTCACTACATCAAATATGCATTTAACACTGTTAATAATTTTATATATTCTATCGCTATTATTTAAGGTTTTTAATGTAGATATTAATTCTATATATTGCATATCATTCATTTTTGAACATGTAAAAAAAGTTATTGTTGATTTCTCTGGTTTATTTAGTAGTGCATCCAGATACCTATTTTTAGTAGCATCTACTATACTTTCTATAATTAATGTAGCGGATTTATTTATATAATCAATAGCTTCTACACCTAAATAAAACTTTTTAATTAGCTCTTTATATGAATAGTTTAGTTTTTGACTAAATCTTTTTGAATCTAAGTAAAAGTCAAAATATAATTGTTTTATATTAACTTGGTCTAAATTTAACTCAAATATATTAAATTGAAAGTATTCTAAAATTATAGATGTCATTAAAACCTCTTCAAATATATTTATAGGAACATCTTTGTAATTGTCATATTTCATGGACAGAAGCTTTTCTATATTTTTACAACAAAATTTTTGACAAAATAAGTTTTCAAAATTGATATATTTTAAATATAAGTCAATATATTCAACACAATATAATCCGGTAATTGATAAAAACGAATTATAGTCAACAGTAATTGGCATGTGATGTGCATCATAGCTATGATTATATAATTTATAGAATTCCAATATACCCTCTTTTAATGTAGAATTATAAAAATAATTATCTGTTGATATAATTTTATTTTTAAATACAACATTATAAAAGAGTTTAGACTTTTTTAAAAAGGCTTCTAAATACTTATTACTAAGTTTATATATTGAATCTATATTTTTATACAGTATCATATTAATAACTTTGCTTAGTTCCTGCCTTTTTAAATAAAAACCAAGTACCCATAAATTTGATTGATTAATTCTATGTGCAATTTTTAAAGGCACCGAGCTAGAAAGATTTCCAGTATATTTCCCAACCCTATTTGTTAACAGTTGCATTAATTCAATTATGATTTCTTGGTATTTAGATTCATCAATAATATGATATTTTAATAATGCATTAACTAACGTTTCAAAATAATAGACATCAACAATCTCTGATTTAATTAATAATTCAATTATTAGTATATTATTCATTATTACATCCATTTATTAATTCCGACTTTAGCTTGTCAAAATACAAATCTCTAAGTAATTCTAATGAACCACTACAATCATTTTCAAAATGACAAAACATATATTCTATTATTTGATCATCAGTTAATTTATTATCAAATTCGTTTTGGTATATATAAAATATTTCAATCAATTCTTCAATTGTATCCACATAATTATCTTCATCAATGTATGAAGAATCATAGAACTTATATATAATAGTATCAATTATTGTATTTTGTGGTTCAAATCTTTCAAGTTTTTTTAATATATAATTTTTACTATTTATTAATCTAATAATTTGATTATTTGCTAAAATTAATCCTCTTTGATTTGTAATATTATTTGTTTGTATTATCTTATTAATTACTAAATCAAGGTTTTTTTGTGATAAAATTTCTAAGGTTTTAATACCATTCAAATCATACATTTTAATCTCCTCCCAATACTTAATACACTAGTATCAAGAGTAATACAAGGCTTGAAAAAAAACGTATTTTATGATAATATAAAGCGCAAAATAAAGAAATAGACAGCTCTATTTCTTAACTTTCAACAGTTGTTAATTACAACTAATCCAATTTAATAACACTAAGTTTAACATTTGTAGTACCATCAAAAATCAAGTCAGTATCTTGTTCTGATGTAATCATAAATGTTATTTCATCATCTTCAGTTAAACCAAATATAACAGATCCGTTAACTTTAGATATAGAGTTTGCTTTTCCCTCTACCTTTATATCACTTCCAGGAAGTTTAGTTCCTGTTGCTTTTATACTAACAACATAATTTGTATCATATTCTATAAATATAGCTGGGCCAGTCTCTTCCAAAGGTATTATTGCTTCCGTATTAGCTTTAATACTAATTCTTTGATTGCTGTTAGAATATCGTTCTCCATATGCGCCTACACCATTAGGATTCCCCCTTAGCACCAGGAATGCCTTGTTCTCCTCTTGGTCCTTGTAAACCAGCCTCACCTTTTGGTATATAAAATGTTAAATGATGTACATTATTTTCAAAATCATCTTGTACTTCTGCCAATTCATTTGGCTCAATTGTTTCGGTTCCATCTATAGTTATGACTTGACTAATCCCAATTTTGCCAGGAAATCCTCTTGGCCCTTGGGGACCAATTTCACCCTCTTCACCCTGAATACCCTGAATTCCTTGAGGACCTATTTCGCCCTGTGGGCCTGTTGGACCTTGAATATAGCAATATCTTATAACCATATTTATTTCTTTTTTACTATCTTTGAAGTTTTCATAGTCATTATCAAGGGAACATTCTTTTTGATTTTTACTCATAAAATTTCCCATTCCTTTTTATTTTATTCATATGTAACAAAAAAATAGATGATAGTTATAATGGTCAATTCATTATATTGGAAAACATTGCAAATTATTTTTTTCTTTGCCATCTTAAACTTAATTTCTTTTCATTATTAGAATCATAAATTGCATCGATAAAGTTTACAGTGTCATAATCATCTATAAAATCATCAAAATCTATATCTTCTTTTATATAACCAACAGATTTTAAAAAGCTCATCTTAATTAAATCTGTCTCAATAGCATATTCCTCTACCGCATTTAAAGTCCTATAATTAAAATAATTATAATAATATCCTATTCCTCTATGGCACTCTAAAATATCTTCTGGAATATCGTAAGTACAAATATATCTTCCTTTTAATATTCCTAAATATAAAATACTGTCCTTTTTTTGAAAGAAATGCAAATATTTTTTATTCTTATTATATTTATGAGTACTTATTTCTGAGCAGGAAAAATTAGAGCCAACATTTAAAAAGTCTTTATTTGCGAAGATTAAATTTATCTCATCTTCTTTGCAAACTCTGTAAACTATCATATGTCATTCACATCCAATCTGAATCTATATATTAGATAATTTGTATTTTAAAATAATTTTTTAATATAATGGTCCTAAAACAATTATATCATGAAATTTAAAGTGGATGTCTTATAATACTAAAGAACTTTTAAGTCAAACAAAAATGGAGCCTTTCGGCTCCTTCAGGGGGTTTTGGTTGAATATACTCTCACATTATATTATCGTAAGAGCATTCATGCATGACTTTTATCATCATGCATCTTAATAATAATATGGTTTTAAATAAAAGTCAATTTGATTTTATTAAATTTACAATAATATTTTTTTACTTTACACTTGAAATGGATTCTATCATTCTAATTTTAATAGGATCATTATCATAATTGTGATCTTTCAAATATTCTAGAGAATCTTTTTTTGCCTGTACTAGTATTTTATAATCCTGCTTCAAATCTGCTATTTTAAACATCATATCTCCGCTTTGTCTAATTCCAAATAAGTCCCCAGAACCTCTTAATTTAAAATCTTCTTCACTTATTTCAAAGCCATCATAAACTGTTTCCATAATCTTTAGTCTTTCTGAATCATGATCGCTTATTAAAATACATTTTGACTCAAGAGAGTTTCTACCGACTCTTCCTCTTAATTGATGTAATGTTGATAAGCCAAACCTTTCTGCATTAAAGATAACTATCATAGTGGCATTTTCTACATCAACACCAACCTCAATTACAGTTGTACTAATAAGAATATTTACATTATTGTGTTTAAATTCATTCATTATTAAGTCTTTAGCTTCTGTTTTCATCTTTCCATGTATTATATCAATATTAAATTTGCTTCCAAATGCAAGATTCATTTTATCTCTTAAATTATATACATCTGTCAAATCTAAATTATCGTTTTGCTCTATTAATGGAGCAATAACGTAAATTTGATGTCCATTCTTTAATTCATCATACATGGATTCTAAAACTTGTTTCATTTCTGAAGTTGTTTTTACACTAGTCTTAACTATCTTTCTGCCTGCAGGTAATTGCTTAATAGTAGATACATCCATATCACCATATATAGTCAATGCATATGTCCTAGGAATAGGTGTTGCACTCATATATAAAACATCCACAGAAATACCTTTGTTTTTCAAATTTGCTCTTTGATTAACTCCAAACCTATGTTGTTCATCTGTTACAACTAGTCCTAAATTGCTATAGCTAACATCCTCCTGAATCAATGCATGTGTACCAATTATAATACTTATTTCACCAGTTGATAGTCTTTTATATATATCTTGTTTTTCCTTTTTTGATATAGAACCAGTAAGAAGTGCAATCTCAACATCAGTATCTTTTAATAGCTGCTTTATATTATTATAATGTTGTATAGCTAATATTTCGGTAGGTGCCATTAATGCACTTTGATATCCACAACAAGAATTATAATACATTGCTAAAAACGCAACTATTGTCTTTCCACTTCCAACATCTCCTTGAAGTAATCTATTCATCTTTATATTACTTTTTAAATCACCAATTATTTCATTTAATGCCTTTTTCTGATCATCTGTAAGAGTAAATGGAAGTTTATTCAAAATGTTATCAATACATGAAATATCTGCAGTTCGTACTATACCAAGTTTATTGTTTTTGTTTTTTTCTTTTAAATAATTTATTTTAAGCATGAATTCAAACAATTCTTCATATTTTAGTCTAATCATAGAAGCCTTTAATCTTTCAAAGTCAGGTGGATTATGAACAATATTTAAATCAGTTTTCTTATTGTTGAATTTATATCTGTCCAACAAATAATTTGGTATGTTATCTTCCACAAAATTACCATATTTTAAAAGTGCATTATTTATGTACAATGATAAATTTTTAGCAGTTAATCCATTAGTAGCATGATATATTGGTTCAATCTTTTCTTTATTACTTAGAGTATCAAACTTTATATCACTAGCAGTAATAATATTTCTTTTTTTATCATATTTACCAATCACTATAATGTTAGTTCCTATTTTTAGGCTTGCCTTTAAGTAAGCTCTATTAAATATAGACACACCAATAGGTCCAGTTTTAGTTGCAAGTCTTACATTTAATTTATTTAAATTTCCTTTAAATCTCAACAAAATAGGAATACTTTCAACTTTTCCATCTATTATAACCCTATCATCTTCGCCAACTGATTCTAAATCACTTCTTTTTAAAACATCATACCTAAATGGATAATGGGTAATCAAATCGTTCAATGTAAATATATTAAGCTTGTTTAATAGTAATTCTGTTTTTGGCCCTATTCCCTTTATTTCACTTAACTTCATACTACCACTTCCTGAGGCATATTATATCACATATTGGGGATTTAAACAAAATAAAAAAAGATTTTTTTAGTTTTTAGTTGACAAAAAGACAATATTCAATTATGATAGAAATCACCAATTCACAAATGGCGAATTGGTCGCTAGTATCACACTAGCCAACCCCTTTTTATTCTTTTTTTGAAGTTGTTCTCAGGGGGACAACTTCTCTATTTATTAAATTTAAAGAGAAAGAACATTTAAGTTATTCTTTCTCTTTTTTTGTTAAAGACATATAGTAATTATATCGCTTAATAGCATCTTCTTTATTTTCCTCTAATAGTTTTTTATATTCTTCAGCATTTACCTTTTTTAGAGATCTATATCTATTTTCACCAAGTAAAAATTCAAAATATTCATCAAAATTTGCCTTACTATCTAGAATAAATAAATCATCATTTGGATTATACCTAAACAATGGAAAATAACCCGATGTAACAGCCTTTGATTCCTCATTAATACTATCAGTCATACCATTTAATATTCCGTGAGCTATACAAGGACAATATGCAATAATTATTGATGGTCCAACATGATTTTTTGCTTCCACAAATGCTTTTACAGTTTGATTCATATTAGCACCTAATGAAACTGTAGCAACATAGACATTTGGATATGTTAGTGCTATCTTAGCTAGGTCTTTTTTCACATTCTTTTTTCCATCTGACGAAAATTTTGCAACTCCACCAATTCTTGTTGATTTAGATGTTTGACCACCCGTATTAGAATATACCTCTGTATCTAAAACTAAAATATTTATATTTTCTCCACTAGATAAGACATGATCCAAACCACCAAATCCAATATCATATGCCCATCCATCTCCACCAACAATCCAAAATGATTTGGTTTTTATATATTCCTTCAAATTTATTAGTTCTTTTATTTGACTTCTGTCAATTATTTCATATAATAAACAGCTTGAGGCATAATCTTGATTTTTGTAATAACTAGCATAAATTTCTTTTTCTTCCTTTGAAATTTTATTTATATTTTCATATATAATCTTTCTAATTTTTTTCTTTTTTAATTTATCTGCAATAGCAAGACCGTATCCAAATTCAGCATTATCTTCAAATAAAGAATTTTGCCATGGAATGCTGTATGGAGTTTTAGGAATACTTCCACCATATATTGACGAACATCCCGTTGCATTTGATATGACTAGTTCATTGCCAAACAATTGAGTTAGTAGTTTTAAATATGGTGTCTGACCACATCCACTACATGCTCCTGAAAATTCAAATTTAGGTTTTACAAATTGACTTCCCATTACACTGTTAACCGGTAATAGAATTTTAGACTCAACATTATCAAATAAGTATTCATAACCTTTTTTATTAATATTATTTATAACAAAATTTTTATCTTTCATTTGTATTGCTTTATTACCATTTTTTCCAGGACAAACCTTACTACACAAACCACAACCAGTACAATTATCAAAATTTATACCTATTATATATTTAAAAGTTTTATCTTTTATTTTTATATCTTTGGTATATTTTTGTAAATATACAGGCATACTTTTAAATTCATTATCATCAAGTAAAAATGGTCTAATTACACCGTGTGGGCAAACAAATGAGCACTTATTACACATTATGCAATTATCACTATTATAACATGGTAAATTTTCAGCTATGTTTTTAGAGTCATATTTTGATAATCCACCAGGAAAAGTTCCATCAACAAACCGTGATAATTTAGAAACAGATAAACTATTTCCTTCTTTTCTTTCTATAATATCAAATAAATCTTCTTCAATGTTTATATTTTCTTCTACATCTTTATTATCTATATTTACAAGAGTAATTTTATCAACAGCATCATTTATTGCCTTTAAATTTTTTTCTATTACATCATTTGTTTTTCCATTTAGGATAGCAGTAATGGATTTTTTTAATTCCTCTATAGCAAATTCAAAAGGAATTATATTAGCTACTTTGAATATAGCAGTTGTCATTATCATATTAATTTTATTACCTAATTCATTTTCAAATGAAATATGATTTGCATCTATGATATATAGCTTTATATTTCTTTCTTGTATTATTTGTTTATCATGTGATGTAAATAGCATGTTCACAGCATCTTTATCTGAAGAAGTATTAAGTATAAATATTCCATTTTGCTTAATATTATCTAACATTTTATACTTTTTTAAATAATTTTCATTTGTACAAACAACAACAGATGGATTATTAACATAATATGTAGCTCTTATTTCATCCTTTCCAAACCTTAAATGAGATTTTGTAAGCCCTCCTGATTTCTTTGAATCATATTCAAAATATCCTTGAACATATGCCTTTGTATTGTCTCCTATTATTTTTATAATATCTTTTGAAGCACTAACCATTCCATCTGATGCATAACCATATATAAGCATCTCATAAAAATTCTGACTAATATCAAAAAATTCATCTTTTAAGCTAAGTTTAGTTAAATCATCTATTATTCCAATTGTAAACGTTGAATCATTATTATTAGATAAATATGAATAAACTGCCTTTATTTGGTAAGGTGTTGTATCTTTACTTGAAAGACCATATCTTCCACCAATAACTTTTATTTTATTACTGTATCTTGAAACAATATCCTTTACATCAAGATATAACGGACACATTGCCCCTGGTTCTTTTGTTCTATCTAAAACTGCAATTGACTTAGTAGTTTTTGGTAATACATCTAAAAAGTATTTTTCACTAAATGGTCTATATAAATGAACCTCAATAAGTCCAACTTTTTCATTATTGCTATTTAAGTAATCAATTGTATCTTTTATAGTTTCACATACTGACCCCATAGCAACAATAATCCTTGTTGCATTTTTATCACCATAATAATCAAATGGTTTATAATCTTTGCCAGTTATTTTATTTATTTTTTGCATATAACTATTAACTATATCTGGTAATTTATCATAATCTTTATTTCTAGCTTCAGTTATTTGAAAATAAATATCATCATTTTGATTAGTACCCCTAGTAACATTATTTATGCTTAAAGCATGCATTCTAAATTCATTTAATTTTTTCTTATCAATTAATGGCTTTACCTTATCTAAATTTAAAAGTTCAACTTTCTTTAATTCATGACTAGTTCTAAAACCATCAAAAAAATTAACAAATGGTATTCTAGATTTTATAGTTGATAAATAGGGAATACTTGTTAAATCCATAACTTGCTGAACACTTGATGTTGCAAATATAGCAAATCCCGTGGGTCTAACAGAATATATGTCTTGATGATCACAGAAAATGCTTAAAGCATGCGTTGCTACACTTCTTGATGCTACATTAATTACACAAGGCAACATTTCACCTGCAATTCTATACATTTCTGGAATCATCAATAATAATCCTTGACTAGCTGTATAGGTGGTTGATAAAATTCCATTTTGCAATGAACCATGTACTAGTGCAATAGCACCAGCTTCGCTCTGCATTTCAGTTACATTTACAACATCATCAAAAAAGTTTTTATTGCCATTAGAACTCCACTTATCTATATATTCAGCCATTGGTGAAGCAGGAGTAATTGGATATATTCCGGCAAGTTCTGTAAATTTATATGAAACAAAGCTACAAGCTTCATTACCATCCATTATTTTATATTTCATATTATCACTCTCTTCTCATATTAATTATATAACAAAGTTATAAAAAAAAATAGAAATTTAAGAAAAAAGAAGCTCTTTAGCTTCTCTAATTATTTGGAATAAATTGTATCAATATTATTATCTAAACTCCTAACTATCTTCATATACTTTTTATAATAATTTTTATAGTTAGGTAAAATATTATTAGTTAATTTATTATATGGATATACTTTATATTTTCCGCATATTGCTGGTTTACATGTATAAACAAGATCCGCTTTTGGATTCAAGAGTTCTAAACTAACTTTACCATCTACAGTAGTTTTCTTTATGTCAATACTAGCAACTAAACCTGTTAATTTTTCTACACCAATCTGTGATGAAATAAAATTACCTAAAGAATAGATAACTAAAGTATCACCTACAAATTCAATTGGTTGTACAACATGTGAATGTGTTCCGATAATTACATTAACACCTAAATCAGATAAATATTTTGCAATATCCTTTTGTTCTTTACATGCGGTATTTGAATATTCTATACCCCAATGCATAGAAACTATAAGCAAGTCAACTTTATCTTTCAATTTTTCTATATCTTTTTTTGCCAATTCGTTGCTATAAACATCCAAATAATAATCTTTTCCTTTAGGTCTAACCAACCCATTTGTCAATGTTGTATATGCTAAAAATCCATATTTTATACCATTTACTTCTTTAACAATTACTTTATCTTTTTCCTCTTGTGTTGAATAGGAACCAGCAGCAATAACATTTTCTTGCTTATTCCAATATTCACGAGATCTTTGTATTGTTTTCCAGCCCGTAGATACACCCCTATCAAGAGTATGGTTTGTAGCTAAACTAACAAGATTAAATCCCATATCCATAAATGCATCACCAACTTGTTGTGGTGAATTAAATTGAGGATATGAAGAGAGACCTAACTCAGTTCCACCCAAAATAGTTTCCTGATTATAAAATTTTAATTCGTAGTCATCAAAAACATTCCTTACTTCAGAAAATATAGGTTTAAAATCATAACCACTACTTCTAACATTATCATAAATTGCTCCGTGAATTAATGCATCACCAACCATAATAAGTGAAGCAGTATTTTCCTCTACAACAGGTTTTGGTATATCTTCATATATTACCTGTTTTTTGTTTTCAAAAATTTTACTATAATTTATACCACAAAATATCAAAGCAGCACTAAGGACAATTAGTAAAACACCAATTCCTTTTCTTACTCCTTTTTTTAACTTTTTCTTTTTCAAAAATATCACCTACTCTAACAAACCAAAACCACTAACTACCTTTCTACCATTTGTAACCTTTTTACCATAAACAGTAAGTGGTGTATTAATTAATTTATTATTGATTACAAGTTGAGAAGAAGTACCACCATCAAGGTTTGCAGCATTATATGCGCCATATTTTTCTAATAAATCTATAACTTCCATTAATGAAGGCCCATTAGCATGCACTCCTTCGGTAACTAAAAATAGTACTACTCCATCTTTTCTCTGCGCAATAGCAACCCTTGCAGCTCTATCATATCCACCAGCAGTTGATTCATATTGTAACTTTTTGCCATTTATCATTAAGAATGGTCCAAACTCAAGTCCATCTCTTATTCCACTTTTTATAGCATTTTCTGCAGTTGTTTTTGAAAGCACTAATTTGTTTTCTTTATTAAAACCTATTAAATTAGTAGGTGCAGATGTATCAGACCATATAATCTTTCCATCTTTAATTAAAGTTCCAAGAGGTATATCACTACCCCAGCCAGTTGTATCACTAAATGCTCCACCATTTATACAGACTTTTCCATTTAATCTTTTACACATATTTTTTACAGTTTCTTGTCCTTTTCCAGTATTAAACTCTTTTGATGCTATAAGTTTAACTTTAGAAGGGTCATATATTGCAACTAAATGTCCTTTATATTTGCCAACCTTAACTTCTATGTATTTATAATCATCATTGTTTTCATCTCTAGTTAAAATTATTTCATCATACTCACTGTCGTAACTTTCCCTTTCAGAAGTATTAATAACAATTTCATCAAGATTAACTTCATCAGTCAATGGTATATATTTATTCATTGCAGTTACTTTACTAATATCCTCTTCAGAATAAAACACATATGCAATGTATTGATGAGTCTTTGTAATCATTGCAGTTGAAATTATCTTATTTTTAAAGTCAGGTATAGCATATACCAATACAAAACATGCTGCGACAATTATATCTATTATTATTATAAATATTGTAAACTTTTTCATTTTACTTTTCCTCCAATATGAAAGGATCTTCTAGTGTACCAATACCAGATTTTACTTTTAGGTTTTTTATTGATATTGCCGGTTTAATACCTCTTGATAAAGTAGGTTTAGATGATATTAAGTAATCGTTGTATAAATATGATTTACCATCAGAACTACCATTTAAAACATAATAGTTATTTACTCCCTTATCTAATTTTAAATCAGTAATACTTGGAATTCCTACCTTTGCTACCACTTTTTCATTTTTTATACTTTTATAACTATCACTATATTCACCTGTATACCATTCAGTATCAATTATTAAATCCTTGTATGATAAAGAGTTGTAGAATTCATTATTTAAATAAGCAGCTAGTGAAGATTTATTATTTGGATTGTATTTATTACTCTTTAAGTCAAATCTATATGTAATACTACCATTTTTATATAACGAACTAAGTGTTAATTTAATTGAGTTCTCATTCATACTATAAATAGTCCATATATCATCGCCTAACTTTATATGTTTACCAACTTGAACTTTGTTATTATTTTTTTCTATAATGTATGGATCATCGCTAGTACCAGTTCCACCCAACATTATAGTTGAATTTTTCAAAGTTACTACGGGTTTAATATCATATAAATTAGTAGATTCAGCATAAGAAAGATTATTATTATTTATAACCCATACTTTTTCACTACCTCTATTTGACAACCATATATCATTACCATTGGAAATATATGAATTGCTATCTACACTACTATTTAAGAATTCATCTATACTAGCAAGTCTTATCTTATTTGAAGTATCACGCTTGTCACACTTTACTTTTCCTAAATCGTCGATGATATCAGAACAGATTAAAGTATTTGACAATGCATCACTATTTAATATAGGCAAAACGTATTCATTTAAATAAGAGTTAACATCAGATTTTATATAATCGCCAGTTTTATTATTCCACATTAAGTTATTAATTGAGTCATCAAGTATAATGTCAATACTTTTATCAGTGTTAATCTTCATTATTCTCCATGTCAAATTAGAAAATTTAATATAATTATTTACATTTGTTCCTTTGTAAATATAACTACCATTATTTCTATATAACCCCTCACCATCATATACAAGTGATGTCTTTTGCATAAGTGAATCAGCAAACAGCTTTATTACTTTACCACTACTGTCTTTTGGATTATATATTTTATAATATTTTACCAACCTACTACCATAGAATATACAACAACCGAGTATAAATATAATGCTTACAGAACAAAAAATCACTTGAAAAAGCAATTTTTTCTTAAGCTTTCTTTTCTTTTTAGCCGGTTTATTTGTACTGTGATGTAGTTCTTCTTCATCATAACTAGGAAGACTTCTATTATTAACCTTTTTTTGATCGTCTTCATCAAATATATCTATAATTTCAATTTCATCGTTATTAAATTCAGTATTTTTCATATCTAACACTCCAATTATAGAAATTATATCAAAAAAAGAAATGGTTTTCAACAAATTATGACAAATTTCAACATTAGAACAAAAGAATAAAAATTAAAATTTTTATTCGAATTGATAGTCACCGATTCCAACTCTTTTAACTCTTTGCACATATCATATGCTTTTATAAATTTCTCTTCCTTACATTTATTTAAAAAGTGATTATATATAAATCTTGTGCATCCATATGTTTTATTAATTAACTTCTTTTGATTATCACTTGGATACAATCTAAATTTATAAGCTTTATACATTTAATCACCTTACCTTTTTACTGCATTTCAATTATATTGAAACAAGCAAACGTTTGTCAGCATATTTTTTGTTTTTAACACAAATTTTTATTAAGCAAAAAATAATCTTGTTTTTTTCTTGCTTTGAACTTTCCTATAAGATAAAAAAAGAACATTACAATTATGTAACGTTCTTTATTTATCATCTAAGGCCAGCTGAAAGTAACAATATCTTCCCTTCATTTCCCGCTTTATCATAACATTTAATTAGATAAATCAATTCATCACCTGTTAAGCATTTATTTGAATAATCATTTGACCAAACGACTGTATTTAAATTTTTTAAACCAGAAAAATTTCCATTAGATAGAATAACTTCTAAACTTCTTCTGCTTCCATATTGATTACATCTATCATTTTCATCTAATTCCCAAACGATTTTACATAAACCGATTCCAGAGCCACCCTCATTATCTTCTCTTTTTACATTAAAGTTAAAATTATGTGCACTAGCAGTAGTAGAGGCTATACACCATAAATTTTTCTTTGTTTTACTTGATAAACTCATAGTGCCACTTGAACCTTCCTCTTGGCAAGAAATTGTTTGACCATTTCCTAATGTTGGTCTTGGGGTATAAGGCGGTGTTGTATCTATTTTCATATAATTTTTTGATGACCATTCACCTTTATTTCCAGCATAATCAACGGCTCTATGACACGCAACATTTATTCCTTCGTAATGATAGTTTTCAAAAGAATATTTGCCCTCTCCTTCATTACCATCACTACCAGTACCACAAGTATAAGAGTATTCAAAATACTTTATTCCACTACCTGAATCTGATGATTTGAATTCTCTAGTTATAGGCTGATTAGTCCATTGAGTTCCATCTGGATTATAAGTTTTACCACCTGCAGTAAATTTTACTGTGGTTTTTGTAGGAGGTGTTTTATCTAATTTCACTAACCAGGTACCAGAAGTTGCTTGAGTGCCATTTGAGAAATATGCAACCACTTTATATTCGGCATTTACATCAGTAGTTACTGTATATGAATTTGATGTTGTTGTTGCAACCTTAACAGTACCTTTATACCACTCATACTTATTAGCAGTGGCATTTGAAACACTTGCAGTTAAAACCACATTCTTATTAGTCCATACACCATTAGTAGTACTTCCACTAATACTTACAGTTCCTGGTATTGCCTGTGAAATAGTATGCTTAGAAGAAATAGTTGAATTTCCAGTACCAGTTGTTACTCTAACTTGATAACTACCAGCAGAAGTAGGCGTATATGAAGATGAAGTTGCACCACTTATTACATTTCCGTTTTTATACCACTGATATTTAACACCACTAGGTATACTACTTGGATTTATTTTAGCAGTTAATTTATTTCTAATAGATGTTCCACCATTTATTGAAACAGAAGGCTTTATATTATCAATCTTTGTTATATAAATGATATAAGCATCTGTTTTGTTACCCTTTTTATCTCTAACAACTATGCTTACATTACTATTTGAGTTGAAAGATTTTGAGTTTGATTTTTGCCATGTAGATCCACCATCAAATGAATATGCTTTACCATGTAATCCATTACTAGCTGTTGCACTAATCTTCAATGTTACTGGTCCCTTTATCCAGTTTTGTGCATTGCCAGATACACCATTAATTAATAATTTATAATTATTACTTGGTTTAGGCTTAGTAGTAGTGCTACCACCACCAGTTGATATTTTATTAACTTTATAAATTCCTGAAACAGTAGAATTTCCACTACCTGTTGTAACTCTTACCTTGTAGTTACCACTAGAGGTTGCTAAATATGAATTTGATGTCGCTTTTTGTATCAAGGTATCATTTCTATACCATTGATATTGATATCCACTCTCTGTTGATATAGGATCAATTACTGCAGTTAACTCTACATTTGATGAAGTTGAAACACCAGATCCAATACTTCCCTTAACACTCACTTTAGGAATTGTTTTATCAATCTTATCAATTACTTTGGTAAATGAGGCACTTACGTTATTTTTAATATCTTTAACCTTTATTTCAACACTACCATTTTCAGTCACAACATATGTATTTGACTTTTGCCATGTAGATCCACCATCAAACGAATATGCCTCTGAAGCTAATTCATTTACAGAATCAACTTCAATTGTCAATGTTACTTTATCTTTACTATATCCCTCTGGTGTCATAACTACATTTTTAATAACTGGAGCATTCTTGTCTTGTTTACAAATATTTAATTTATATTCACGTTTATTTCCTGCTTGTGAAACAACCTTAATTGTATGTGGAACGCACTCTTCAGTTAAATAAATTCTCTTGTTACATCCTTCTGTATTAGCTTTTGAACTTTCTGTTTTACAACTTACTGTAGTAAATTCACCATCAACAGTTGCAAAATATTCAAAAACAGATTTACTAAAATTTGGTGATAGACTACCACCACTAATAGTTATAGATTGCAAAAAATTATTATCACTTTTCTTATTAACCTTAGAGCAAGCAAAAAATGAAATAAATATAATAAAAACCAAAGCTACAATTCCCAATATAATTAAAAGTAATTTTGGTCTTCTATCCTCACCATCAGTATATAAGTTATCATATAATTCATCTTTTTCAACAGTATTTGACATAACATCACTAACCTTTATTATAAATATAATATAATTATATCAGCTTTTAAACAAAAACAAAAGAGAAAATAAAAATTCTCTCTTCAACTTTTTTACTAAAGATTGATTTAAACTATATTATTTAAATCCACAGCAAGATCCACATTGAACGTTTGAAACAGTATCTTGACTGCAGCAACTATAACTAGGACTGTATGTATGACGATATACATGATTATTAATTATTCTTGTTCTAATTGGACAAACATGTGGTACTTCATGCATAATAGTTCTTTGAACTACTCTTTCTTGTACTGGTTCAATAATTGGTGAAGTAGTACCTCCAACCATTGGTGCACCCATACCTTGATTCATAGGCATGTTCCCTACATTACCTATATTAACGTCAACGTCCATATTAACATCATTGTAACCCATAAAGTTAGTATTTACATCATCTTGCCTATCACAACAACTTTGTTCTCTAAACATTTTAAATCCTCCTATCTAGTCTATAATATTCTACTAATGAAAATATTTATATTAGAAAGGCCTAAATAACTAAAATATTTTAGAAAGGAAGTTTCATATTTCCGGAAGAAAATTGTTTCATCATTTTTTTCATCTGATCAAATTGCGTTAAAAGTCTATTTACTTCCTGAACAGATAAACCACATCCTTTAGCTATTCTTGTTTTTCTACTAGCTTTAATTATATCTGGATTTCTTCTTTCCTCTTGTGTCATAGAAAGGATTATTGCTTCTATATGTGCCATTTGTTTTGGATCGATATTTACATTATTTAATCCAAGTTTACTAGCACCAGGTATCAATTTAATCAAATTCTCAAGTGGTCCCAATTTCTTTATTTGTTTCATTTGAGAAAGAAAATCTTCTAAATCAAACTTACCATTTTTCATCCTTTTTGCTGCTTTTTCCGCTTCTTTCTCATCAATTACTTCTGTTGCTTTTTCAACTAAAGATACAATGTCTCCCATTCCAAGAATTCTTCCTGCCATGCGTTTTGGATCAAATGTATCAAGTCCATCAAGTTTTTCACCTGTACCAATAAATTTTATTGGAACATTTGTTAAATGTCTAACAGATAAAGCTACACCACCTCTAGTATCACCATCAAGTTTACTCAATATAACACCAGTCAAAGGCAATTTATCATTAAATCCAGTTATAACATTGATTGCATCTTGTCCCATCATTGCATCAATTACTAGTAATATTTCTTGTGGATTCACTTCTGTTCTTATATTTTCTAATTCATTCATTAATTCTTCATCAACATGAAGTCGTCCAGCTGTATCTATTAATACGTAATCATAGTTATTTTCTTTTGCATATTTTATAGCATTTTTAGATATTAAAACAGGATCATTTTTTCCTTCTTCATAAACCTCAATATTTAACTGTTTACCAATTTGTTTTAATTGATCAATTGCAGCTGGTCTATAAACATCACAAGCAACCAAAAGTGGCTTTTTAGAGTGCTTCTTTCTTAAAAAATTAGAAAGTTTACCAATTGTCGTTGTTTTACCACTTCCCTGCAAACCAACCAACATAAGTATAGCAGGATTACCATTTAAATTAAGTGGCTTTTCTTCACCACCCAATAATTCTGTAAGTTCATCGTTTACTATTTTTACAAACAAGTCACCTGGTTTTATACTCTTCTTTACTTCTTCACCCAATGCCTTTTCTTTTACAGAATTAGTAAATTCCTTTACAACTTTGTAGTTTACATCAGCTTCTAATAATGCAAGACGAATTTCTCTTAGCATTTCGCTTATATTATCTTCTGTTATCTTTCCATATCCTTTTATTTTTGACATTACATTCTGTAATCTATCACCTAAGTTTTCAAACATATCTATCACCAAACACTATTATACAATTAAAAAAAAGGTATTTCTACCTTTAATTTTAATATTTGCTATTTTTTAGATTTTAAAGAAAGTATAACCACTGTAATTAGTAATATAAAGTTAGCACCTAAAGATATATATAAAGGCATATTATCTTGTGCTGGACAATTACTGATTTGATTTACACATTTATCATCTTGGTCTGTTGTTTTATCAACAACGTTCTTTACAATGTTAATGCTTCTTATTTTACTATTTTTTTCAATTGAACCTAGGTAAAATTCACTACAATCACCAGTAGTATTTTTTGAGCAATCAGTTCTTTCATATTGACTATATAAAGTTATATCAGTATTAACATCTTCATTTGAAGCAATTACAGTAAATTCAATATTAATAGTTCCCTTTAAAGTATTATTAGCTTTAGCAGTATATTTAAGTACTACTTCATCGTTATCATTTTTATTGGTCACTGACATATTATCACTTGAAGTTATATTAACTATACTTAAATACTTTTTATCATATTTTAGATATACAGTTTGTGAGTTAGATTCACTAGTAGAAATCGGGAATCCTGAATCAATATTTATTTTATAATGAACTGTATCACTATTCTTTACTGAAGTATTTGATAACTCAGTAGTATAACTTAATCCCTTATCAGCATAAACTGGTACAACAATTAAAGCAAAGCATAACAAAAGCAAAACAAATCTTAATTTTCTCATATTTTCTCCTCCTTATTCTATAGTAATAATATAAAATATAGCAAGTTTTGTCAATCTATATCGCACTTTAAATTAGTTACCCCAACTTTTTGTAACATTACAATTTTCACCATTTATCATAGGACTAGGTTTTTCAAATTTTATCATAAGTGGAACCTTAAATGCAGAACCAAATCCTAAAGCGATTCCTGATTGTAATGATTTTTGCTTATCAATTGTATCTGAACTTACATTAGGAATCATTTGCTTTAGATATTCAACATCTTTCGGATGGTTTGTCTTAAATATAATAAAATTTGAAACCTGTGATACAACAGTATCAGATAACTCAACAGGTCGTTGTGAAATAAGTCCAAGTAAAACACCGTATTTTCTACCTTCTTTGGCTACTCTTTCAAAAATATTATATCCTAATAAATAATTATCATTATCATGTTTTATATACCTATGTGCTTCATCTACCAAAATATGAAATGGTAGACTAGCTCTGTTTGGAAGTGTTTTTGCAAATTCAAATACTATTTTAGTAAATATTTTTGTAATAACACTTGCCATAGAGTCATCTATATCATCAAGATTTATATTTACAAGTTGATATCTTTTATTGTTGTTTATAAGAATACCTGTCAAATATTCCTCCGGTGTTATATATTCAGGAGAATCAAATATATCATGGTATTTACCTGTTATAAGTGAATGCAATCTAACTTTTATCATTGCAGAATCACTATAGCTATTTTCATTTTGATACCATCCCTCAGAAATAAGTACAAAGTTCAATGCCTTTTCCATATCGGCCAAAGTATATCTAACATTATTTTTTGGTTCATAATTATCATATTCATCGTTTATAAAACCACTTATATACTCAGTAACTAAAATGCTTTCAGAAAATTCCCCAGATTTATTTATCAAAAAGCAGTCCCTAAACTTTCTTGTATAACCCGCACCTTGAACTTCAGTATCTAATTTAAATTGTTCTGTTCCACACATTTCAACAATATTAAATATACTATTTCTTTTATTTGCGGCTGTATTATTACTATATAAAATAGAAATCATGGCTTTTGCAATCAAATGATTTTTAATATTATTAGATTCTGCACCGTTTTGAGCAAAAATCTTTGTTAATTTGATCATTTGCTCTATTATAGGTATTTGTGAATGTGCATTACACATTAATAAAAGTGCTATATCATTTGTATCCATTAACCATAACGGAATCTTTAACTGTTCACCATATCCACTAAACTTATTAGTAGTAAAAACTCTATAATTGTAATTAGGATTTATTGAATTTAAATTTTGAAATGCGGTAGAATATTCCCCAGAAATATCAAATAATATAAAATTTGCTTTATATGGATAAGCAGTTGAATTCTGAAATATATTTTGAATAATTCTGGCAAGTCCACAAGACTTTCCACTTCCACTATTACCAAAGATTGCAAAATGATGTCCTAAAAATTGATTTATATCAACATATACTTTGGAATTTTGATAATGTGGATTCTCACCCAAATATAGGGAATCTTTTTTATTAATTCCTAAAACAAGTGGTAACTCTTCAAACTTTAAAGTTCTAATCTTTGCATCTAATAAAGGTTTTCGAATAACACCGTTAGTAAGCTGTCCATTCACAACCTCACCTAACATTTTAATCTTCAATTGTCTGTTATTTAATTCTTCAATTTCCCCAATAATGGCCTTCTCAGTATCGATAATTGCAACATGCATATTAAGAATATTAGATTTCAAGTCTACAGTATCACCTAAATTTACAAATATATATGAATCATTCATATAAGCAATTTTATCAAACATAGCATACCCCTTTTCCTTTATAATAAATCACTTATTTTTTCAAGTGTTTCATTATCAACTTTATTCTCTAAAATTTTCGTAATCCTTTTTTTCTTTTCAAAAAGCTTTAGTATACTTTCTAGCTCTTCTAATTTTAATTCAACTATCTTAAGTTGATTATGTACAGCATTCCTACTTATTTTGTTGTTCTCAGCAATTTCAGATAAAGTTAAATTATCATAGTAATACTCTTCAAAATATTTCTGTTGCTTTTCAGTGAATAATCCTTTATAAAAATCATACAAATCATTTAAATATATTCTTCTATCCATATTACATCATATCCTTAAATAATCCATATATATATTTTTCAATATCAAAGCTCTGTAAATCTTCTTTTGTCTCACCCAGCCCAATAAACTTCACCGGAATTCCTACTTTTTCTTTAATTGCAAGTACTATTCCACCCTTTGCAGTTCCATCCATTTTTGTTAAAACAATACCTGTAATATTGGTTATTTTTTTAAAAGAAGTAGCTTGATTAATACCATTTTGACCAGTTGTTGCATCTATAACTAATAGGGTTTCATGTGGTGCATTTGGTATTATTTTACCTATAACTCTGTTAATTTTATCAAGTTCTTGCATTAAGTTAGTTTTATTTTGCAGTCTACCCGCAGTATCAATTAAAACAATATCACTTTTCTCTTTTAAGGCAGCTTTCAACCCATCATATATAACACTTGATGGATCGACACTTTCTGATTTACCAGTAAAAGAAACTCCAACTTTTGTAGCCCATTCTTCAAGTTGTTTTGTAGCACCGGCCCTAAACGTATCACCGGCTATTAACATAACTTTTTTTCCATCAGATTTAAACTTATCCGCAAGCTTTGCTATTGTAGTGGTTTTCCCAACACCATTAACACCTACAAATAATATTACTGTTGGGTCACTATCAGAAAAATTTATTTTGTTAGATATTATATCATCATTAACATATATTATAAAAAGTTCATCTACAATTATTTCTTTTAAATATTCTGGATCCTGAATTTTTTCTTTTCTTACTCTTTCTCTCAACCTATCAATAAAATTTATTACTGTGTCCACACCAACATCAGCATTAATCAATATTTCCTCTAATTCTTCAAAGTATTCCTCAGTAATCTTATTATACTTTCTTGTAAGATTTATAAGTTTAGAAGTAAAATTTTCTCTAGATTTTACCAATCCTTGCTCATAGATTTTTACACTTTCTACATTTTTTTCATTATTTTTTTTATCATTTAGTTCCTTTTTTTGATTTTCAGATACATTTTCATTACTTTTATTGTCAGAAAAAATATTTTTAATTCTATTAAATAATCCCATCATATCACCTTCTTGATATCACCTAAAATATACAATACAAGCATTTCTGTGTCAATTGTTATTTAATATATTATAGGTACTATTAAATAGCAAAAAAGATATAATTATACCTCTTTTTTGTAAAATGTTTCTATTTTTTTAGAAAAGCTTGGTTCAACCATCTCTATTGCTCTAGTAGAAACCTCAAGTGAATGTTTATAATCACCTTTATAGAAGAGAATTTCAGCACGATTCAAAGCATGTGCAACATTTTCATAATCACTTCTAAATCTGTTTCCATAAACAATGGATGCTTCAGACATTTTCGCAAGCCTTATAGTTTCATTAGTAGTATTATAAAGTTTTAATACCAAATCTCTTGCTGTATCTACTCTTGTATTTAAAACATTAATAACAATAGGCTTTTTTTCTAATTCTTTAATAACTTCAAGAATAGATTCATTTGCTTCAGACAGCTCAACAAAATAATTATTAGTAATTATAGGCAATTTATAACTTCTAATCTTAATCTTTGATTGCTTTAAAAGCTCTTGAATTTCATCTAATTGTTCCCTCGCTCTTACTTCATCCTCATACATATTACCTAAAGATTTTAATGCTTTATCTAAATCATCATCTATTTTCTTTAGTCTATTTGAAAATTGTTTTATATCATCAACAATCTTCGAATATGGAATTTTTCTTTTCTTTAAATCTTTTATTCCTGTTTTATAATCTCTATTTAAGTCTAGTAATGAAGAATTAACTTCATCAATTATTTTAACATCCTCATCACTTAAATCGTAAAGATTTTTTATGGAATCTAATTGACTATAAATATCCGCCACAACATTATTTACTTTTTCTAGCTTTCTCTCAAATATTGGAGCCTCTTCTTCAAATTCTTTTCTGGAATTTTTTTCATTCTCAAAATCTGTAAATAGTGAATCCAAATATTCAAGCATAGTTTTCAACTCAAAAAGGCAATCTTCTAAATTTAAAACTTTAACTCTATCCAATATATCATTAACATGTTTTGTTGTTTCTTCAATATTATAAGGGATTTGTAAATAATCAAGTGGATAATCTTTTTTTACCATTTCATCATAAACACTATTAATTTGCTCAATACGTTTTGGAATTAATTTAGTTATAAGCAATACTAAATCTGGAACTTCAGAAATAACAATCCCCATATGATCAACCATTGAATCTATAGCTTTTACTATATGAACTACCTCATTATATTCATTATGTTCCATTGAAACTTCAAAATCATTAAAACGCTTCTCAATATTTTCAAATTGCAATTCTATAATCTCAGAAATACTGTCATATTCCTTCTTATGTATTTCAAAAGAATTAAGAAGTTCTCTATATCTAGTTTTTAATTTAATTATTATACTTCTATACTTTTCTTCGCTTAAAGTAATTTCTTTTATTTCATCCAAAAGTGTATCAGCTAATACTTTTGCTTTAGAAATTTCTATTTCAATATGACATAATTTTTGAAGTGTATCACTATATTTTCTTTTTCCATCATCGAAATCTAAATCAATAATCATGTCATTTATTCTAGATAAATTATTTTCCTTTAGTTTTTTGAATCTTTCTTGCCATGAATTATACTTCTCTTCCATTTTTTCATTTTTAATTATTGTCTCCATTTTAGAAAGTTCCGCATCAATTGGAGTTGATTCAATAATGTTTTTTTCTTTATCTAGTTCCTCTATTTTATCTTTTAATAATTTATATTTTTTCTTCTTTAAAACAATGACTAATATAATAAGAATAATAACTAATAAAGCAATGATAGAACCAACAATAATATTCTTAGTCATATAACACCTCTATTCTTGATTATATTAATAGTTTAACACAAACACAAAAAATTTCCTATAAATTTGTTAAAAAATGTTGTTTTGAAATAATATCAGTTGTTGCAACATATTACACTGTAAAAAAAGATTGACTCAATTAGAATTATATATTATAATTATAGTCGCATATTCAATGAATGGCTTTGCAGCTTATTGCTATTGGTATTGTAATGTGTTTATTACGTTTGTAAGTATCTTATAAAAAGCTGGTAAGTGAAAACATTAAAATAAACTCCCTATGATATCAATACAAATTTCTTTGTTTATGTAAAAATAAATAAAGGAGGTAATAAAATGTCAAGATATACTGGACCTAGTTACAAGCAAGCACGTCGTGTTGGTTTTTCAGTACTAGAAAACGGAAAAGACATTGCTAGACGTCCATACGGACCAGGACAACATGGAGCTGATAGAAAAGGAAAATTATCAAACTATGGTGTTCAATTAAAAGAAAAACAAAAAGTTAGATTTATGTATGGTCTTAATGAAAAGCAATTCAAGAAAACTTTCCTTGAAGCTGGTAAAATGCAAGGAATCCATGGTGAGAATTTCTTAAGATTACTTGAATCAAGACTTGATAACTTAGTTTACCGTTTAGGATTTGCATCTACTCGTCGTGGTGCCAGACAACTTGTTAATCATGGCCATATCTTAGTTAATGGTAAAAAGGTTGATATTCCTTCATACAGAGTTAAACCTGGCTCTACTATAACTTTAAAAGATAAGGATAAAGATTTAAAAGTTGTTAAAGAATCTCTAGAAAAAGTAACTAATAGAGTTGAATTCGTTACATATGACGAAGGTAAAATGATTGGTACTTATGTTAGAATGCCTGAGAGAAATGAATTGAATCCAGACATTAAAGAAACTCTAATCGTTGAATTCTATAACAGATAATATTAATATTAAAATTAAAAACCGGATTGCTCCGGTTTTTTTGTTTGCTATTTTAATATTATTAAGTAATATTTCTTTTTACCACGTCTTATTGCAATATACTTATCATCTATCGCTACTGATTTATCTATTAGATAGTTCTCTTCTTTTACAGCATCTCCATTTATACTTATGGCACCATTGTTAATAAATTCTCTTGCTTCTCTTTTACTAGACGCAGCATGTGATTCAACCAATACATCAATTAATGTTTTGCCAGGTTCTGTTTCATATGTTGGAACACCTTTGAATACTTCTTCTATTTCTTTTGAAGTTAATTCTTTTATATCTCCATTAAATAATACTTGGCTAAGTTTAAGTGCTTTTTCATACTCTTCTTTTCCATGAATATCAGTAATAACTTCCCTTGCCAAAATTTTATGAGCTTCTCTTAAACCTGGATTTTCATTATGTCTTTTTTCAATTTCTTCTATTTCTTCTTTTGATAAGAATGTTAATTTTTTTAGATATTCTATAATCATAGAATCTTCAAGATTAATTAAATATTGATATAATTCATAACTAGATGTTTTATTTTTATCTAACCATAAAGCATTTCCCTCTGTCTTACCAAATTTTACACCATTTGAATCAGTTACCAAAGGCATAACCATACCATATATTTCCTTATCTAATTTTTTACGAACTAGTTCAATCCCAGAAGTTATATTTCCCCATTGGTCAGAACCAGCAACTTGTAGTGTACAACCTCTTTCTTGATATAAATGCATGAAGTCTAATGCTTGTAATATCATATATGAAAATTCTGCATATGTAATACCACTTTCTAGTCTTGATTTTACTTTATCTTTGGCAAGCATATAATTAATATTAAAATACTTACCATAATCCCTTAAGAAGTCAATTACATTTATATCTTTTGTCCAGTCATAATTATTTACAACTTCAAATCCAAATATTTCTTCTGCCTGTTTTTTTAGTCCTTTGAAATTATGCTCTACTTCCTCTTTTGATATCATAGGACGTTCAGCAGAAGGTTTTGGATCTCCAATAAGCCCAGTAGCACCTCCAACTAAGAGTATTGGATGGTGTCCAGCTTTAGCAAGTCTTTTTGAAATCAAAAATGATGAATAATGTCCAATATGCATAGAGTCAGCAGTCGGATCTGTTCCTATATAAAATGTTAAACTTTCATTATTTAATTTATCTATAAGATCTGGACTACTAATATCTTGTATAAGTCCTCTCCATTTTAGTTCTTCATATAAAGTCATATTATCTCTCCTCCTTTTTTAAAATAAAAAGAGATAGTATTCTAAGGACGGGCATTACCCGTGGTACCACCTTAATTCATAGAAAACTATCTCTTTACTATATGGCGTAACCCTATCGCTCCAAACTTGTAATTCATATATTTCTAAAGGCTAGTTTACACCATTCACTAACTCTCTTGTGCTTTAGAAAAATACTACTATAATTCTTCATCGCTTAAATATGCTTATTATCATAGCACTTATGATTTAATTTTGCAATTATTTTTCTTCTTTTTCAAGACGTTTAAGAACTTCTTTTACAACTACTATTGCTTTTTGTCTTACTTCGTCAGCGGCTTTTTGTAATACAGGAGTTCCTTTTTCTACTGCAAGATTTACCAATTCTTCACTTTTTTCCTTAATATCTGCAGCCTTTTTCTTTGCAATTTTTAATGCTTTTTCTTTGTCTAAGTCTTCTAATTCATCTTTGATTTCAGCAATTTTAGTTTCTATTGCTTCTTTTACATCTTCTGCATCAATTTCTTTTACTTTTGCAAGTAATTCATTGATTTTTTTCTTTAAATCTTCTCTTGTTTCAGAGCCTTTTTTTGGTGCAAATAAAATTCCAAGTCCTGCTCCAATTGCTGCACCTAATGCAAACTTTCCTAATCCACTACATTTTTTTTCTTTACTCATAAATCTCTTCTCCCTCTCTTTTTTTTCTTTTTCTTCTGCTTGACAACTTAGAAAAAATACTTACAACTTTTTCTAGTAATCTATCACCAACTGCAGATATTGCAGATGAAGTCGTGTTTATTGCATTAAAGATTCCATCTAATGATTTTACTTTATTACTAATATCATCTAATAATAAGTTAACTTTATCCAAAGTGATTATAGCTCTTATTATAAATACTATTAATACAACAAGTAAGATAGAACCTAAAATATACATTATTGTTGGAAATACAACCCCTAACATATTCATATTATTCATCCTCCGAATCTTGATACATTGAATCAATTAAATCAAATAAACTATCTTCAACTTCTTTTTGATCATTATCATTGTTTTTTATTTCTTCTTTTGTTTCATTAGGAACAGAATTATTTTTGTCGCTACGTCTACCTGTTGCTTTCTCCTTACTATGGTCTTTATAGTCAACGTTATATTCTAAACCTAAGTCATTAAAATATTCTTCAGCATCTCCAACTGTAACACTATTTACTACAGGAGAAGAATCATCGGTCAAATCATATAATGTGGTCTCATTTTTTACCTCTTCCACATTTTCTTTATTACTTTCATTGTTATCAGCCTCATCATCAGACATCATTGATGCTGTTATATCACTAACTAAATCACCATATGCTTTTTCTCTTACTGTATCCACATCAACTTTTTTTGATGAAGCCTGAGACAATCTTACTTCTTTCTTTTGAACAATTTCTTCCTTTTTATAGTTCTTGTCTAAAATTCCATAGATTGGCGAAATTATAGGTGTTGGTCTGAAAACCTTTTGTTCCTTTTTATAATCTCCACCCTCATACAAAGTTGAATGAACATATTCATTTTTCTTTTCTTCGGTTTTCATTCCGTATAAATTATCATGTTTTGGTTCTTTTTCAACCTCTACATGTTTTTTTGGCTCTTCTTTCTTATATTGATAAGAATCAACTTTAAAATCATCATCTTCAAACGTCATTGGAAACTTAAACGATTTTTCAGCCACTCTATTTTCTTTTTCTGTGTATCCTTTTTTTTCAACTCTTTCAACTACTTCTTCTTCGAGCTCAATTTCTCTTGGTGTCTTTTCCTCTTTAAACTTTGGCATTTCAGGCAAATCCACTTTTTTTGCTATAGTTGCTTTTTCTTTTTTTGTCTTTCTTATTGGTTCTTCAACTTCAACGTATTCTTCCTCAAAAAATACATTTTTTAGTTTATCAAACACACCCATGTTGTCACCTTCCCTATTCTATAACATCAAAATCTAATATATCCTGATCTTTATCTTTTTTATCATCATAATTATAATACTTTTCAGCATATTCTACAAATGTACTATTTTCTCTCTCTGATTTGAATATATCATATTTTTCTTCTTTATAATCCAATGAATTTTCACCAATCAATGTTTCGATAACCTTACGATTATATTGAATGCTTGATAATATATATGCCATATTCATAACAGATTGATTTAAGTTATCTTTATCAACATATGCCTCTATTTTAGCATAATTATACATAAATTCTATAAAATATTTGTTATTAATTTCTGTTATATCTATATAACCTAATTCATCATTAAATCTAAGTTCTTTTGATAAATAATTAGTTGTACTAGGTTCAAATGTTTTCTTTACATTGTAATAATATGATACTAAATCAACATATAAATAATATGTATCCTTATTGGACATAATCTTTATATTATTATTAGTTTTATTTAGAATCTTCATTCCTCTAGGTATATAAAACTTATATCCATCAAAAATATTATTATATAAATCAACATCTTTTTCTATGATTGTTTTTATTGTTTCATCAACTTTAGAATTTTTAAAATCTACAGTTGTACAACCTGCCAAAAGTAAAATAGAAATAAAAATAAATATAATTTTTTTCATATTCCACCTACTTAGATTCATTATATCAAATATTACAATTAAATACTATATTTTATAAAAAAAGCATATAATTTTTTGTAAAGTATACATTATTTAATGGCCTTTAAATAATATATTGGATTCCCTTGCGATGAGAATTTTGATTCATATTCTGTTATTGATTCGTTTTCTAACTCACTATTATGTAAATCAAGCGATATTTCACTTATTCTATAATTCATTTCATTTAATGATACAATAGATGATTCAAATAATAAAGCGTTATCTGTTTTTTGACAAATTACTTTTTCATTTCCAAATACACTTTCATATTTAGACAAAAACATTGTGCTGGTCAACCTTCTCATCCTATGTCTCTTTTTAGGCCAAGGATCAGAAAAGTTCAAATATATTATACTAACTTCCTTATCAAAAATATTGTCGATATTAATTGCATCATCTATAACTATTTTTAAATTCGGAATATTCTTGGGTATTTTTTGTATTGCTCTTGCAACTATACTATCAGCTTTTTCTATTCCAACATAATTTATGTTTGGATTTTTTAAAGCCTTAGATACAATAAAATCACCTTTCCCCATACCAATTTCAACCTCTATTGGATTTTTATTTTCAAAAACGTTATACCAACGTCCACGATTTTCTTCAGAATTTTTTATAACGTAGTCTGATGAATCTATTATTTGTAATTTGTTCTTAACATTTCTAAGTCTCAACATTATCACCCAAATTATTATATCACATTATAGGCAAAAGCATATAATAAATTAGATAGGGAGGTTATAATGAATAACGAGAGTATGCTTATGTTTCCACAACCAATGCCAAATACAAACTTTAATTATGAAATAAAAAATATACTTAATCAAATAAATGGATTACATCAAGAAATAAGAAGATTGGAAAGAAGAATCCTTAACTTAGAGAAGAATATTATACCTACACCATTAGACGAATTAAAGCCAACTCCTTTGGAATATAATAACATGAATTACACAAATGATAATTATATCATTTAATTATATCATCTGCATTTTATACAGATGTTTTTTATTTTATCTATAGGTATTAACAAGCAGATTTATTTTCAATATAAATATATAAGCATATAAATAACATTTTTTATCTAATATACTCAATAATATGTTATTATATATATAGTTAAATAAATATTATTATACTATGGTATTTAATACAGTAATGAAAGGAATACATAACATGAAATTTATTGTTAATATAGAAAAGGAAAAATATGAAGAATTTGTAAAAAGCAATCCAAAATCACATTTTCTTCAAAGCTATGCATGGGGGGAATTTGCTTTAACCTCAAAAGGATTAAAACCACATTATGTAGGAGTTATAAACGATGATGGCAAGATTATAGCAACGGCCTTACTCCTTGAAAAAAAATTACCACTTGGATATTCATATTTTTATTCCCCTAGGGGTTATGTTATTGACTATTATGATGTCACTACATTAACTTTTTTTACTGATGAAATTAAAAAATATACAAAAAAGTATAAAAGTATTTTTACAAAAATAGATCCAGATATAATTTGGTCTATAAAAGATAATAACAATAATGAAAAAAGTCTGCCATACGATACAAAAAGAATATTTAATAACATCAAAAATTTAGGATTTAAACATAAAGGATTTACTAAAAATTTTGAAACTATGCAGCCAAGATATACATTTAGAATAGATATGGGAAATCAATCAATTGATGAAATAGAATCTAAGTTTTCTAAAACTACTAAACAAAGGATTAAAAAAGCCAATTCTTTGGATGTAAAAGTAAAGATTGGTGATATCAATGATGTTGAGAAATTTAATGAATTAATGATAATTACAGAGAACAGAAAAAACTTTTTATCATATGATTTAAATTATTATAAAAATTTGTATAAAATATATAATAAAGATAATAAGTTTCTCCTATTTATGGGAAGTGTAAATCCTAAGGAAATACTAGAAAAATATAAGAATTCAGTTGAAAAACTTTCTTCTGAATTAAATAGTTTACCAGAACAAGGATTAAGTAAAACACAGAGCACTCGTAAAAAAGAATTATTAAGAGAAAAAGAAAATGCAGAAAAAGCAATACTTGAGTATAATCAATATAAAGATAAGGATGAAATAGTTTTAAATGCTCATGCTATTATTATATATAATGATAAAGCATGGGTACTATATGCAGGTAATCATAATATACTTACTAATACTTTTTCTAATTATAAAACATATTTTGAACATATTAAATATTGTTATGATAATGGTATTAAAACATATGATCAGTTTGGTACAATTGGGGATTTATCTAAAAACAATCCTAGATTAGGACTTCATGAATTTAAGAAAAAATTTGGTGGAGATTATGTTGAGTTTATTGGAGAATTTGATTTAATAACAAGACCATTAATGTATTTTGTATTCACAACACTTGTACCATTATTTAGAAAATTTAAAAGAGAAAAAGCAAAGAAGGGATTAAAAAATGAAATTCGTTAATTTGGAAGAAAAAGAATTTGATAAATTTGCATCAAAACATCCATATACAAGTTTCTATCAGACATCATCATGGGGTCACTTAAAAGAATCAAATGGATGGAATATGCATTTATTAGGAGTTAAAGACAATAATAAGGTAATTGCAGCAACATTATTACTTAGTAAAAAGACACCTATTGGATATTATATGTTTTATGCTCCACGTGGATTTTTAATTGATTATAACAATTTTGAAATTCTTGATTTTTTCACTAAGAACATTAAAAAATATACAAAAGAAAGAAAAGGTATTTTTATAAAAATAGATCCTTATATATCATATCAAGAAAGAGACATTAATGGAAACATTGTTGAAGGTGGAAAGAATAATAAAACTGCATTCGAAAACTTAGTTAAACTTGGATATAAACACTTTGGATTTAATATTATGCAAGACACACTACAACCCAGATGGATGTTTGTAACTGATACAAAAAATGAGACAACTGAATCTATAATGAAAAAAATGGATCCAAAGACTAGACAGATATTACATAAATGTGAGAGACTTGGTATTTATACAAGAGAGATTGACTATGAAGAATTACCAAAATTTAAAGATATTATGGAAAAAACTGGAGAAAGAAGAGAATTTATAGATAGACCACTTGCCTATTATCAAGAAATGTATAAGCATCTTCATAATAAAGGTATACTTAAAATTTTAGTAGCTGAAATCAATATGAAAGATCTTGTAAGAACAACTAATAATGATATCACAAGATTAAAAAATGAAATCGAAGAGAGAACTTATAAACACGATAATAATATAATTAAAATGAATGAGTCAAAATATGTATCTAAACAAAAAGAAGCACAAAAAGAACTTGAAAGACTTAATAATAATTTAACAAAATATAAATCTTTATTAGAAACCGCTGGTGAAATAATTACTTTAGGTGGAATTTTATTTCTTATAAATGATAATGAAGTATTATCACTAGTTGGTGGCTCATACGAAAAATATATGGATTTTCAATCTGCATATGCTGTTCACTTTGCTGGAATGCAATATGCCATAGAAAATGGATATGATAGATATAACTTTTATGGTATTGTTGGTGACTTTAATGAAAAAAATGAACTTGGGGGACTATACACATTTAAAAAAGGCTTTAGTGGATATGTTGTTGAACTAATTGGAGAATTTGATTTAATAATAAGTAAACCTCTTTACTATTTGTATAATATTTCATTTAAAGTATATCATTTCATTAAAAATGTAAAAGCAAAAATATGTAAAAAAAATGAGAAATAATTTGAATCTCATTTTTATTTTTTCTTAATTAACCTTTTAATTGCTCTTAAAATATTATAAAATTTATCAAATAAAGTTATTGGGAGAGTAAATTCTCCAATATATTCTATTACATTACCACCAAATCCTCGTTTAAACTCGTAAACTCCATAAAGAGGGTTATTCTCTTTTTTAAAATTACCTGAAATTCCGTAAAAGTTGCATGCTTTATACCCATTTTTATATGCATCTTTTATATGTGCATCATACATAGCATACTTTGGTGTAAATTTTCTATATTTTTCTAAACTTCCAGAAGTTAAGGTTAAAAATTCATCACCATTCCACATCGATAACAAACATGCTACGTCCTTACCTTGTGGATATTTTTTACCAAATTCCTCTGCCTCTTCTACTTCTTTCTGTAATTTAATTAAACGTTGATCACTAGATTCCTTTTGACTTTTTAATTTTGCACCAACCATATCTTTTTGCATTTTATCTAGTATCTCTTTATTTTTAACTTTTTCTTCATTCAAATTTGCTTTAGCACATTCTAAATATTTCTTAGGATCCAAGTACGCAAAATATATTGTCATAAGATTCTTCATATATTTATACATTTCTTTATAGTAATCTAATTTTCTATAAAAGAAATCTTTTCTAGTGGCAGTATCCTTAAATAAATCTTCCATAATAGAAAGATCGGCTTCTCCACCCTTTCTGACTAACAATCCATTTTTATAAGTTAATTCCAAATTCTTTCTAGTACTTTTTGAAAAATTTTGCTTTTTTATCTCATATGGTTCATCTAGCAGCATTCGATAAGCAAATCTAACTTGCCTTGCTTCTAGATATAGATTAAATCCAAAATGTTTGAAACCTAACTCACATAAATTATTAAATGATTCATCATCTTTGTTTTCATCATCAATTATACTTCCATCTGAATTTCTTATTTGATAAATTAGATTTGGATCGATTGTAAGTTTAAATCCATTTCTTTCTTTTATGTATTTTTTTAAACTTTCAACAAAGAATTTTAAAAGCTTTTTATCATGATAATCAATTAAAAAACCACGTGGAGCATAAAATATCTTTTTGCCAAATATTGACGGTTCTTCTTCTAAAAGTGTTGCACCTAATAACTCATTATTCTTTTTTACTCCGACATAATAAACTTTAATTCCATTATTTAATCTTAAATCACCTAAATCAGTTGTCTGCATAAAATTAGCCATTGGATGATTCATAGAAAAACTACGAAATTCTTCTTTAGTTAGTGTAACAAACTTCACTTAACTCAACCTCTTTTCTTTGTATCTTTTTTCTTAGTAATATTTTTGTGTTTGTTTTTTTTATTTAGTAGTGATTTAACTTTTTCTTCTCCAAATATATTATTTATACTTTTAGTTTTATATAGTACAAATAAATATACTATGGCACCTATAATACTATAAAGTAATACCACACCTATTGATATCATTCTAGATGTTGTAGATGTTGGAACAACAAATTTTAATCCAATTAAAACAAGTAACATTACAATTGTAGCTATTAATATATTTAATATTTCTTTTGCTGTATCTTCAAAATTAAACTTATATTTTTTCTTTAACACGATTATAGCTATTATACTAGATGTAAGAAATCCTAATATAGTCGCTGTAATAGCTCCATAAAAAGCTGGAAGACCCATTTTATTAAAACTATGAATAAGTGGAACATTTAAAACAACTTTAACTATCATTCCTGATATAAGACTAAAAAATACAGTTTTATATTCTTTTAATAATTGAACTATCATAACTGTTGAGGTAAATATTGCAGTTGCAAGTGCAACAAAAACTAAATATTGATAAGTCAATGCACCATACTTACTTACACCATAAAATATCATCCAAACTGGCTTAGCAAGAAAACTTAATCCCACTGTCATTGGAACAGTAAAGAATAATATTATTTGATATGTTTTATTTATTTTTTCCGATACGCCTTTCATATCGTTTTGAACAAAACTTGCTGTTAAATTTGGTATTAAACTTGTCATAATTCCTGAAACAATAGAGATTATTATCATATTTATTTTTAATCCCCAAGTAGAGATTACACTCATAACACTCTCTGCATCTTTTGCTGCATATCCAATATCATTTACTAGTGCTTTTACCAGTGTAAGAACATCAACTGAGTTGTATAATGATCTAAATAAATCAATCATTATAAATGGAATTGAATACATAATAATTTTTTTCATAATTTCTTTATTTGTTATTTTAGGTTCTTTTAGTTTTTTATCATACTTTACAAATTCTTTTTTATTCTTTTTTTGTTTCCACAATAAATATCCATATGAAACCATGCCACCAACAGTCGCTGCAAAAACCGCAACACCTACAGTTGCCTTCAACGACATATGAAGTACACGATACATTAAGAAACTACCTATAACAATTATTAAAACCCTAGTTAATTGTTCTAATATTTGACTAATTGATGTTGGTGTTATAAACCTATGTCCTTGAAAATATCCTCTTGTTACACTTAACGATGGAATTATTAGTATTGCAGTTGAAATTACTCTTATGACAAATGCAATATCTCCTCTTGTATTACCTCCCTCTACATTTCCAATTATCATATGTCCTATTTGATCTGCAAATATAAATAAAATCAAGAAACACAAAAACCCAATTATAAATAAAAAAGTCTTACCAATCTTAAAGGCTCTTTCCTTAGCATTAAAATATCCCAAAGTATAGTATTCACTTATTATTTTACTCATCGCAAGTGGAATGCCGGCTTGTGACACACTTAAAAATATAGAATAAATATTATATGCATATCCATATAATGCACCACCTTGTTCTCCAATTACTGAATGAAATGGTATAACATACAAAATACCCATTATTTTACATAAAACTATTCCAAATGTTGCAATAAATGCGCCTTGCATAAATGAATTTTTTTTCATTTTCATATAATCACATCTTTCTATAGATAATTATATCATAATTTTATAGTATTTGCTTTTTATTTTTATTCTGCATTATAAATAATCATTGCTGAAAAACAATAAATCTGTTCATCCCCAAACATCGAAATAGAGACTTGATACTTTATGTCAACTATATCCTCGTAATCTAATTCATCTAAAAAATCGTTTACACTTTTTTCTAAGTCCTTTTCATGCATTTCATCAAAAACTTTTACCTTCATTTATATCACCTAATCAATTGTCACATATATAAAAAAAAGAAAATGTCGAATTTAACATTTTCTAAACTACATTATCTAATTTAATTACAAAAAGTGTTATTTGACTACTATATTTACAATTTTACCCTTAATTATAATTAACTTTACAATTTCTTTACCGTCAATATGTCTCTTAACATTTTCTTCTTTTAATGCTTTTTCTTTTATTACTGATTCATCATCATTAACAGAAATACTTATAGTAGCACGAACTTTGCCATTTACTTGTACAGCAATCTCTATCAAATCTTCTACAAGCATAGACTCATCGTATGTTGGCCAACTTTCAAAACTAATTGTATTATTATGTCCCAACTTCATCCACATTTCTTCTCCAACATGAGGTGTTATAGGATAAATTAACTTTACAAATCCTTCCGCATATTTTTTAGGTATAATATCATTTTTATAGCATTCATTTATAAAAATCATAAGTTGACTAATTGCAGTATTGAATCCCAATGATTCAAAGTCAGTTGTAACTTTTTTTACCGTTTGATTATATATCTTATCTAAATTTGAATTTTCTAAATCTTTAACTTTACCTGATTCAACAATTAATCTATAAACACGATCAATGAATTTTTGAGCACCTTCAACTCCTTGTTGACTCCAAGGCTTAGAAGCTTCAAGCGGCCCCATAAACATTTCATATAATCTTAAAGTATCAGCACCATATTCGTTAACAATCTTACTTGGATCAACAACGTATTCTGGAAATCTTTTACCCATTTTTATTCCGTTAGAACCAAGAATCATTCCTTGATGAACTAGCTTTTTAAATGGTTCTTTTACTGGTGACAAGCCCTTTTCATATAAATAATTATTCCAAATTCTTGAATATATTAAATGACCCACAGCATGCTCTGGACCTCCAACATATAAATCAACTGGCATCCAATGTTTTAATAACTCATAATTTGCAAATTCTTCATCATTATTAGGATCAATATATCTTAAATAATACCAAGAGCTTCCAGCACTACCAGGCATAGTACTTGTTTCTCTTTCTCCAACTATTCCGTTCTTATCATATTTTTTCCATGCTATTGCATTCTCAAGTGGTGCCTTTCCATTATGTCCTTGGTAATCATCTAATTCTGGTAATGTAAGTGGCAACTCGCTATCAGGTAAAGCATATTCTCCACCATCGTTTAAATGCACTATTGGTACTGGCTCTCCCCAATATCTTTGACGTGCAAAAATCCACTCACGTATCTTATAGTTTACCTTTTCTCTTGCAACACCCATATCTATCAATTTTTTAGTAATAGCTATTTTTGCTTCTTCTACAGTTAGTCCATTAAATTCGTCTGAATTAATAAGCTTGCAACCTTTTCCAAGATAATCATATTTTTCAAATGCCTTATCAGTTACATCTGCGCCATCTATTACTTGTATCATATCTAAGCCATGTACTTGAGCATATTCAAAATCACGTTGATCATGAGTAGGAACAGCCATAACAGCACCAGTTCCATAACTAGCAAGTACGAAGTCTCCGATGAACACAGGTACTTCTCTACCATTAACAGGATTAATAGCGTATATTCCTTCCAACCTACATCCAGTTTTGCCTTTATTTAGTTCTGTTCTATCTAATTCTGATTTTTTAGTTGTTTCAGCTATGTAAGCTTCAACTTCTTCTCTGTTTTTTACTCTTCCAAGTAAAGTTTTTACTAAATCACCATCTGGTGCTATAACCATAAAAGTTATTCCATATATAGTTTCAATACAAGTTGTATAAATTGAGAATTCTCCACCACCAACTAATTTAAAATCGACTTCTACACCTGTAGATTTACCAATCCAGTTTCTTTGAATTTCTTTAGTAGACTCGGGCCAATCTATATCGTTTAGTCCATTAAGTAGACGTTCCGCAAATGCCGGCTGATCTATTACCCATTGTTTCATATTCTTTCGAATTACTGGATATCCTCCTCTTTCACTACGACCATCAATTACTTCATCATTTGATAAAACAGTTCCTAATTCCTCGCACCAATTAACTGGCATATCAATATATTTTGCATATCCATCCTCATATAGCTTTTTAAATATCCATTGTGTCCATTTATAAAATTTTGGATCACTGGTTGAAACCTCTTTTGACCAATCATAATCAAATCCAAGCTCTTTTAACTGTTTAGTAAAATACTCAATATTTTTTTGTGTAAAACCATTAGGGTGCTTTCCGGTTTGAACTGCATATTGTTCAGCAGGAAGTCCAAAGGAATCAAATCCCATGGGATGAAGCACATTATATCCTTGCATCCTTTTCATTCTTGAAACAATATCTGTTGCAGTATACCCTTCCGGATGACCAGCATGTAATCCTACACCAGATGGATATGGAAACATATCAAGTACATAATACTTTGGTTTCGAAAAATCCCATACATCTGTTTTAAATGTTTCATGCTCGTCCCAATACTTTTGCCACTTTTTTTCTATTTCTTTAAAATTATACATTTTTTATCAATCCTTTCTTTCTAAAAAATTTTGCTAATATTTTAAAACTAATTAAAACAACAATAATAATTAATACAAATCCGAGCAATAATTGCAACCAAAATTCTTTAAATCCCAAAACAATTGCAACAACTATTCCAATATCAACAGCAATTACAAGTCCCATAAGCTGTAGAAAGTACCTATAATTCACTTTAGTTAAATCTATATTATATTTTGCCACAAAGTATTCAACTTCAGATGGCATCTTTTTTTTAGGCTCTTTACCCTTTTTATTTTTACCATGTACTTTTATTTCTCCCTTTTTATCAAAATTAAATGAAATCCAGAAAAAATACATTAAATAAATGAATAGTATAATTAATATCATTTCTATCAAAATAAACACCTCCAATATAAAAAACACGGAAAGTCACCCATAAGGACGCATTACCGTGTTACCACCTTAATTCATAGAATAAACCATGCACTCTTTTCTCTTAACGTGAGATATCCGTTTTATCATAAAAAGGACAAGTTCATAATCATATATTAATCATTTTCACCAACCATGATTTCTCTAAAAATATATAAATTAATACTACTTCCTAAAATAAATCAGCAACTTGTATATAGTATATTAAATTTGTTCAATATATTCAAGCAATTTTAAAAATAATTTTATAAAAGATTGATCAAGCTTTTGCTTTTTCAATTTTCTAATGGCAATCCTTTTTTTATCGATAGAATCGTTACCAAATAATATAGTGTCTATTTTAAACTTTAATTCTGTATCAATTTGTAAATCCATTAAAATACTGCTTATATCTTCATTAATTAGTCTTACAGCATCAATTTCTATATCCTTACCCTTACAATTTATCGTAAGTTGTCCTACTGTTGATACATTATTAACAATAACAACAAAGTCATTACCTTCAACATATGAAGAGTTTTCAATTTCTGTACCATTATTAAAATAAGTTACTACCTCATCTGCTTTTTTAGTGTTCCTAAAACGTATTTTATAGTTTCTAAAATCTGGTACTATTCCTTTTTTACCATCAACAGATCTAATTATTAATGTATAGTTATTTGGCATATAGTTATAATCTATTAATGTTTTTAAATAATACCCTTCTTTATATAAAGAACTAATACCATCATCCTCATATAACTCAAATGAATTACTCTTACCTGGGAAAACTTCTATTTCAAGTTCTGTAGGATTGGATGTATTATTTATATTACTTTTGTTTGATAAAGGTATAATAGAACCTTGTTTTGCAAAGACTGGATATGATTCTTCCTTAAAAAATGATACATACTTTGTATTCCCTGGAAATTTTTTCCCAGTTGTATAATCATACCAAATTCCCTCTGGTAAAAAGAATTTGTGTATTGTCCTATTCATCAAAGGTTCTTTTTTACTAATTATTGGTGCTACTAAAAGTTCACTACCAAAAAAATATTCATTTCTATACAAAATATCATCATAAAGTTTTGGTATTAAATAATATAATGGTTGAAATACAATTTTTCCATTTAAATAGTATTTATATGCCTCAGAATATAAATATGAAATGAGTCTATGCCTAAACCTTAAATAATCACTAACAATACTTTTAGTTTTATAATTCCATTTCCATGGTTCCTTTTTATAGTATTTTCCTGCCTTTGAATGGAATCTTAATACAGGACTAAAAACACCCAACTGAACAGATCTAATATATAGATCATCTTCTTCAACTCCACCGCTATAACCACAAATATCATGACTCCACCATGTTACTCCTATATTTGCAGATGAAATATTAAAAAATGGTAACTTTTTAAAATTTTCCCAACTTACCTTGGTTTTTCCAGAATATAAAACAGAGTATTTATGAGATGCTACCAATGGATTCCTAGACATTAACATACCCCTCTTTGATATGTTTTTTGATAAATCCAAATAAAAATAATGATTCATTATCCAAAGACTTTTAAGGTCTGACAAATTTGAATAATCATTCCAAAAAAAGTCAACACCATAACTTTCTAATTTAGCTATAAAAAGCTTAAAATACACGTCAATAAATCTAGGATTTAATGGTGCAAATTTAATTTTTCCATCTTTATCAGGTTGTATATATTTTATTGCTTCATTATACATTTCTTCGTTTTTAGTTATATCTAATTCTGGGTTGATATTAACACCAACTCTAATACCTTTTTGATGCAAATTATTAATAAACTCTCCAGGATTACTAAATAATTGTTTATTAAAAGTATAATTTAATAATTTATTATTTTCATCCATGCCTCGCCATTTATCATCAAGAAGCATAACAGAAATCGGAACATTACACTCATTAAAGTTTTCAACAAGCTGATATATATCATTATCAGAATAGCACTCTGACTTACACCACCAATTACCTAAAGCATATCTGGGTATTAATGATGGATTACCAGTCAGTTTAAAGTAATCCTGCAATGCATATCCAAAGTCTTTATTGTATGCAAATAAATATATATCTATATATCTATTAGTATTTTCAATTATTGTTCCGTTTTCATCAAAAATTAAAGAATTACTATCATCAAAGCTAACAAATCCCTCAAGTGAATATAATCCTCTATTTTGTGATGATTCATTTTTTGCTTCTACACTTATATTCGATCCAAAATAATTTCTCACCTCAGGATGCCCATAATACCATATGTTATCCGAATCATTTATTTTTACGCTCAAATTTTTTGTAGGGTTGATAGAATTACCTTTGAATGGCATTTCTTTTTGATAATTCAATGTAAAATACTTTGTTGTAATTTCTAAAAATGCATCATCTTCCCTAATATTAAACTTTGGAACATCAAACAACCTATTTTCAACTAATTCAGTTTTATAATCATTAAATGTACCATTAATGCTATATTCCAACCTAATAAGGCGCTCTGTAAGTATAGTAAACCTATATTTATTGCCTTGTATAATGCTGCTTTCGTTTGCCTTTAATTTAGACACTTCATAGTGAAACTGTTTACCTAAATCATACATACTAGCCCTCCTATTCTAGTAACAAGTATATCATAATAAGATAAATATTGCATTAAATTTGTTAAATATATTATAATAATATCTATACCTATGTGGTGGTGATGTAATGAATAAATTTATATACTCAAACTCAAACAAAAGATATCACACTCTTGATTACTTTTATAAAAATAAATTTGGATGTAAAGTATTTAAAGTAAGTTTAAATGCAGGATTCAGTTGTCCAAACAAAGACGGAACCGTTGGATATGGAGGTTGTATTTACTGCTCAAAACTTGGAAGTGGAGATTTTGGTGGAGATATTAAAAAAAGTATTGAAGAACAATTTATAGAAATAAGAGATATGATGCTAAAAAAATGGCCTAATGCTAAATATATTGCTTATTTCCAGGCTAATACAAATACATATGCTCCTTTGGCAGTTTTAAAGGAAAAATATGAAAGTGTTTTAAAATTTGATAATGTTATTGGACTTTCAATCGCAACTAGACCTGATGCAATAAGTTCTGAATGTATGGATTATTTAGAAGAATTATCAAAAAAAACTTATTTAACTGTTGAGCTTGGTCTTCAAACAATACATGAAAAAACATCACAATTGATTAATAGATGTCATACTTTAAAATGCTTTGAAGAATGTGTATGTTCACTTAGAAAAAGGAAAATAAATGTAGTTGTTCATATAATAAATGGATTACCATATGAGACAAAAGAAATGATGATAGATACAGTAAAATATTTAAACACTTTAGACATTCAAGGTGTAAAAATACATATGTTACATGTTATACAAAACACTGCATTGGAAAAATTGTTTAAGAAAGAAAATTTTCATATTTTGACAAGAGATGAATATGTTAATATTGTTTGTGATCAATTAGAACTATTAAGAAGTGATATTGTAATAAACAGAATTACAGGTGATCCTGACCCTAATGAGTTAATTGAACCTACTTGGCTTGTTAAAAAATTCTGTGTACTAAATGAAATTGATAAAGAAATGGCAAGAAGAGATTCATATCAAGGCATAAAAATAGACAACCAAAAGTAAGTTGTCTATTTTTCATACATTTATATAAAAGATAAAATAAATATAAATAGTGGAACTATATAAAATATCAATAATAATACAATATATAAAACTAAATAAGTGATGTAGGTCAATCTATTAAATATTTCACAACTGGTTATTTTTTCGTAAAACTTTATAAACAATAATGTTCCAATTATACCTAAAATTGATAATAAAATTGATATTTTCAATCCAGGAGTTGTATAGCTAATTTTAATATTATTTTCTCCATCTTTTAATCTTATTCCAATAAAATTATCAAACACTTTTATTATTTCTGTAGAATGACCGTTTTGAGTTGCACTCATACCCTTTAAATATGGAACAGGAATAAATAATATATCTTCGTTATCACTATTATATGAAATATTTAAATTATTATTTTCATAGTTAATACCTATTTCATATTTATTATCTTCAAAATATTGTCTTAATAATTTTCTATCAAGTAAACCAAAACTTATACTAACATTTCTTGATATATTCTTTTTTATTAAGACTTTAACTTCAACTTTTTCATTGTTAAATGTACCAAGTTTTAGCACCGAATTATTATCTCTATTGTAGAAATCTTTAAATAAAAGTTCATCATTTACATATATATCAAAACAATTATATAATTTATTTTTTTCTATGTTCACATAAGATGTAAATGCTTCTAGATATATTGTTTTTGCATCACTTATATCAAAGGTTTTACTTATATAAGCCTCTTTTGATTTATCAATTATTTCAAGCTTTCCTTCATCATATTTAACATTTTCAAGTTCAAAATCATTATATATATTTATTATTTCATTTTGACTATTTGATACTGTTTTGTAAATAATATTTGTTGCATCAAAAGAGTTTTTCACATTCTTTAGACTTTTATTTTCCTCTAGAACATATCCTTTTGATATAGGAAGAGTTGCCTCATATATGTTTAAATTACCATTAGTTTTATATAATTTATAGTATTCCTCGTCAACTTTATTTTTTGTTATATAATACTTGTTTGATAGAATAAAATCAGTAAAATAATTACCTCCTGTTGAAGAAGTATAATAAGAGTTATATCCCAACTTCTGATATTCAATAAATACATCATTGTTTGTTAATGAAGTAAAGTAATCTTGGGTTTGTTTATTTGTTATTGCACCAAAATTAGAAATCATTCCACTATTATCTTGTTTGTAATGGTAACCTGCCTCAGTTTCAAATGTATTTATATAATTCATATTATTATAATTTGAATAGAATTCTTTACTTGTTGAATCTATACCAATATATATAAAAGATTGACTTAAGCAAAATACTAGTAGATTTATCATTAAGAACGTTTTTGAAAACGCGCTTTTTTTGTTACCAAATCTAAATATTACAAAATAAGAAATTAAATTAAGGAACGCTAATATTGCAGCAATAAAGAATGCTTTATGATTAAAGCTAAATGATAATTTGTTAACGCCTTGTTGTAGAATTGGATAATATTTATAACTAACTATTCCGATTAGTAATACCGATATAATTGTACTTATTATAATCAATAGCTTATTATCGTGATTTCCTTCATCTTTAGAATTTACATACATACATGAGAAAATGCTTAACATAAACATCAAAATGAATCCATATCTATACGGATAACATACATAACTACCAAAGTGTAACATCTTATTTATTGGCTCTATTATTATTGGTATTCCCAATAACAACAAACTCATGATAATAAAAGTAATATTAGTTTTATTTTGCTTATATTTTCTAAGAAACAATAACATGCACGCCATAGGTGCCATACTTGATGTTAAAAACATTAACTTATCAATAATTGGACCAAATTTTGACATACCTAATTGGCTAAAATTAACTCCCATTCTTGCAGAAGATAATATCTGTAAAAATACTGGTATTAAAGCAATAGATGATATTAATAATGATAGTAAAACAGATAATCCTAAAGAGACAATTGCCTTACGTGTATTTTGATTTTTATATATTTTTAAGTAAATAATAGATATAAAAAATATAAACACAATGCACATTAACGAAATATAAAAGTTAAATATCAAGGACATCGAAAGAATTATAATAAATAATTTAGGCTTTCTTAAATTTAATAACTCATCAAGACCAAGCATTAACAGTGGAAATAGATATACAATGTCAATCCATCCAGTTATTATATATAGTGATAAATTATATGTCGATAGTGCATAAATAATGCTGAAAAAATATTTATAAAAATCTCCTAAATCTTTAAATTTTTTATCTAGAAAACAATTACATGTAATTGCAGATAATACTATTTTTAATAAAACAATAATATTTACGGCATTTGGAATGTCATTTCTTTGAAACAATAAAACTAAGAATGTGAATGGACTTGATATATAATAGAAAAAATTAGGAATAAAGCTGGATGCAATACCTCCAGTATAGTCGATCAATATAGACTTTCCATTACGTATCACATCATAAAAATTATAATATAGTGGAACGATTTGTTCATACATATCTCCCCACATTATATAATTCTTTCCAAAAGGATACATTCCTTTTCCTAAAAATACAATTAGTAATATAACTGCTACTATTAAACCAGAAAAAAAATACTTTTTTTTCATAACACACCTCATATACCATAACTTCATTATATCTTCCATACATGTTATTTTCAAGTAAAATTAAATCATATAAAAATCCACCATGAATTAATCATAGTGGATTTTCAAATATGGTGAATAAAATAAATTACTATTTTCCTAATCACCATTATTATTATCTGCATTTAATTACTATTTATTCATTATTTCTTTTAATTTTTCATCATTCCAAATTTCTATACCTAAGCTTACTGCTTTATCATATTTGCTTCCAGGGTTTTCCCCAACTATAACCACTGATGTTTTTTTACTAACAGAATCTGTTACTTTTCCACCAAGATTTTCAATTAATTCCTTTATCTCATCTCTAGGTTTTGATAAAGTACCCGTAATAACAAATGTTTTATTAGAAAACTCTGCTTTTTCAACAGTTTTTGTTAATAAACATTTTTCATTTAATCCTATTTCAATAAGCTTCAATACCTGTTCTTTATTATATGGCACTAAGAAATAATCAACTATGCTTTTTGCAATTATCTCACCAATATCATAAATACTTTTCAATTCGTCAAACGTGGCATTCATAAAATTAGTCATTGTGTCGAACTTCTTAGCAAGAATTTTTGCCGTTTTTTCACCTACATTTTGTATACCTAAAGCAAATATAAATCTCTCCAACGAATTATTTTTACTTGTCTCTATTGCTGTCAAAATGTTTTCAACACTTTTCTCACCAAAACCTTCCAGTTCTATTAAATCCTTCTTATGTTGCTGTAATTTATAAATATCCACAAAACTGTTTATAAAATGCATGTTATAAAAATCTTCAATTATTCTTTCACCTAATCCATCGATGTTCATAGCTTTTCTACTTACAAAATGGATTAGACTTTCTATCTTTCTTGCATCACAAGCTGGATTCATACAATAATAATCCACTTGTCCACCTTTTTTTATTAGAGGACTATTACATATAGGGCAATTGGTTATCATTTTAAATAATATTTCATTCCCATTTCTACGTTCCGGCAATGGCTTAACTACTTCTGGAATTACATCTGCTGCTTTTCTTATTGATACTGTATCCCCAATTCTTAAGTCCTTTCCTAATACATAATCCTCATTATGTAGTGTTGCCCTTCTTATTGTTGATCCCTGAACAATAACTGGTTCTAAAACTGCATTTGGAGTTATTTGACCAGTTCTTCCAACAGTAAAAACTATATCGGTTAGCTTTGTTAAAACCTCTGTTGCAGGAAATTTATATGCTGTAGCCCATTTTGGATACTTTGCTGTAAATCCCATTTTTCTTTGATCAGAAATATTATTAAGCTTTATTACAATTCCATCTATTTCGTATGGAAGTGATGCCCTTTCTTTTTGCTTGTCACTAATAAAATTTAACAATTCATTGATGTTATAAACTATTTGATTATTAGGATTTACTCTAAAACCTAACTCTTTCATAAATTCAAGTGCAGCATAATGAGTAGTTATTCCATAATCTTCTGGATTGGGTAAATGATATATCCAACATTCAAGTTTTCTTGATGCAGCAATTTTTGAATCTAATTGTCTTATTGAACCAGCCGCAGCATTCCTTGGATTTTGAAATAAATCCAATCCTTTTTCCTCTCTTCTTTTATTTAGACTATGGAACACTTTTTTACTCATATATATTTCCCCACGTACCTCAATGTCAATGTTTTTTTTCAAAGTAAGTGGAACTGTTTTTATAGTTTTAACATTTTCCGTTATATCTTCACCAATGATTCCATCTCCTCTAGTAGCAGCACTAACAAGCTTTCCATTTTCATAATGAAGAGATACACTTAATCCATCAATTTTTAACTCACATACATATGTCGGATCAATGTTTTCCTTCCTAATTCTATTATCAAATGCAATTATCTCCGATTCATTAAACACATTACTTAGTGAGAGCATTGGAATAGCATGAGTTACTTTTTTAAATTCATCTAAAACTTTGCCACCAACTCTAACTGTTGGAGAATCATCCCTAACTAGTTCTGGATGAGCTAATTCTATATCAAATAATTCTCTTAAATATTTATCATACTCTTGATCCGTTATAGTAGGCTTGTCCAAAGTATGATAATTATAATCTGCTTCATTTATTATTTTTATTAATTCATCGTATCTATCTTGCATATATTTCACCTTAATTACTATTATATCAAAAAAGTGAATCTATGGATAACACTTTTTTATTATCAATTAACATTCAAAGCTTAACATCAAAGTAAAAATCGACTCTTTTATGAATCGATTTTTATTTTTTATTAAAAGCCTCTTGATGAGCCCCCTCCACCGGATGAGCCTCCTCCGCCATGAAAACCTCCAGATGATGATCTACTGCTAAAGAAACCACCACTTCTACCCTGGCCACGATAACCACCCGTACCAGTTATTCTTGCAGAACCAATAATAAATCCCACGATGTTACAAAAAACTGCTACCCTAATTGTATCAAATATGCTGGCTATTAAACTAAAACCACCAGCAAGTATAATAGATATTACTAAATCATAAATTCCTACACCCATTATTCCAAGTTTCTGACGCTTTATATTTGCTACTAATATTCCAGCCATAAAACAAGTTACATAGAAAATTATGAATCCACCGCCTTTTTGATTATTAGTACTTTGTGACACATTTTCTTCTGGTAATCCATCATAATGATTAGAAATCAATTTATAAAATGCCTGATATCCATTTTTTATTCCTAAATCATAATCATTATTTTTAAAATATGGAATCATGTATTGATCTTGAACTCTACCTGTTTTACCATCAGTTAGAAATCCTTCCAATCCATATCCAACTTCTATTCTTGATTTTCTGTCTTCAACTGACAAAAGTATTAACAGACCATTTTTCTTATCTTTATTTCCTATCCCAAACTTATTAAATACATCATTTGCATAATCTTCAATTGCTGAACCATCCATATTTTTAACAGTTACTACAACTATTTGTGCACCTGTCTTATCATATAATTTAGCACTATTTTCTAATATATAATTCTTTGTATCTTCACTCAAAACATTAGCATAATCATTAACATAAAACTCATTAGTTGGACTAACAATTGCATTTGAAGATTGTGAAAACGAAAAAAATAGTATTAAAGTAAATACTAAATATAATATTTTTTTCATTAATCAAAATTTACTTCTGGTACTGTTTTAGCATTATCATTTGCTTCAAAATAATCTTTTGATTCGAATTTAAACATACCAGCAATTATATTGGTTGGGAATTTTTTTATATAAGAATTATAATCACTTACTGTATCATTATAATTTTTTCTAGCTACTGCAATTCTGTTTTCTGTTCCTGCTAATTCATCTTGTAAATTTATAAAATTTTGATTTGCCTTTAAATCAGGATAATTTTCAACTACAACCATTAATGCTTTTATTGCATTTGATAATTCTTCATTAGCATTGGCTTTATCTTCTGTTGTTTTAGCATTTAATAAATTTGTTCTTGCAGATGTTATATTAGAAATAATTTTTTCCTCATGTGAAGCATATCCCTTAACTGTACTAACTAAATTTGGAATCAAATCTGCTCTTCTTTGTAAATATGTATCAATATTTTTTAATTCTTTTGTCACACTTTCTTCTTTTGAAACCATAGTATTGTACTTACCTACACAACTAAAACATAATATTGCCACTACTGCAATGATAGCAATTAATATAATTGAACTCTTTTTCATATTCAATCCTCCTATGATATAAATATATTATTTTTTAATGCATTTGTAAATATTTTTATTTAATCATTATTTCTTACTTACTAAATTTTACTTAAGCTTTTATGATTCTTCATAAGTTTTCTTATTCCATATGGATGCTTAAATGCAATACTAACAAGTGTTTTACTTACCTCTACGACTCTTCCATTTCCGAAAACTTCATGATATACATAGTCACCAACATTATATTCAATATCTTCTTCTCTAAAATATTCCTCTCTAGGTTTTGACTCAATTACATCATCTTTGAATTTTTTATCAATAACTTTTCCATCTATTTCATTTAAAAATCTACTTGCCGGATTTGCTTGTTCCTTACCATATAGAGTCCTCATCCTAGCATTTACTAAATATAATTTTTTCTTTGCTCTAGTAATTGCAACATACATAAGTCTTCGTTCTTCTTCAATATCACTACTGCTAAGCAAAGAGTTTATATGTGGAAAAATACCCTCTTCCAAACCTATAACAAAGACATAATCAAACTCTAATCCTTTAACGGAATGAACAGTCATTAAACTAATTCTATTTTTATCATCTTTATATTCATTCACATCACTTACTAAACTAATTTCAAGCAAAAAGTCTTCAAGTGAAATTAATCCATACTTTTCTTCAAATGATTTTGTAATAGATTTAAATTCCTCTAAGTTTTCCAATCTAATTTCTGAATCTAGGCTTTTCTCACTCTCATATTCAGCTCTCATACCCGTAACATCTAAAATTTTATCAACAAGTTCAGTTAATGTCACATTATTTGATATTTCTTTTAATGACTCGATTGTATTCTTAAATTCTAATTCTTTACCACCTGTAATAACTTCATATATGCTCTTATTCTCTATATTTGCAATATTAATAAGACTATTAACAGTTTTATTACCAATTCCTCTTTTTGGTGTATTAATAACCCTTAATAAACTCACATTGTCTTTTTCATTATATATAAGTCTTAAATACGCAATTAAATCTTTTATTTCTTTTCTACTATAAAAGTAAAAACTTCCAACAACCCTATAAGATATATTTTCTTTTAAAAATTCTTCCTCTACAATTCTAGATTGTGCATTAGTTCTATATAAAACAGCAATATCTTGTGGATTAATTCCCTTTGATAGTAAATTCTTTATTTCTCTTATAACATAGAAAGCTTCATCTCTTTCATTAAAAGCTTTAAAATAAGTTATTTTTTCACCATTTCCATTATTTGACCAAAGATTCTTTGCTTTTCTTTCCTTATTGTTTTTTATAACTGAATTTGCGGCTTCAAGAATATTATTTGTCGATCTATAATTTTGCTCAAGCTTTATCGTAACTGCATCCTTATAGTCTTTTTCAAAATTTAAAATATTTCTATAATTAGCTCCTCTAAATCCATATATAGATTGATCAACATCACCAACAACGCATATATTTTTATATTTGTTACTTATTAATTTTGTTAAAATGTACTGAGCCTCATTTGTATCTTGATATTCGTCAATCAATATATATTTAAATCTTTCTTGATATTTATCTAGCACATCTTCATTTTCTTTAAATAATTTTATTGGGAGCATTAATAAATCATCAAAATCAACTGAATTGTTTTGTTTTAACATCTTCTTATACAATTCATACACCTTTAATGTGATTTTTTCAAAATCACTTGCAGCATATTTTTGATAATCTGATGGTTCCATAAGTTCATTCTTACAACCACTTATTTTATTTCTTATTGCAGATGGATTATATATTTTACTATCCAAGTTTAAATCTTTTAATATTCTTTTTATTATACTCAAGGTATCTTCACTATCCATTATTGTAAAATTACTAGAATATCCCAATCTTTGATAGTTTTCCCTCAATATTCTCAATCCAAAAGAATGAAAAGTCGACACCTGAAGCTTATTTGCAACCTCACCAATCATATTGCAAAGTCTTTCACTCATTTCTTTTGATGCTTTATTAGTAAATGTAATTGCTAATATATTATAAGGATTAACACCTAAATTTTCTATTAAATATGCTATTTTTGTTGTTAAAACTCTTGTTTTACCACTACCTGCACCCGCTAAAACCAAAAGTGGTCCACTATTTATTAATACTGCTTTTTGTTGCTCTTTATTCAAATCATCTATCTTCATACTAACCTCTACAATTTTTTTGACTTCTCTAAAGGAATTAAGCTATTCATAAATTCCATTTCTAACATACTTGGATAAAAGTATCTTTCTTTTGTACCAAGCATTAAATTATCCTTATTAACTTTTGTATAGTCAAGTTCTACGTCAAATGGAAGAACTTTATTTTTTAATAAAACGACTTCCCTTAAAAATTCTCTTATAGTCCTACCATTACCTTCTCTAAAAGGATGAATTCTTATTAAATCATAATAAAATGGTGCTAATACAAAGGCATATTCTCCAACAGAAGACACTTTATCTATTTGACTACTATATTTTAGAATGGTTTCTCTACATTCACTATCAATCATTTCTGGAGACAAAAAATTATATCCATTTTTACTAAGAGTACATGTTCTTATCTTTCCTGCAAATGGATAAACATCGCAAAATATAAATTCATGTAACTGTTTTAAACTTTCAAAACTAACCTCATTTATAATTGGGTTCAAATTCAATGTTGTAAGTTTAATTAAAACAGATTCCTGTTCCAATTTTTGTAATTTTTCTTTTGAAGTCTCATTAAATTTATTTATAAGTACATTTGTACCATTAATTAAATAATCATCCCATGAATCTCTCATTAGTTTTTACCTTCTTCTTTACTTTGTTTTGAACTTCATTACTAACTTCAACAATATCCCCTAAAATTGGTTCTTCCTCAAGTGAGACATTTGCAAGAGCCATCTCAAATGCTCTTTTTAATAATTCATCTTTTAATACTTCCATACAACTCACCACTACTATTATATTTTATCATAATAATTCTTTTTTTTGTAGGTATTTCATACAATTTTAATAAGGAGCTGAGTAACAAATGAATTTAATTTCCGATGGCGGTATCTCATCAAAAAATTCGCCTAACTACACCGCAGAAAGTTTTTTAATAAATAAAAAATCTTGTCATTGTAATGGCTACAAAATTGATATTTGTATAACAAATGATAACAAGTTAATAGCAATAGATAACAATACAAAAAAAAGAGCTAATATTACAAACAAGTATATTGAGTCGCATAATTATTCAACGCTAAAGAATTTGAACATAGGTACACAAGTTAAAAAAAACAATATACTTCTTCTTGATAAAATATTGTCTGTAATAAAGCCAGAAACCGATATTTTTTTGTTAATAGATACTGATAATAAAATAAATGAAATAATAGATCAAATAATAAAAATCATTAATTCAAATCCAAATTTTAAATGGAATATACTATGCAGATCAAAAAAAATATTAAATCAGTTATTAAATAGTGAAAAAAAGTTTAAAATTGGTATTATTGTTGAAGAAAATAATGATTGGTATTACTCTGCTGATTTCTATTATTTAGATAAAGAAAAATTTAATCCACAAATAATAAAAGAAAAATTAAACGATAATCTAGAAATACTAATTGATGGAATAACGTCTAAAGAGGAAATGAACAGTATTAAAAACTTAATTGATGTTGAAAACAAAAATATTTACTTCGTAAATAAAAATATTAACTGCTTAAATGATTAAGTAGTTTTTTTATGTATACACACAAGATAGTTATTTACGTATAATAAACTGTAATTATTAATAAGGAGGTCTTTATGAAAAAAAAGATAATTACTTGTATTACTATTTTAGGCTTATTTATAGTAATTTGTGCTACAATGTTTGACTTGAACGAAAGAAATAAAAATAATTTAAAAAAGATTAAAGTAGCAGAAGTGGCACATAGTATATTTTACGCACCACAATATGCAGCAATAAATAATGGATACTTTAAAGATGAAGGATTAGACATAGAACTAATATTAACCCCTGGTGCCGACAAGGTTGCTGCAGCAGTATTATCCGGAGATGTAGATATTGGTTTTTCTGGAAGCGAAGTTACAATATATGTTTACAATGGTAATCAAAAAGATTATTTGAAAACCTTTGCACAACTAACGCAAAAAGATGGTAGCTTTTTAGTATCAAGAGAAAAAATAGAAAACTTTACTCTAAATGATCTAAAGGGCAAAAAAGTTATAGGTGGCAGAGCTGGAGGAATGCCAGAAATGACATTTGAATGGGCGCTTAGAAAGGCAGGAATAGATCCAAAAAAAGATTTAACAATTGACACTAGTATTGCTTTTGCCGCTATGGGAGGTTCATTCATTGGTGGAAATGGTGATTTTGTTACATTATTTGAACCAACTGCACTAGAAATAGAGCAAAAGGGATATGGATATGTAGTTGCTTCTATTGGAGAATTAGGTGGAATTGTACCATACACCTCTTATAGTGCAAAAACAAGTTATATAAATGATAACCCTAAAATAATTGAAAAGTTTAAAAATGCTACACAAAAAGGACTAGATTTTGTTCACAAAAGTGATAGCAAAACGATTGCTAAGAGTATACTAAGTTTCTTCCCAGATACTTCATTAGAAGATTTAACAAAAGTAATAGAGCGATACAAAAAGCAAGAGTCTTGGCCAAAAACAACTGATTTTACTAAAGAATCTTTTGATCACTTACAAGAGATAATGAAAGCATCAGGAGAACTAGATGAATTCGTTCCTTATGAAGAATTAATGTATAAAGGGTAAAATTGAACAATTCTATACTAGAAATTAAAAACTTGAAAAAAATGTACCACGATGACGATGATGAAATTGTTGCAATAGAAGATATAAGTTTAAATATTAATAAAGGTGAGTTCATCTCAATAGTTGGTCCATCCGGATGTGGAAAATCAACTTTACTATCCGTCCTATCTAACTTAGAAGAAAAATCAAATGGTGAAATTTTATTAAATAAAAACTTAAAAATAGGATATATGCTTCAAAAAGATTCCCTATTTCCTTGGAGAACAATATTGGAAAATTGCTTAACTGGATTGGAAATTACAAATTCTCTAAATGATACAACAAAAAAAAGAGTAATAAGATTATTAGAAACATATGGACTAAAGGAATTTATGAATAAATACCCAGATTCACTATCAGGAGGTATGAGACAGAGAGTTGTATGTATGTGATAAAGACACAAATGTTAAATAATGTCTTCACTATGTTCATGCACAGGTATGAATAAGGTATAGACATTAGTGCAATAATTAAGTAAGTAACTTATAACTAAAAGAAAAGAGGCAAAAAATATGTTATTAGATAATAATACAAAAAAAGTAATTGAATTAGTTGGTATGTTTGATGATTTAAAGAAAATTGATAAAATAAGACTTGCTATATACTTATTAGAAAATAAAAACTTTAATATTAATTTTAATGTTAAAGATATAATAATTTTATTAAAAGAAGTATTAAACAAATTAGATCCAAATTATAGCAAAACTATTATAAATTTTTCTAAATATAAACATTTATTATTTCTTTCAGCCAAATATTTAGAGCTAACTGATATTGAAAAGAAGAAATTCACTATTGAAATGTTATTTAATATTTATGAAACTAACTTTGATGATGAAAACATAAACAAAGAAATTAATAATCATTTATATGTATATGATTATTGTTATTCATTAATGAATAAGTAACTAAAACCCTCGTAGTCATTATTGACTATTAGGG
>CAKPCB010000008.1 GCA_934141245.1 uncultured Bacilli bacterium
GATAATATTTATCATAGACACCAACCTTTCCTATGATTTTTTTCTAAACGAAAAAAATCAATCATTCGATTGATTCCAATGTATCAAAGTTCGAATAGTTCGAACAGATTCGTCAATGGTGCTGAAAACAGGATTTGAACCTGCGACCTATTGATTACGAATCAATTGCTCTACCAACTGAGCTATTTCAGCATAAATTCAAAAGCAAATAATTACTTTTGAATATCTTAAAAATTAAGCATTACCCATTCAGGTTTAAATATTAATAGTACACCTATTAAAATCATAATAATTCCTGCTATTAAATTTACATATTTTGTATACTTTGTGGATTTGGTTGAAATAGATAAAGTACAAGTTGCTATTGTAAATACAATAATATCATCTAACATATAGAACAAAACATAAATTATAAGATAAATAATTCTAGTAATTCCAGTAATGTTATTTAATGCAAGTATTTCTGAGAAAACTGCCGGAAATCCCAACGAGCATGCAAGCTCAACTAAATTAACTGATACAGCAAGCATAATTACGCCTATTAAAGCGAAAAGCAAATTTTTTTCATTTACTATTTTATTTATCTTAGTGAAAACTTTCTTTCTCTTTTTATCATCTATAACATGACATCCACTGTCATTTCTTGTCTTAATATATGTCCTAATATTAAGTATTCCAGCTATTATTGCAATTAAAGCTATGAATATCTGAATCCATTTAATTGTTGTCATATCAAGTATAACAGATATTCCTAACATAGATAAGAAATAAACTAAACCTGAAGTAAGCAGGAACGTATAACCAATTAAAAACATTTTCTTCTTATTCTTCATTCCAAAAAGCATATTTATAAGAAATAGAAGCGTCCACATTGCACATGGGTTGAAACCATCTATTAACCCAATTACAATAGCAATTAAAGGAATAGATGCTTCTTTAGCATTAAACTCACCTATTAACGGTAAATTAAAAGTATTTTTTTCAGTTTCTGTTTTAGCATCATTTACGTTTAAATAATTTTGAATAGCTTTTTCAATCTGGTTTCCAACAAATTCATTATATCCTAGAAATGTTTTATCACCAATTACTGTATAAGGTACACCATTTGAGCCTTCATTAAATAATAATTTAATACTTTTCAAATAATATGAGTTAGTACTACTTTCTGAACTTTCATATGAGTATATATTTAGATTACTATATTTATCTTTTATCACATTTAAAAACTTAATCTCTTTTTCACAATGTGGGCAACCCTTTCTATGAAAAAAGTATATATTTACTTTATCTTTTTCAACTTCTTCTCCAACAACTTTATACACCAAATCATTATATTCCTTAGATACTGCAAATACATTAAGTGGAAAGACAAGTAATACTATTAAAAATAAAGTTTTAATAAATCTTTTCATTTTATACCTCTATCTATATTTTTCTATAATATTAATTAATTCATTTTCACTTTTTTCACCAGTTAATCTATCAACCTCTTTACCATCTTTAAAAAATATAGTTATTGGTAATACATCCCCGGGTGAAAATGATTTTACAATTTCCTCATCCATATCATAATCATAATTTTCAAATACTACATCATCATATTTATTTTTAATATTATTCCAAACCTTATGCATTACAATACAACCTGGACACCACATTGCGTTTATTGTTACTATTTTCATATTTCACCTATTTCAATTCTTTTAATTTTTTATAACATTTTTCAAATATAGATATAAACTCGTCAATTTCTTCCTGAGTAGTAATACATGATAAGCTAATTCTAACACTACTACTTGCCCTTTTCTCATCACCTGTTAATTCTAAAACAGCTTTTGATAATGTTGATGATGAAGAACATGCGGTTTGGGTAGATATATAAACATCATACTGCTCTAAAGCATGAACTAATGTTTCTGGTTTTATTCCTATAACACTTATATTTAAAACATATGGACTACAATATTCATTACTATTAATATATACTCCATCAAATTCTTCAAGTCTACTTTTTAAATTATTATCTAGTTTCATTACTTTATTATAATTAGAATCAATATCTTCATATATTAACCTTAAAGCCTTTGATAAAGAGACAATAAGTGGTAAAGCAGGTGTTCCACTCCTAAATACAGTTGTACTTTTTCCACCATGAATTATAGGCTCTAATGCAATTTTTTCTTTTTTAATAAGTAATCCAATACCCTTAAGTCCAAAAATTTTGTGTGCTGACATACTAACTAAGTCAATATTTCTTAAATCTATATTAAGTTTTCCAATACTTTGTGTCATATCAACATGAAAAAACACTTTTGGATAGTTTTTTAATAAATTAGCAATTTCCTCAATTGGATTAATTATACCTATTTCACTATTAACAGATGTAATGCTTACTAAAATAGTATCGTCCCTAATCAATGATTTTAAGTCATCAATATCAACTCTTCCAAATTTATCTTGCTTTACAAAAGAAACATCAAATCCTTTGTTTTGTAAATAAGAAATGGGCCCATATATTGATGAGTGTTCATATTTTGTAGTTATTATATGTTTACCTCTATTCTGATATTTTTCACAAATTCCCTTAATAGCTAAATTATTAGATTCACTTGCACCACTTGTATAAATAATTTCAGATGGTTTAATATGTAAAATCTCACTTATTTGCTCAGTTGCAGCTTTTACAAGTTCATTTGATTTGACTCCTAAACTATGAATTGAGTTAGCATTTCCAGGATATTCCAAACAAACCTTATTAAAACTTTCTAAAACTCTTTTATCAACTGGCGTAGTTGCCGAATAATCTAAATATATCATAATATCACCTCTATAATTATAACATAAATATTATATTTAATCTAAAAAACTAATTAAAATTGAATTTGAAACATACAATTTATCTTCGGGTATAAAAATATTTTCATCATTTTCACTCAACAAGCCATCTTTTATTAGATTGTCAACTTCAAAAGCATCATGAATATCTATATCAAATTTATTGTAAAAGCTCTTCTTTGATACTCCATTTACTTTCCTTAATCCACATATCATTTCATATTGCATTATATCTTTTTTTGTTAATTTCTCTACTTCGTAAATATAATTACCATTTATATAATTAGTAACACTTCTAGTATTTGAATATCTCATGTTAGATATATAACCACTACTACCAGCACCAAATCCATAATATTCTTCATTATTCCAATATCTTAAATTATGCCTAGAGAAGCAGCCTGTCTTTCCAAAATTACTTATTTCATAATGAATAAACCCACATTCTTTTAATTTTTCAATTATTTTATTGTACATCAATGACTCTAATTCATCATCTATTTCTTGATAATGATCAACATACAATTTTGTATTTTTTTCTAATATTAATGAATATATAGAGATATGTGAAACATCTAATGATAAAAAGAAATTTAAATCATTATCTAAATCATTTAAAGTTTCTCCATTAAATCCATACATAAAATCAACATTTATATTTTTGAAGTATTTTTTACACAATTCTATACTTTCTTTTATTGTATTAATATTGTTTTTTCTATTTAACAAATTATAAAACTTAGAATTTATTGTTTGAACACCAATGCTTAATCTATTAACGCCATTTTTTAACAGTAGTATTAGTTTTTCTTCTGTAATATCCTCTATATTAAGTTCAAAAGTAAACTCATAATCATTGCAAAGTATAAATTTACTTGTTATTTCAAAAAACATTTTTAACTGATTCATTGTAAGAGATGATGGAGTTCCACCACCTATATATAGAGTTTCTAACTTATCATTTTTATAATTTAGTGTTACTTCTCTACTTAACTGTTCCAAATAAGTATTAACTATTTTTTCATTATATATCACTTTACAAAAATCACAATATGAGCATATTTTTCTACAAAAAGGAATATGTATATATGCACTTTTCATTATAATTTACGGTTCCCAGGCTTATGCTCATTAAGCATAATAGATAATTCTTCATATAATTCATCGCCAATTCTCTCACGAGTTAAATTATCACTAATAGTTGATTTAGGTATTCCTGTAAAACCCTCAGCTTGTCTAAAAGACCAATCTGCCTCTATTATTTTTTTTGCAAGCATGGAAGCCTCTTCCTTTGATAAAGTGTATTTTTTAGTTGGATGTGGTGTTAGACTTTTTGATGGTACACCATTCTTACCACCTTTAATCATACCTAAAGTTAGATTTTGCTGTTTTTTCTTTTCAACAAGTTTAAATGTATCTGGATATATCTCTTCAAGTTTTTTCATGTGAATTTGAAAACTTTTTTTACATATATTAAAGTGTTTAGCTGCAGAAGACATAGTAACATCATTATTTAAATAATAATTTGCTTCTTCTAATATTTGTTCATTATTCATAATTACTTATTTCCTCTTTTTGTTTTATTTTTTGAATATTGTTGAATAATTTGAATATATAATTCTTCTCCTAGTATTGACTCCGTAAATAAACTAAAAAGTGTAGATTTAGGTATACATTCCTGATCAGATAATTCTTGTAAAGAAAGATTATTATCAATTAATCTATTAGCTAGTAATACAACGTATTCGTCCTCAAGTGTTCGATGATTCAAATTTCCACTTGTTGCCTTATATTTATCCCAATTTTCTTTTTTCACTATATTTACTCTTCTTTGTGTAATTGGATCTAATTTAATTCTTCTTTCCCCATTAAAATATCTAACTAAAGAGGACTTCGCAACACCATACTCTATTGCTAATCTTGAAAGAGGTGTATTATCTCTACAATATTTTTCTGCTATTTCTCTTAAAATCTCTTCTGTAATTTTCATAATTCTATCTCCTAACTGTCAGCATTATCCATACTTAATACACTCATAAATGCTTCTTGTGGTAGTTCTACACTTCCAACTTGTTTCATTCTTTTTTTACCTTCTTTTTGCTTTTCTAAAAGTTTCCTTTTTCTAGTAATATCCCCACCATAACATTTAGCCAAAACATCTTTTCTTAATGCTTTAATTGTACTTCTTGCAATTATATGATTACCAAGTGCTGCTTGAATTGGTATCTCAAACATTTGCCTTGGGATTGTTTTTCTTAACTGTTCTACAACACTTTTTCCTCTTGCATAAGCAAAATCTTTATGTACTATTACACTTAGTGCATCAATTACCTCACCATTTAATAATATATCCATCTTAACTAATTTGCTAGGTTTATAACCTACTATCTCATAGTCAAATGATGCATAGCCTTTAGTATAAGATTTTAATTTATCAAAAAAATCATACACAATTTCTGAAAGAGGTAATTCATAGTGTATATTAACTCTTGTAGGATCTATATATTCCATACTTATATAATTTCCCCTTTTATCTTGACATAATTCCATTATAGGCCCTATATATTCACTAGGTGTAAATATACTTGTCTTAATATACGGTTCTCTAATCTCAGAAATAGATACAACATCAGGCAACTTGTTTGGAGAGTCAACCATAATTATGTCTTTATTAGTTAATACAACTTCATACACAACGGATGGTGCGGTTGTAATTAAATCAATATTAAATTCCCTGGTAATTCTTTCTTTTATTATATCAAGATGTAATAATCCTAAAAAACCACATCTAAAACCAAATCCAAGCGCGCTTGATGTTTCAGGTTCAAATGTTAGTGATGCGTCATTTAGTTTTAATTTATTAAGTGCATCTCTAAGATCTTCAAATTTAGTAGACTCAATTGGATAAAGTCCACAAAAAACCATAGATTTCATAGGTTTATATCCCTTTAATGGTTCTATAGCAGCATCATCATATAGTGTTATTGTATCGCCAACTTTAACATCTGAAATGTTTTTTATTGATGCAGCCACAAAACCAACTTCACCACAGTTTAATTGCTTTATTGAAACTTCTTTTGGAGTATTTATCATTAATTCTGTAACCTCATAGGATGCCCCTGTCTGCATCAATTTAATTTTATCTCCAACCTTTAAGCTACCATTAACTACTCTAGTAGAAATGATTACTCCTCTATAAGCATCAAAAACACTATCAAATATTAATGCTTGTAATTTGTCATTTTCTAAACCAGTTGGTGGTTTAATTCTAGTTACTATACTTTCTAGCAATACATCTATTCCAACACCTGTTTTAGCACTAGTAAGTATTATTTCATTTTCATCAAATCCAATTAAGTCTATTAACTCTTTCTTTACTTTATCAATATCAGCATTTGGTAAATCAATTTTATTAATTACAGGTATTATTGTTAAATCATTTTCTAGTGCCAAATATAAATTAGCAAGAGTTTGTGCCTCAATTCCTTGTGCTGCATCTACAACTAATATTGCACCCTCACATGCAGCCAAACTTCTTGAAACTTCATATGAAAAATCTACATGTCCTGGAGTGTCGATTAAGTTTAACAAATATTCTTCATCATTATATATATACTTCAAAGAAGCAGTATTAAGCTTTATTGTTATACCTCTTTCTCTTTCAATATCCATACTGTCTAAAAGTTGTTCTTTTGCCTCTCGCTTACTAACTGCATGTGTTGCTTCTAATATCCTATCGGCTAATGTGCTTTTTCCATGATCTATGTGTGCAATTATACAAAAGTTTCTAATATTTGCTTGTTTCATTTATACCACCTTTAACTATTTTAACATAAAGATATAAAAGAAAAAAGAAGCAAAGCTTCTTTAAATCATTTTTATTATCTTGTTTTTGTTTTTTGATAAGTAGCTAATGCTTCATCCAATCCATCAATTGCTGCTTGAGCATAAGCACTATAATCTGGTTCAGTTATAGAAGTCTGATAAGCATCCATAGAATTTGGAACATAATCAATTGGAACATCTTCAAATGTTGGTTCAATAACATCAACATCCTCATCATGGATTATTTCACCCTCAGAAGGTGCAGGTTCTTGATTAATATTAGGATCATCTAACTCATCATTTCCATTTGGTTTCTCAACAACATCAGGTGTTGAATTATTATTATTATTAGAATCACTAGGTTTAGAATTTTGGTTCTTATTAAGTTCATCAATTTCTCTTTGTGCTTCCTCTTTTATTCTATCTTCTTCTTTAGCAACCTCTAAAGCATAATCAACTCTATCTTTAATTTCTGAATTCCATGCTGCTTTATATGCTTCTACTTCTTTTGAATCTTTATAATTATAACTACTTAATGACTTGTTCATTGCAGATGCGGACTCATTTATATAAGTATTATATGAAACATTTTGTCCATTTCTATGAGCAATTATTACTCTATCACCTAATTTAGTTGATAAGCAATAATCATTTGCATCTAATTGTCCTTGCTTAGCGGCCTTAGCTGCATCTGCTTTATATTCTTTGCCATCATTAACAAATATTTTTTCTTGTTCTTTTTCTTGATCTTCAGCATCTTTTCTCTCTGATGGAGTTAAGTCATCTTTTTTTACTTCTTCTGTTTTTGTTTCGGTCTTAGTACCAGTAACAGTTCCATTATTCTTTATATAATTTTTTTGTTCATTTTTATTCATAGAATTAAATTCTTCACGAGAAATATCAGTTCCTGAGCCTCTCTTTGAATTTAATAATTCTGAACCTCTATGTCTATTATTTACTAAAGTAATTAAATAATCTTTTAATTCTTCTGTTGTATATAATGTTTTATTACTAATTTCCTTATATGGTCCTAAGTCACGAACTATGGCTTTTGAAATTTGTTCAAAAGTAGGATTTTGAATATATTTTTCAGTAGTGATACTTATATATCTATCAAGTGCCTCAATACACTTTTTATTTTTTGTATTTCTTATAGCTTCTTCATCAAGAGTACCATATAAAACACTTAAGTTTGAATAACCCTCGTTACATAAAACTGAATCTAATTCTTGCTTAGCAATATTAATTGTTGATCTACGCATTTCAGAAAGTCTAGAATCAATATCTTTTAAATGATCACTAACAACAGATATAGTACAAACACCATTTTCTGCTATATCAATATATTTTGATAATTGTTCACCTTTTTGAACTTGTGACATTTTATTAGTTACATACTTACTATCAAATTCACCTGGTTGTGAAGAAACAGTTAAATACTTTTTATAATCAGTATTTGCATTAGCATCACTATATCCAACAACCATATTTAAAGCTAAGTTCTTTATACAATTTAATGTTGCCATATTATTTTCAATATTATCAACACCATTTATACCATGTGTATAAAAATAAGCAAAGGTTTTAATAACTTTATCTGAGTTTTCATTAGTTAAGTTTGAATTAAATGTCGTAATTGAGCTTTCAACTAGTTCAAACCATCTTCTATTTTCCTCATTTTCAATAAGCTCAGAAACCGATGAACTTGATTTACCATTCATAGCAAATACTTTCATTTTACTAGTAAAGCTTTCATAGTTAGATAAAACAACATCAGAATCCAAATTATACAATCCAAATATTTCTTTTAATTGATCATCTGTAAAATCGTTAAGAGCAAGTTTTGCAGCGATAATTTCATCTACTGTAAATTGCAATACATTATCTTTATCAATATCTAGTTTGAAAATACCTTCACTTTTCATTCTAGTATTTAATTTTTCCATCACATCATAAACATTTTGACTAAACTTTCTCTCATATGATGATTCAGATAAAGTATTCATTAGTTCATCAAAAGAAGCAGTGTCAAAATCTATATTTGTTTCCTTATCATCTTCTTTATCTGCAATTTTACTACATCCAACTGCAATACCACCTATAGCACCAGCAAGTGCAGCAGTTGCACCAACTACTTTAGCCACAGTCTTGCCTTTAGATGAAGTTTTTTTAATAGGATCTATTTCATCAGAATTATCATCAGAAACTCCTCTAAATGCATTATCAAATTCTTTATTTAGTTCATCTAGTTTATCTACATCTTCAAAATGAACACCATTAAGTAACCCCTCTTTTTGCAAATCTTCTACAGACTTACCATTTGCATTTGCAAACTCTGCAATCAACTTACTGTGCTCAGCTGCACTATAAGCTTCCTTAGTTGGTACTCCATTATTCTTTCTAAAGATATAAACCGATTCAGGTTTCATGTCCTTACCAATACCACTTGTGACTAACGTGATTTTTTCAATATTATCTACATCCATTTTTATCACCTATCCTTTTATCCTTTTATTACCTGTCATCTTATATCCGTTCTTTATAAGTGTAGTGTCATTCATAACGGCACTCCATTTTCTATCTTCTCCAGCTTTTTGAATTAATGTACGTGTTTTATATCTATATTTATATTCTGTTTTATATTTAGGAGTTTTAATTTTATTATATCCAACAATTGTATTATAAGTTGAAACAACAACTATCGGTTTAGTTTCATATGAAGTACAAGTAACCTTTACACCATTTGAACTAGTTATAGTATCTTCTGCTGTTACAACAGATACATTTCTTACATAAACTTTATAAAGTTTTCTTGGAGTTGAAGTACATTTGATATCACAATTACTCCAATCATCACCTGCATATACATATTTTATACTTAATGTATCTTCTGGCTTCTTTGTATAAACTCTTGTATCTTTATATACCCAGCCATCATTTTCAGCAATCTTTATTGCATAAGTTTTAGTTGTATTTGTAGAAACTCTATAGTACTTATAAGATGAACAAGTTTTAACGGACATTCTCTTACTTTCCTCTTCACGAGTTACAACACCATATATTGGATCCCCAAGAGTATATTTATATCCATCAAATACTTTTGTTCCCCCTAAGTCCTCAGTGATTTTAGTTGAAGTAGTACCAAATTTTGGTGGATTTGATGGATTATAAGTTGCAGTTGTCCAATCTGACCACTTACTATATTCATCATCCCAAGTCTTCAAATATTCATATTCATAAGCAATATCTTTTTTTATTACCTTGATACTACAAACGTTAGTGTTCCCAGCTTTATCTTTTACATATCCATAAATTGTATGATTTCCAACAGTATCTATAGTATATGAACTTTTATTATTATAAGTTGTTGATTTACCAAGTCCAAATGAATCCATACCACTTGTGATATCATACTTAGTTTTGAATCCAATTACAACATTACTTGTATAATAACTTCCATTATAAGTACCACTTTGTACAGCCAATGAACAATTTGGCTTAGTAGCATCTCTTTTTACTTCAATGCTACAAATAGCTGTGTTACCCTTTGAGTCTTTAACATAACCATATATATTTTTATATCCATCTTCATTTATAGTATATGAAGTGTTTTTATTATAATTTTGAGTAGTTCCAATTCCATAATCAGTAATAACAGCACCATTTGTTGTTTTCTTAGAATCAAATCCAACTACAACATTAGATACATACCAATTATTATTTCCCTTAGTTCCAGATTGAATTTTTAAACTACATGAAGGATTAGAAATCTTATCTTCATCAACTTTTATTTTTTTAACTGAAATATCACAAATTGCAGTATGTCCAGCTCTATCTTTAACATAACCATATACCTTAGTAGTACCTATCTTTGTTACTGTGTATGTTTTCTTTGAGTTATAAACAACCTTTCTTGATTCACTAATACCATAATATAAAACACCACTAGTTGCATCAGAATTATTACTAAATCCAACTTTAACATCACTTATGTAATCTCCATTACTATTTTTTGCTCCTGACAATACCGATAAATTACATTTTGGCTTTTCAGTGTCCTTTTTTACAATAATACTACAAACTGCAGTTTTACCCTTTGAATCCTTAACATAACCATATACCTTTGTAGTACCATCTTTTACAACAATATAAGAATCCTTATTGTCATAATTTTGACTAGTTCCTATACCATATTTAACTATACTTGCACCTTTTGTAGTGGTTTTCTTTGTTTTAAACTTAACAACAACATTACCTATATACCAATTATTTTGTCCTAACTTTCCACTTGAAATTTCAAGTGTACAAGATGGAGCACCATTATCCGATACAGGCTTATTAGTGGTTGGAGTTGATGGCTTGTTATTCTTTTTTACAGTATCATCTTTCTTTTCACAGATAGCTTCTTTACAGTATGAATAACAACCCAAATGAACTATTATGTAATCTTCTTCTTTTCCACACTTTAAATTAACTTTTAATTCATATTCATTTTCTTTTTTTGTTAATGTAACATAAGAATTTTTAACATCACAAGACTTACCATTTTTATCCTTAAATGGTAATAATAATTTCATATCTAACATTTCTTGCAATGTTAAAGTAACAGAATCACCTTCTTTTTGTGGAAGTCTTTCTGTTGTAAAATAGCTAATAGCAGCATCTTTCATTTCTCCAACATTAGCATTAAATATTCTATTATTAAGACCAGTTAAATCTGGAATTGGTAAAAGCCAAACCAAAAGCAAAACAAATATTATTATTAATATTAGTTTTAATAGAAAATCTCTTAATGGAAAGCTTCTTTTTTCTTCTTCATCGTACATATATATCCCCCTCCGATGCCGAGTATTATATCATTTTTACTATAAAAAGTCAACATTATCAACTATTTCAACTATGGTGCAACCGTTATTAAAATTATCTATCTTATAGTTCTTTACAAGTTTATTCTTTTTCAGTGTTAAATGAACTGCTTTTCTTACAATTCCTGTTCCAATCCCATGTATTATTACTACTTTATAGTTTCTTAATTTATAATTATCTAAAATAAACTGATCAACCAATATCCTAGAAATATCAGCGGACTCACCATGTAAATCTAATGAAGGTAAATAACTATATAACATAAAAATCACACTCTAAAATATAAATCAATTGATTAATGCTACTTCATATTAATTATATCAAATGTATTTATAATTTTAAAGACCTTTTAATGGCAAATGTATAAAAATATTAGTTTTTATTTTACATTCACAAAAATCCTATGAATTTAATCTAATGATGCTAAAAAAGTGAATGAAATCAATTTAATTCATAGTTTATCAAATTGATTTTCACCATCACTATTCATTCCATATTCTCATTATAAATACCAGCATATTCTAATTCATCCTTATTTTGTATTATTATTCTTGGTGATACTTCTAATTTTTTTGATAGTTCTTTTATACTATACTTTCTTTTATTTTATAGTAACTGAAGCAGATAACCTTGACATATTATTGTCCACATAAATTATATAGGATTCATATCAGATATAATAGACGAGATTCATATCATTAATACAGTCATTTTAATCTCTAAACTTTAAAATATTTTATTATAAATGTTGTACCCTTTTCTTTTTTTGATTCAACAACAATTTGACCATTATCTTTTTCTATAATTGCCTTTGATAAAGATAGACCTATTCCTATACTATCTTTACCAGCATTTTTACCTTTATAAAACCTTTTAAATATATTAATTGTATCCTCTTCACTCATTCCCTTGCCAAAATCTTTTATCCTAAATTCAGTATATAAATTATTGTCATCACATTCAAAAATCACTTTATTATCATTATACGAATATTCAATGGCATTTTTTAAAATATTAGTTAAAGCCTCCACTTGCCATTTAAAATCACATTTAATTTTGTTTTTACATCTATTATCGACTACAATACAAATATTTTTCAAATCACTTAAATTAGATACATTACTAATTATCGCATCAATAATTTTTTGAGCAGAAACTTCTTTCGGATAAAAAGTTATAGTATTAGATTCAAATTTAGACAATTTAAGTATTGCTTGAACTAAAAAAGTTATACTAGCCATTTCTCTTTTAATATGTCTTATAAATTCTTCTCTTACTTCTGTTTTCATATTAGGATCATCACTTATATTATCAAGCATTATATTAATTGACGTTAAAGGAGTTTTCAATTGATGAGAAATATCTTGTAAAGAATTCTTTATATTTATTTTATCTTTTAGAGAATTATCTGCATTCTCCTTTAACATAATAGTTGTTTTATATATTTCTTCTCTTAGTATAGATAATTTATCTTCAGATAGTTCATCAATATTTAGTTCATAATTCTTATGATTAATTTTTTCTAACAACCGAATTATTTTATCTATTTCTTTATCACTTTCTAGATGTGAGGTAATAAACAAATATATTAAAGCTACTAAACACAATCCAATAATTACTAATTTATATATATTATACCTAACATTAAGCTTATCATTTTGAACAAGTAATGAATCAATTTCTACATCATAACCATATTCTTCTAAAATATTAGTTTTAGAGTTATCTGAATTTAATATTTCTATTAAATCTTCTTTTGTTATATCAGGATATTTCTCCTGTAAGAATAGAAATATGTCATTTATTTTATAATTAAAATTCTTTTTATATTCATTGTACTCTAACTTACTAATAAATATGAAACTTATTAAAAAGACAATCACAACAATTAAAATTTGCATTAAATACTTTTTTAAATATTCTCTATTTTTCATCTATTCTATACCCTATACCTTTTATTGTTATAATTATATCAGTACCTAGCTTTTCCCTAATTCTTTTTAAATAAACAGTTATGGTATGATCATCAACATCATTGCCAGTCCATTCCCAAATCTTTTCTAAAATAGTATTTCTACTTACAACACTACCAATATTTATAAATAATAAATGTAGTATCTTTAATTCCAAACTCGACAATTCTACCTTTATATTGTTCTTACTAACTACCATCTTATCTAAATCAAAACTAATGTCCTTAACCTTAATTACTGATGATTTCTTATTTCTTAAAATAATTTTATTTACTCTTGCTAATAACTCCCTTGTAGAAAAAGGTTTTGTCATATAATCCTCTGCGCCAAGATTAAGACCTTTTATAATATCATCTTCATCATCTCGTGCTGTTAAAAATATAACTGGTATTTGACTTTTTTTAATATTATCCTCATACAAATTAAAACCATTCCCATCAGGAAGCGAAACATCTAAAATTATAAGTTCTGGAGTATTGTTATTCAAATATTCTATTGCGTCTTTCATAGTAGTTTTATAATCTAAGTGATAATTATTCATTTTAAACGCATATGCTAATCCTTCCGCAATACTTTCATTATCTTCAACCAATAATATACTCATAACTTCTCCTCCTATCAATAATTATACCATAATAAACAAAGGGATATGTTAAATATCCCATAGCTTACTATATATTCTCTTTTCTGATTGTTTCAATCATATTTTGCTTATTAATTTTATTTATCGAATATTTCATTATCATATAGACTACTATAAAGACAAATAAAATACAAATAAGAATTGCTTTATAAGGTAAAACAAATTGTGTACCAATTCTACCTGCAAAAGCTCTATGAACAAAGTATGATCCAATTATACCTAGAATACTACCATATATTAGTGACTTAGAAGAATAGAATAATGTCTCCAAATTAATCATATGATTAAACTCTTTTTTTGTCATACCAACACTTTTTAGCATTGCAAATTCTTTTTGTCTTAATTCCATATTTGAAGTAATTGTATTAAAGATATTAGTAACACCAATTAATGTAATAACGCCAATAAATCCATATAAGAAGATACTAATTACAATTACAATAGATCTTTCAGCTTTTGCTTCTTCATCCATATCATAATAATTTAATTCACCATCCATATTTAAAATATTATTAGTTAACTGTTCCGTATCTGATGAATCTATCATTAAGTCAGCACCATAATAATCAATATTATTAAAGTATTTATTATTTAATACTATATAACCACCATTTGAATAAACGTTTTCAAATCCATAAGGCATTATATTACTAACCATACCAACATCAATACTTATGTTATACCCATCAAGAAGTTTAGAATTTATTGTATCACCTGATTTATAAGTATATATTCTATCTTCATATTCTTTTTTATTTTTATTATCATAAAATCTATCTATATCAGTTAAGATACCTTTATCTTTTAAATAATCATAATTACCCTTAACTTTTTTCGCATAAGATTTAAAAGTACTATCATCCAATAATATAATATTTAGACGTGCATATTTTTTAATACATTTATCATTTTTGTCATATTCACATTCCAAAGGTTCTTCTGGATTAATTTTAGAAATATCATCAATTAAAATACTTGATTTAGCATAATATACTAAATAACTTGCATTTACACTATCTAAATTTCTTATTTCATTTATTTTGTCCTTTGAACTATTATTATTAAAAGTTATTCTATAATTATAATCATAATCCTGATAATAATTACCAGATTGCTTAAAACCTTCATTTATGAAAGAAAACATTGAAATAAATACAAATATACTTACTGTTAGGGAAATAACTGTCGTACGATATTTTTTCTTACTTCTCTTTAAATTTTTATATGCTAGAACCCCACCTGTTTTAAATACATTTTTAATTAATTTTGGAGTTTTAAGTTTTTTAGAACTTATTTTAATGTCATTAGTATTTCTCAAATTATCAATCGGGCTTACTTTTGCTGCTTTCTTTGCTGAAGATATTGCTGAAAAATAAATTGTAACAAAACCAAGTATTATAGAAATTATAATTGCTACAAACGATACTTTAAATACCATTCCATCAATATTATTGAACAAGAAATCTCCTAAAAGTAAATTCACTATTTTTAAAAGTACAAATACAGCAATAATTCCACACATAATACCTATTGGAATAGCAATCGATCCTAAGATAAATCCCTCAGTTAAAACACTCTTTTTAATTTGCTTTTTAGTTGCACCTACACTAGATAACATTCCATACATCCTCATTTTCTCAGTTGTAGAAATAGCAAACGAGTTTCTTATACAAAATATGCTTGTAAAAATAATAATAAAGATTACGACTTCAGCAATAGATAACAACATACTAAATGTTGAATCAGAAAACTTTAATGCTTCCCATCTTAACAATTCATTATTAAGTGTATAATCATATCGAGGATTATTAATTCCCATATTAACAACTTCATCATAATGTCTAGCACCTAATAATTCTACAAATGAATTTTTATCTCTAGGATTCTTTAAAGAAATAAAAGCACTAGAATTATCTTTATTAGTTGAAGTTGTTATTGTAGTATAAGCAGGTGCAGACATAGGTTCAAAACTAACATCTGGTCTTTTTATAATACCAACAACTCTATATTTTTTTGTATTAGGATTTTTAATTATTTCATTACCTTTATCAAATGGATTACTATCATTTAAAACATAATCATCTTCAAGTGTTACTCTATCTCCAACATTAACAGTTATTTCATCATCAATTTTTAAATTAGCTTTACCATTTTTATTAAGATGTTCACTAATTATTATTTCATTATCATTTTTAGGAAATCTTCCCTTAATTAATTTGAATTTTAAATTATTAAAAGCCTCTTTGTTCATTCCATAAAACTTTAGATATGGTTTATACTCATTTTTAATTGTATCTAACTTTGCATATCCATCTTCAGATATTGTATAAATATTATCAATATCCTTATTTAATTTTAACCCCTTAAGTTTGTCATTAGATACATTATATAACCTAATATGCCAATAACCAGATTCATTAATTGCATTTTGAATTAGCGTTTCTCTAAAACTTGATACCATATTACTAACAGCGCATATTAAAGCAACTGATAAAATAATACCTATTATCGTGCCCAGACTTCTTTTTTTATTCAATTTCAAATTTTTTATAGTTAATTTATTAAGGATATTCATATTCTACATCTCCTTAACAATTCTTCCATCTTCAATTTGAATTATTCTATCAGCACATTTAGCAATTTCCATATTATGAGTAATCATTATAATAGTTTGTTTATATTCTTTATTAGATTTTTTAAGTAGCTCCATAATTTCATCACTAGACTTTGAATCCAAGTTTCCAGTTGGTTCATCCGCTAGAATAATAGTTGGATTAGTTATCAAAGCTCTACCAATTGATGTTCTTTGCTGTTGACCACCTGATAATTCATTTGGTAAATGATTTTTTCTATTTTCTAATCCTAGTAATTTTATTAATTGATTTAAATATTCACTGTCTGCTTTTCTATTGTCTAAATCAAGAGGTAATGTGATATTCTCTACTACATTAAGTATAGGTATTAGATTATAAAATTGATAAATTAAGCCTACCTGTCTTCTTCTAAATATAGCTAGTTTATCATCATCATAATTATAAATGTTTTTTTCATCAATAAAAACCTTACCAGAAGTTGGGCGATCCACCCCTCCAATTAAATGAAGCAATGTAGATTTACCTGAACCAGATGCACCAACTATTGCGACAAATTCCCCTTTTTCTACCGAAAATGATACATCATCAAGTGCAATAACTTTAGTTGTACCACTGCCATAAACTTTTGTAAGATTCTCTACTCTTAAAATTTCCATATACGTTTCTCCCTTCTTACAACTTCATTATATACTTTCAAAGTTACAACTAAGTTACAAAAGTGAATTTTAATTTAATTATATCCTTTATTTACTATTATGAAAACAAATATACATAATAAAAAGACCAATTTTACCTAGCCTTTTATACTTCAAATATTATTTTACTTTCCTGATTTGATTACAACATGTGTAACTGACAACTTTAAAAAAATTACTGCTAATATTTACTAAATTACTTACTTAATATTTAGCATTTATTTTCTAATTTATATATTACCTTTTCTTTATTTTTATTAAATATCTCTTTTTCTCTATTTGCTTCTTTATTTAGTAATATTAATCTTTCTTTTTGATTGATACCTTCCTCAATTAGTTTTGCATTTTGAAATTCAATATTAGATAATATAGCTAATTCAACTGTTGAAGCATAGTCTCTGATATTACCCTTCTTGTTAGGATTATCATCATGCCATTTTTTTGCACTTTTTCCAAATAATGCTACATTTAAAATATCCGCTTCTGATGCATAAACATAATTTTTTTGATCATTTGATAATTTAATTGGTAATAAATATTCCTTAATGGCATCAGTATGAATTAAATAATTTAATTTTGTTAGCATTCGTTTACCATGCCATTCTAATTGCTCTGATTCTTGAATTTTTAATCTTTGAAATTCTTTGATAATATACAATTTGATTTCAGGAGATATCCAAGAAGCAAATTCAAATGCAATATCCCTATGAGCAAATGTTCCACCGCTTTTTGTTGATTTTGTTTTAATACCTATTGCATTAAACTCACTAATCCATCTTGTAGGTGACATTGTAAATGAATTTTTACCGGTTTCTGATAGTAGGGGTTCGAAATCGACCCCCCTAAATTCAGGATTATTCATTTTCTCCCACAATCCTAAAAATTCAAGAGTTGATCTAGTCCTCATCCAGTTTTTAACTACATCTTTAGGTTCCTTTGAATTTTTAATTCTTGCCAAATCTGTTAATGAAATATAATCATTATCTTCAATTCCTGTAATATTGATAGATAGTCCTTTTACTTCTATTTTTTCCATCGTATTCACTCCCTATCTTCATCAATTTTTGAAATTCTAATGGTATATCCCAATGGGCCTAATATCTTAAATAAGCTCTTAATATTAGGTGGATATATACCTGCTTCTATTTTAGCAATTTTATCTCTTAACACATTGGATTTTTTTGCCATTTGTGCTTGAGTTAATCCGAGTTTATGTCTTAGCTTTATAAATTCAAAAATAAATTCTTGATTTAATTTTTCTTCACTTATAAATTCTTCTATTCTATCCATCGTTCAACACCCACAACAATTATATCATTGCTGTTGCGTTTACGCAACATTTATATTGATAAAAAAAGACCAGTTTTACCTAGCCTTTTATACTTCAAATATTATTTTACTTTCCTGCTTTGATTGCAGCTTGTGCAGCAGCAAGTCTAGCTATTGGAACTCTAAATGGTGAACAAGACACATAATCAAGTCCAATCTTGTTACAGAATTCAACACTTGATGGATCTCCACCATGTTCTCCACAAATACCAATATGTAATTTTGGATTAACTGGTTTTCCAAGTTTTACAGCAGTTTCCATTAATTTTCCAACACCATCTTGATCAAGTTTAGCAAATGGATCGTTTTCGAAAATCTTATTATCATAGTAAGAATTTAAGAATTTACCAGCATCGTCTCTTGAAAATCCAAATGTCATTTGAGTTAAGTCGTTTGTACCAAAGCAGAAGAAGTCAGCTTCTTTAGCTATTTCATCAGCGGTTAAAGCAGCTCTTGGAATTTCTATCATAGTACCAACCTCGTATTCTAAGTCAATACCAGCAGCTTTAATTTCTGCATCAGCAGTTTCAACTACTACATTCTTAACAAATTTTAATTCTTTAACTTCACAAACAAGTGGAATCATTATTTCTGGTTTAATATTCCAATCTGGATGTGCTTTTTTAACATTAATTGCAGCACGAATTACAGCTTTAGTTTGCATTTTAGCTATTTCTGGATAAGTTACAGCTAAACGGCATCCTCTGTGTCCCATCATTGGGTTAAATTCATGTAAAGATGCAATTAAGTTTTTAATATATTCAACACTCTTACCTTGTGTATCAGCAAGTTTTTTGATATCAGCTTCTTCAGTTGGAACGAACTCATGTAGAGGTGGATCCAAGAATCTTATTGTAACTGGATATCCTTCTAGTGCTTCATATAATTTTTCAAAGTCACCTTGTTGGTAAGGTAAAATCTTATCAAGGGCAGCTTCTCTTTCTTCAACACTGTCAGAACAAATCATTTCTCTAAATGCAGCAATTCTATCTGCTTCAAAGAACATATGCTCTGTACGGCAAAGACCAATTCCTTCTGCGCCAAGTTCTTTTGCTTTTTTTGCATCAGCAGGTGTATCAGCATTAGTTCTAACTTTTAATGTTCTGAATTTATCAGCCCATTCCATAACTCTACCAAATTCTCCAGCGATTTTAGCATCAACTGTAGGAATAATTCCATCATATATATTACCAGTAGAACCATCTATTGAGATATAATCTCCTTCATGATAAGTTTTACCAGCAAGAGTAAATTTCTTATTTTCTTCATCCATTGCGATATCCCCGCAACCAGATACACAGCAAGTACCCATACCACGAGCAACAACAGCAGCGTGACTTGTCATTCCTCCACGAACAGTTAAGATACCTTGGCTAGCTTTCATACCAGTAATATCTTCTGGAGAAGTTTCAAGTCTAACAAGTACAACTTTTTCTCCTCTTGCATTCCACTCTTCTGCGTCTTCTGCAGTAAATACGATTTTACCACAAGCAGCTCCTGGAGATGCTCCTAAACCTTTACCAGCAGGTACAGCCTTTTTAAGTGCAGCAGCATCAAATTGTGGATGTAGTAATGTGTCTAAGTTACGAGGATCAATCATAGCTACAGCTTCTTCCTCTGTTCTCATACCTTCATCAACTAAATCACAAGCAATTTTTAAAGCAGCTTGAGCTGTTCTCTTACCATTTCTTGTTTGTAACATATAAAGTTTACCATGTTCAACAGTAAATTCCATATCTTGCATATCTCTGTAATGAGATTCAAGTGTTTCACAAACTTTTTTGAATTCTTTAAATGCTTCTGGAAATTTTTGTTCCATTTCAGCAATATGCATTGGAGTTCTAACACCAGCAACAACGTCTTCACCTTGTGCATTAGTTAAGAATTCTCCGAATAATCCTTTTTCACCTGTTGCTGGGTCACGAGTAAATGCAACACCAGTACCACAGTCATCTCCCATGTTACCAAAAGCCATTGCTTGTACGTTTACAGCAGTTCCCCATGAATAAGGAATATCATTATCTCTTCTGTAAACATTAGCTCTTGGGTTATCCCATGAACGGAATACTGCTTTAATAGCACCCATTAATTGTTCTTTTGGATCAGTTGGGAAATCAGTTCCTATTTTTTCCTTATATTCAGCTTTGAATTGATTTGCTAATTCTTTTAAATCATCAGCATCAAGTTCAATATCTTGAGTAACTCCTTTTTTAGCTTTCATCTCATCGATAAGTTGTTCAAAATATTTTTTACCAACTTCCATAACTACATCAGAATACATTTGGATAAATCTTCTGTAGCAGTCCCAAGCCCAACGTGGATTATTTGATTTTTCTGCTATTACATTAACAACATCTTCATTAAGACCTAAGTTAAGAATAGTATCCATCATACCAGGCATAGATGCTCTAGCACCACTTCTTACAGAAACTAATAATGGATTTTCCTTATCTCCAAATTTCTTTCCTGTAATTTCTTCCATTTTTCCAATATACTCATTAATTTGAGATTGAATTTCTTCATTAATCTCTCTACCATCTTCATAGTATTGAGTACAAGCTTCAGTAGTGATAGTAAAACCTTGAGGTACTGGTAAACCAATATTAGTCATTTCTGCTAAGTTAGCACCTTTACCACCAAGAAGGTTTCTCATATCAGCATTACCTTCACTGAATAAATATACATATTTCATGTCTATATCTTGCTCCTTCCTTCACGTTGTTTATTATAACATAATTACGAGTCGTAATTAAAGAGATTTTACTATTTTTTTTATTTCTTTAATCTATATTTAATATAACTTTACATTATATAGGAACAAAACAAAAAAATATGACAAACATAACAAATATAGATAGACTTTTATAATTTAGAATGCTACAATTAGATTATAATAGGAGGAAATATGGAAATTGAAAAAAAGAATTCAAAAGGTATAATTGTTTTGATAATACTTTTAATCTTAATTATATTTGGTTTAATTGGTCATATATGTTATGACAAATTTTACACAAATACAAATAATAGCAATAATAATAATAATAATTCAAACAATTATAATAGTAATGAAACTATTTCGATTGATTCAGAGGTTGTAACTAATGCTATGAAAATATTAAAAAACATATATATTTCAAATGATGATCTTTATAGCAAGAATAGTTATAATATATCAGAAATATCAAATTATGATTTAGTAGCAACTGCACTAAAAAATATTGATAAAAGCTATATAGTTTCAGTTTGTGATGCTGATAACCCTAAAAAAACAGTATCATTTGAAGTATTAAATTCTGCTTTAAACAAATATGTCTTAAATCAAACAATCACAGTAAATACAATAAAATCACTTAAAAATAAGCCTTCATACTCAACACAATATGAGGTTTATGACACAGGCATTAATATAAAGGAAGATGGATTAGAACTACATGGTTCATGTGGAAAAACATTTCAAGCTGATGATTATATAAACAAAAAAGTTATCAGTGCTGAAAAAAATAATGATTATCTATATATTTATGAAAAACAAGCATTTGCAAAATATACTGATGCAGGAACAGTTGATTCTCCTGCAGTAAATTACTATAAAGATTACAATAAAACAACACTTTTGGAAAAAAATTTAGATAGTATTGAATTTATTAATCAAAATGATAATAACACTAATAAAAATGTTACGCCAAAATGGGAATTATATAATACATATAAGTATACCCTAAAAAAAATAAATAATAATTATTATTTTGAAAGCTTTGAAATAACAAATAAGTAAACTAAAAAAATGGTTCATAAAACGAATCATTTTTTATTGTTTTATTTTAAATATGTCTTAAAAATGTATAATAATACTAATTTAAAACTGCTATCATCAAATTCAAATATCCAGCAAAGCTAACCCATATGATATAAGGTATAAGTAGATACGCAGAAGTTTTATTAATATCTTTAAATTTCAAAAATGTAATCCATATTGAAAGTAGTAATATTAACAACCAAATAAATGAAAATGTAAAGAACTTAAATCTAAAAAATATTATTGACCACATAAAATTCAAAAACAACTGAAAATAGTACCAAAACTTTACATTATCATCTACATAATTATTATCGCGTTTTATTAAATAATAAGATAATCCCATTAGAATAAATAATATTGACCATACAATTCCAAACACATAACCCGGTGGAGACAATACTGGCTTATTAAGCAAATTATAAGTATCTGAAAAATTTCCACTTATTAATGCACTAAGTCCTCCTACTATTAGGGGAAATAATAGATAAAATGCTTTTTCTATCTTTTTCAAAATCATCACCTATTATTATTTATTCCCAAAATAATAGTTTTATAACACCTAAATCTTTTTCTTCATTATTCTAAGCACATTTAAAACAGATAAAAGTGTTACACCAACATCTGAAAAAACAGCCATCAACATATTTGTTATTCCTAGAAAAGATAAAATTAATATTAACACTTTAAACACAAGTGCAAAAACTATATTAAATGTTATTATTTTTTTACACATCTTAGAGATTTTAATTGATTTTACTATATTTGATAAATCATCCTTCATAAGTACTACATCACTTGCTTCAATTGCAGCATCACTACCTATTCCACCCATGGAATAACCTATATCAGATAGTTTTATAACCGGTGCATCATTTATTCCATCCCCAACAAATGCAGTAAAGTTTTCTTTCTTTATTTCATTTAGCTTTTCTACTTTTTCATTAGGTAAAAGATTAGAGTAATAATCATTTATTTTGACCTCATTGCCGACTTTTTTAACTATTTCAATATCATCCCCAGATAACATAGTAACTTTGTCTATTCCCACCAAACTCAATTGTTCAACTAAATCATATGCTTCTTTTTTTATTATATCAGTAATTAAAATATGTCCTAAATACTCATTGTTTTTAGCTATATATATAACCGTTCCAATTTCATTGTTATGAACTTGTGCTTTTATATTATTTTCACTTAAGTACTTAAATGAACCTACAATATATTTGTCTTTATTTATCTTACAACTAACACCATATCCAGATTTTTCATTAAAATCTTTTATTTTATTTTTATCTATATCTTTATCATATTTTTTTATTATTGCTTTTGCAATTGGATGATTTGAATAAAATTCACAATATGCAGCAATTTCTAAAAGTTTATCTTTTTCTACACCTTTAGTATTACAAACTTTATTAACTTCAAAATTTCCGTGAGTAATAGTTCCTGTTTTATCAAAAACAATAGCTTTTATCTTAGATAAATGATCTAATTCATTACTACCCTTTATTAATATTCCTTCCTTACTTGCTCTACCTATTCCACAAAAGAATCCTAGTGGAACTGAAACAACCAATGCACAAGGACATGATATTACTAAAAATTCTAATGATTTATATATCCAATCATTAAATTCATATCCTAAAATAACTGGAATTAGTGTTATTAGTATAGAAAGCAAAACAACTATTGGTGTATATATTCTAGAAAATCTTGTAATAAATTTTTCAGTATTAGTTTTTTTATCATTTGACTTTTCTATTATATCTATTATTTTACTAGCAGTTGATGTTTCAAATTCACTAGTTGACTTAACTTCTATCACACTATCAACATTTAATGTACCACTAAGTACAGAATCGCCAACTTTTACATGTTTTGGTATAGATTCTCCTGTTAGAGAGGATGAATCTATATTTGTATTTCCATCAACTATAACACCATCAAGAGGTACTTTTTCACCCGGTTTTACTACAAATATACTATCTAACTTTACATCTTTAATGTCTACTTTCTTAATTTTATTATTTACTTTCAAATAAACATAATCACTTCTTAAATCCATCAACTCAGTAATAGATTTTTTTGAATTGTCAACAGCTAAATCAGATATATATTCACCTAATTCAAATAAAAGCATTACAATAATTGCTTCCTGATATTCATTTATAAAAAACGCTCCAACAGTTGCAATAATCATAAGTAGATTTTCATCAAAAATTTCACCTTTCAAAGCATTTTTAAAAGCATCAATAAATACTTCATATGAAACTATTAAATAACTAAGTATTAAAACAATTAAATAAAATATCTTATAATCTTTTATAAAAAATGAAAAAACAAATAATATAAAGCTAATAATAATTTTAACTAAATCTTCATTTATTTTGAATTTTTTTATCATTTAATTTCCTCCTTTATATGTTCAAGACCATACTTAATTATTATTTCCACATGCTCATCTGCAATACTATAATTAACCATTTGTCCTATCTTTTCCGACTTAATTAAATTAGAAGTTCTTAGATTTTTTAATTGATGTGATATTGCTGACTGACTTATATTAAGTTTCATAGACATTTCATTAACACACATACTTTTTTTTAATAACAAATCTAAAATTCTAAGCCTAGTAGTATCACCTAGGACTTTAAAGAATTCACTTAACCCACTAATTAAATTTTCATTATGCATATTTATCACCTCTATATTATATGAATAATTGTTCATATATTCATATTACTATATTAACTAAATTAAAGCAAGTAAAAAGACACTTTTTTTCAAAGTATCTTTCTTATTTATTTTATCTTAATTCCTAAATCATTTAATGCTTTTTCATCTACTACACCAGGAGCCTCACTCATCAAACATGAAGCACTAGCTGTTTTTGGAAATGCAACTACATCTCTTATATTATCTGTACCAGCAAGTATCATTATTAATCTTTCAAGTCCAATACCCACTCCACAATGAGGAGGTGCTCCATACTTAAATGCTTCTAAGAAAAATCCAAATTTTCTTTGTGCATCTTCTTTAGTTAATCCAATTGCTTCAAAAACCCTACTTTGAGTATTACTATCATGAATTCTAACCGATCCGCTTAATAATTCATATCCATTTAAAACAAGATCATATGCCCTTGAAAAGCAATTTTCTTTATCTGTCAATAGTTTATCCATATCTTCTTCTCTAGGAGAAGTAAATGGATGATGTGCGGCTACATACCTATTTTCTTCCTCTGAAAACTCAAACATAGGAAATTCTGTAACCCATAAAAAATTATATTTAGTATTATCTATTAAATTAAAGTCATGTCCAAGTTTAACTCTCAATGCTCCTAAAGCTGTTTTAACAACATTTTTCTTATCTGCAATCACAAAAATCAAATCATTTTCTTCAATACCTAAAGTATTAATAATTTCATTTTTTTCTTCATCTGTTATAAATTTAGCAAATCCACCTGAAAATTCAGAATTATTATATTTCAAATATGAAAGAGCTTTTGCTTTATATATTTTAACAAACTCAGTTAATTTATCTATATCCTTTCTAGATAAATCATTTGAATGATTCTTAAGCACAATTGCATTAATAATACCATTTGAATTTAATATGTTTTTAAATATTTCAAACTCTGTATTTTTAAATATATTTGATATATCTTTTATTTCCATATCAAATCTTGTATCTGGTTTATCACTTCCAAATCTATCAATACATTCAGTATATCTTAATCTAGGAAATTTATCTAAAGTTATACCTTTTATATCTTTGAAAATGTTTCCCATCAATCCTTCAACAACACCAAATATATCTTCTTCATCACTAAAACTCATTTCAATATCAATTTGAGTAAATTCAGGTTGACGATCTGCTCTTAAATCCTCATCTCTAAAGCATCTTGCAATTTGGAAATATCTTTCCATACCACCAATCATTAAAAGTTGTTTATATATTTGAGGAGATTGTGGTAATGCATAAAACCTTCCATTAAATATTCTTGATGGAACTAAATAATCCCTTGCACCTTCTGGTGTTGGTACACATAGAATTGGAGTTTCAACTTCAACAAAATCATTATTTGATAAATAATTTCTAGTAATCATACATACTTTATGTCTTAGTAATAGATTATTCTTTATATTATCTCTTCTTATATCTAAATACCTATATTTCAATCTAGTATCTTCTAGTGCAGTTAAATCATTATTTATTTCAAAAGGTATATCAATAGATTGATTAATAAGTTCAATATTATCAACTATAACTTCAATATCACCAGTTGGAATTTTATTATTTTTACTCTCCCTTTCAGATATCTTTCCTTCAATTTTTATAACAGACTCTGATTTAAGTGATGAAGCTGTTTCATAATATTTATTATCTGGTTTTACAACCAATTGAATAATTCCGCTTCTATCTCTTAAATCTATAAATACTAAGCCACCTAAATTTCTTTTCTTTTGAACCCATCCATATAGTGTTACTTGATCACCTACATTTTGTATTCTAAATTCCCCATTATTATTTTTTTTCATAACTTCTTTGACGATTCCTTTCCTTTATATTTTTTGATACGTTTTCTTCTCTAGTGTCTTCATAATGTTCAATGGCAGTATCAAATACTTGCATAACTTCATCATAACTATATTCATCTTTTATAGTTAGATAATAATCAAAATATTTTGACATTCCTTCAAAGGTAATTAAATTTCCTTTATCTTTAAATGCTTCTGATAATAATTCTTTTCCAGTGACATCAATAACTTTCTTTCTAGTTTTAACATCATAAAGTGAAGCACCAAATACATTTTTAGTATATTGAGTAAGTAAATACTCTCTATCATTATCATGCTCTAACTCAACAACAAATAAATGTGCAACCTCTTCCATAGTAACTGTATCTTTATCATCAATTACACCATTTAATGATGCACAATTATTAAATGAAAAAACAATTGTTCCTGCAAGTGTCACTACTGCAATCCCGCTTAAAAGATTCCTTTTAAAACTTCCTTGATACAAATTCAATTTATTTAGTTTCAAACACAAAACCACCTTTTCATTTACTAATCTAAGTTAGAATCATTATGACAATGGCAATCATCATCGCAACAACAGTCATCATCACAGCAAGAATCATTATCACTAGATAAATGTTCATCTAAATAATACATTATATAATCAATTCCAATTAATTCTTCCTCTTTTGTTGTATTATTTTTTACTTTTACTTCATCATTCATTAAATCACTATCATTTAAAATTATTAAAAATTTACTTTTTAATCTATCAGCTTGTTTAAATTGTGCCTTTAATCCTCTACCCATGTATTCTGTTTCAACTCTAAATCCATTCATTCTAAGCATTTGAGCAAGGCTTGACGCATATTTTTTTTCTGTTTGAGATACATACATTATAAATGCTTCAATATCATCAATTACAGGAAGATCAATTTTTTCTAATTCAAGTGCCATCATAAGACGTCCCATTCCAAGAGCAAAACCAATTGCTGGAGTAGATGGTCCACCTAGTAATTCAACTAAACCATTATATCTTCCACCACCAGCTAAAACATTATTAGAACCAAAACCATCAACATGAGCTTCTATTTCAAAAACAGTATGATTATAATAATCTAGTCCTCTGACAACGCTAGGATCAACTTCATAATCCATTTCAAGTTCTGACAAATAATTTTTTACGTCTTCAAATCTCTTTTTAGATTCATCATTTAAATAATCAATAGTCTTGGGAGCTGTTTTTAAAGCTTCATGATTTTTATCAACTTTGCAATCTAATATTCTCATTGGATTCTTTTTGTATCTTTCTTGACAATCTGGACATAATTCATCAATATACTTAGAAAAATGTTCAACAAGAGCTTCTCTATACATACTACGTGACTCATTGTCTCCTAATGAATTTATTTTAACTTTAATCTCTTTTAGCCCTAATAGTTTAAATAAATTAACAGGTATAGATATAATTTCTGCATCAACAAGTGGATCATCACTACCAAGAACTTCAGCACCAAACTGAGTAAGTTCCCTGTCTCTTCCAGATTGAGGACGTTCATACCTATACATTGTACTATTGTAATATAATTTTATTGGTTGCGTTGAATCACCATACATTTTGTTTTCAATGAAACTTCTTACAATACCAGCAGTTCCTTCAGGCCTTAAAGTCATAGATCTATCGCCTCTGTCTTTAAAGTCATATGTTTCTTTAGAGACAATATCTGTTGATTCACCAACTCCTCTATGGAATAATTCACTAGATTCAAATATTGGTGTACGAATAAAATTATAATTATACTTCTCCATCAAAGAATCTATTACTTTACTTACATATTGCCATTTTTTTGATTCAATACCATATATATCATGGCATCCCTTTGGTTTAACTAACATATATTTCCTCCTTAATATAAAAAGGTAACACTCTAAAGGACGAATTAACTCCGTGGTGCCACCTTAATTTTACTCAATTATTCTTTAACGCAGATATACGCTTCACATTATAAAAGTGTCTTCATTATTTAGATATTAGTATTCTCACCAAACATACTTCTCTTAAAATATCAACAATAACTACTCCTCTTTCAGAAGTTAACTGTATTTTACAACAATTTTTAAATTATTTCAACCTAAATTAGTATTAATTTTTATTTTAATACTTTAATAGGCTTGATTTTTGTTTTATCTTTTTGATAAACCTCGTAAACAGCAAGTATTTCTTTATTACTATTACAAAAAACAATGATAGAATCATCATATCTATTTTCTAATATACGACCATTTAATATTTTACCTTCTATAAAACTATCAACACTAACAATTTTGTAATCTTTTAAAGCATCATACATACTAACAATTCTATAATTATTTTTTTCGATATCATCCAATGTAATACTGTTATCTATTTTAAAAGAGCCTTGCTTAGTTCTTCTTAAATCTTTCATAGTTGCATTTTGACCTAATTTTATTCCGATATCTCTAATTAAACTTCTTATATATGTTCCCTTACTTACTACTGTTCTAAACATAAATTCATCTTTATTAATACTCAAAAGTTCAATTTCAAAAACTTCTATTTCCCTAACTGGAAGTTTAACTTTTTTATTTTCTCTTGCATATTCATAAAGTCTCTTTCCATTTACTTTTAGTGCAGAATACAGTGGAACCTCTTGCATACTTTTACCAACAAATGAATGAAGTACACTATTAATGACATCTGAATCCAAATCTCTATATTTTTCTTTTTCTATTATTTTTCCAGTAATATCCAATGTATCTGTTTTAATACCCAATTTTACGGTTGCTATATATTCTTTTTTCTCATGTGACAATAAATCAATTAATTTTAATGCTTTTCCAATGGCAATAACTAAAACCCCTGTTGCATTAGGATCCAATGTTCCCATATGACCAACTCTATTTGTATTAAATTTCTTTGAAATTATATTAACTACATCTCTAGATGTATATTCTTTTTCCTTATCTATTACTAAAAAGCCATCCATAAAATCACCAAAAATATATTAACACAATTTTAACAATATAAAAAGCCAATGTTTTTAATACATTGACTTGACTATTTAATTACTGCTTTGGTTATATTGAGCACTTCCAAATGCTAAAATAGGTATGCATATTATTGCAAAGAATACTGTTAAAACTCCAAATCCAGTTGATTTTCCAAATTTATGTGCTAATTCAATATAAATTTTAAACATAGCATATATATTAGCAAATGGTACAAGGAATAGTAATAAATACCAACCAGGTAATCCTGCAATTCCTATTAATGTATAAATATTATAAATTGGTATTAATGATTTCCATCCTTCTTTTCCTGCTTTTGTAAATAATTTCCACATTGATACAAGTAGAAAAACTGCTATTGCTAATGAAACAATTGTTCCTCCTGTTCCTAATTTTATAACTGATGATGCAGTTTCTTCTGGGTATGCGTAATAACTATAATCCATATTTTTTTCTTCCTCTCTTCTAATTCTTATTTTTAAAACTACAAATTATTTTAAATTACTTATAGGCACACCTCCTATATTTAAAATATCATTACAACAAATAAACATACTCACTAATTATTTCTTGTACTAATAATATTATACATTAAGTTAACAAATTTTTATATTGAAACTTTTTATTTATATATATTATTGACATAATTTGTCATTTTAAAACAAACTTAATTGACTTGATTCTGGCATACCATCAAGTATTTTCATACTTTTCATTTTATCAACTAGTGTTGAAGAAATTTTACATCTATTTTGTAAATCTTCAATACTTAAAAATTCTTTTTTATCCCTTTCTTTTACTATATTGTTTGCAACAACATCACCCAAACCATCAATTGATGAAAATGGTGGATAAATTGATGTTTCATCTTTTACACCCCAAACAGTTGACCCGCTTTTATCAAGCTCTATAGGAACAAATTTAATTCCTCTAGCTGAAGCTTCTAAGCATACTTTTAAACTTTCAAGCATTCCTAATTCTTTATTAGTTGCTTCATAACCCTTAAGTTGAATATCTTCAATTTTTGCTTTAATAGCATCATATCCCTTAATCATTGCTTCTACATCAACATCAGTTGCTTTTGATGTTAACCAAGATGCATAAAAATATACAGGCATGTGTACTTTATACCAAGCAATTCTAAATGCACTTATTACATATGCAGCAGCATGTGCTTTTGGGAACATATATTTTATTTTTTGACAGGAATCTATAAACCAGCTCTCAATACCAGCTTTTTCCATAGTTTCTTTATGAGTTTTCCAAGTTTCAGGGTCTTTACTTGCTCTACCTTTTCTTACAAATTCCATTATTTTAAATGCTTTAATAGGTTCAACACCATGATACATAAGATAAACCATTATATCATCACGACATCCAATAACCTCTTTAAATGGAACAACATTATTCTTAATAAGTTCTTGTGCATTACCAAGCCATACATCAGTTCCATGAGAAAGTCCAGATATTTTTATAAGTTCTGCAAAAGTTGTAGGCTTAGTTTCGGACACCATTCCAATTGTAAAAGGTGTACCAAATTCTGGTATTCCTAATGTACCAGTTGGACACATTATTTGTTCATTTGTAACTCCTAATGCCTTTGTAGATGTAAATATACTCATAGTTTCTTTATCATCAAGTGGAACTTTTAATATATCAGTTTTAGTCAAATCTTGAATCATACGTAACTGTGTTGGATCTGAATGACCAAGTATATCAAGTTTCAATAAATCTTCTTCTATTGAATGGTAATCAAAATGTGTTGTTCTCCATGCACTTGTAGGATCATCTGCAGGAAATTGGAACGGAGTAAAATCAGATACTTCCATATAATCAGGTACAACTACAATTCCACCAGGATGTTGTCCTGTTGTTCTCTTAACACCGGTACATCCAGCAGCAAGTCTTTCAACTTCTGCAGTTCTCATATTTATTCCTTTATCTTCACAATAACCTTTTACATAACCAAAAGCAGTTTTATCTGCAACAGTTCCTATTGTACCAGCTCTATATACATTGTTAACGCCAAACAAAACCTTTGTATATTCATGTGCTGAAGCTTGATTTAAATCGGAAAAATTAAGATCGATATCTGGAACTTTGTCAGCATTAAATCCTAAGAAGGTTGCAAAAGGCATGTCTTGTCCATCTTTATAAAGAGGTTCTCCACATTTAGGGCATTTCTTATCAGGTAAATCAAATCCACAAGAATACTCTGCACCTAAAGGATTATTATTTTCATCATCAAAGATACTATTTTTACAATTTAGACATCTATAATGTGCCGGAAGTGGATTTACTTCTGTTATTCCCATCATTGTTGCAACAAAGCTTGATCCAACAGAACCACGTGAACCAACTAAGTATCCATCATCATTAGAGTGTTTTACAAGCCTCTGAGCAATCAAATATATTGGATCAAATCCGCCACCTATTATTCCACCTAATTCTTTCTTTAATCTCTTTGATAAAGATTCTTCATTTAATTCACCATCATCATCTGTCCAAATTTCTTTTAAATACTCGCTTAAAACTTCTTTTACTTTATCAAAACCAGATATTATAGTAGTATGGATTTCACTGAAAATTCTTTTTTTTGTTTCCTCTATGGAAGAAATAGTTGCATCTTTAGAAACATTATAACTAATTGCTTTATATACTATATCACCATATAATTCTTTTGCGATTCTCTCTTCAATATTATATGGTAATGGATCTCCATACCATGAAGATGCTTTTGAATAAACCAAGTCTGCAACTGCCTTTGGACAATCCAAATAAGATAAACCATCATCACTCTTTACTCTAGGTGAAAAAGGTATTCCCTTCGTATCTATAATAACTTCAATTTCATCAGTCATATCTAATATCTTATTTGTATTAGTAACAACTATTTCATATGCTAAATCATCACCCAAAAACGCAAAATCGTTAAGCATTTCTTTTGTAGTTCTAAAATGCTGAGATGGAATATCTGTTATATCTTTTTTTGCAAGTGGATGACGTCCTCCACCAGGAACCTTTTGATTAACTATTATTTTCCTAAATATTTTATCATCTCTATAGAAATGATGAACATCACCAGTAGCAACTATAATCTTGCCAGCATCTTTTGTTGCTTTAACTATCTTTCTAATATGATTTCTTACTTCTCCCTCATCTTTAAAATCACTTGTTTGAATCAAATGAGAATAAACCTCAGGTGGTTGAACTTCAACATAATCATAGAAGTTAATTATATTAGTTAATTCTTGACCTTCTTTACTCCTAGCTTGTATAAATACTTCAGACTCATAACAACCACTACCTATTATTAAGCCTTCTCTTAATTCTTCTAACTTACTTCTAAGTATTCTAGGTGTCTTGTATAAATATGTTGTATTAGCTAGAGAAATAATTTTAAACAAATTTTTCAATCCCTTTTTATTAATAGCTATACAGTTAAAATGATAAGTTCTTCCGAATTTATGAATTTCATCTTTAGGAATTAATTTCTCCAAGTCATTAATAGTATCATAATTTTGTGATACTAATTTTTGCATCATCTTATGGAATACTAATGCTGTTCCTTCTGCATCGTAATCAGCTCTATGGTGTGCATCTTCATCCCATGGAACATTATATCTTTTGACTAATGCAGATAAGCCGTGTCTAGAATAAGCTTGATCTATTACATGAGAAAGTTCTAATGTATCTATTACAGTATTTGTGAATTCCCCAAGATTATATTTTTTCATTGCCATTGTTATAAACGAAATATCAAACTTAGCATTATGTGCAACCATTGGTAAGTCTTTTGCCCACTCTAAGAATCTTTTAGTAACGTTTTCCTCATTATCACAATTTGCAACCATTTCATCAGTAATATATGTTAGTTGTGTTATATGATCAGGTATATGATATCCAGGATTAATGAGTTCATCAAATCTATCGACTATTACACCCTCACATATTTTTACTGCACCTATTTCAATCATTTGATCTCCACCTGCAGCATTAAATCCAGTTGTCTCTGTATCAAAGACTACATAAGTTGATTTATCAAGTGGCAAATCAGTTGGTCTTACTACTATATTTACAGTATCATCAACCAATGTTAATTCTGTACCATATAAACCCTTAAAATGTTTACTAGGATCTTCTTGTTTTTTGTTATAAGCCTTTATTATTTGATATGATATTGGGAAGGCTTGGCAACCGTTATGATCTGTAATTGCAACACCTCTATAGCCCATATCAATAGCATTACTAACAAGTTCACATGTATGTTTACCTAAATCTAACTTAGTTACTCCATCCATTTGACTCATCATAGTATGTGCATGTAATTCTACTCTTTTTACTTCAGCATCATCTATAATTTTTTTTGTTTTCTTTGCTTCTATTTTGTTAATATCTCTAATATTTAATACAACTTCTCCACCAGAATACTTATCTATTTTAGTCGATCCTCTTATCTTTAACCAACTACCTTTACCACAGGTTTTCTTTAGCATAGAAAACTCTTCATCATCTCTAGAAAAAATTTTACAATAGATACTATCAGCATAGTCAGTAATTTTTATTGTTAATATTTTGAATGCCTTAGAAGCTGGTTCAAACTCTTCTGTACCAAAAACTTCTCCTTCAATAGTTACAGATTCTTCTTCACCTATTATGCTCTTTATAGAAACAGAATCATCTTTTATAACTCTTCCTTTTATAGTATCTTCATTTATTTCTTTTTTTTCATATCTTGGCTTATTATATTCTTCTTTTTTTACTTCTTTCTTTACACTTGGTTGCTCTATCTTAATATTTAATTCATCTTTTATCAAGCTCTTTACATTATTTCTTTCCTCTTCAGAAATAATTATTTTTATATCAATATCAAAGCCTCTTGAATAAAGATGTTTTTTTATTTGTTCCTTATACTTTTCAATCAATTCTTTTTCATGCTCGTGTGCAACTCTTATAGTATAGTCTTGAACAAAAAAATTATTTTCAAAAACCTCTAACATAGGCTTTTCTCTTTTTAAAATGTCTATAATATTCTTATATTCAAGTAATAAAATATCATTATTTATATTCTCTGTATCTATAATTAAAAAAACATTTGGAGTATTAAAAAAATCTTTTAAAGCTTTTTCCAAGCTATTAAAAGCCTCTATAGTTAAATTTGTTTTGTTTTTTATAACAACAGTTAGAGAATTAGTTTTTTCGTTAACACTTACATTTTCTATTTTAGCATTAACAAATTCTTCAAAATATTTTTTGTCATATTCAATTCTAGTCAAAACATCCATTAATTTTGAATCCATAAACCCTCCTAAAGTACTAAATCATCTAACCTTATTATGTACTTCTGATTTTTACAGCAGAAATCAATAAAGCCATATAAATCAACCTTTTTTAATCCTTTTTCTATTGTATATTTGTCAATATCAAATGCAATTTGATCTCTCATCATATAAGTTACCAATTCTTCTCTATCACAACCTAAATACATTAACCAATAAGGATATATTTGTCTTCTCAATAGTTTTAGTTTCCTATTACCCAAAGAGTATTTACTAATACCACTAATTCTAGTATAAAGTTCATTTGTTATAGCTAAATCAATAATTGCAGTTGTAATTTCCTTGTTTTCTTTTTGAAAATCACCTATTTCGCATCTAATAATCATATATATTATATTAACTAATATTTCTAACACGTCATCGATTCCACTTTTTCCCCAAGAAATATTTTTCTTAGGATTTGATTTTACATATTCAATAACATCTATTTTAGGTGAAACCAATAAAATTGTATATTTTTGAATCTTTTCCAATCTTAATATTTCTTTTACACAACTAGATATATTTTTTGAATTTTTATCCCATACTTCTAATAATCTATGTTTAAGTTTTTCTGTTTCATTTTTTAAACTAACAAATATTTTACTTTCAAATACTAAATTATATAATGTATCATCATCAGGTATAAAATCTTTATTATATTTTAATATTTCAATATTTTCCTTTTGCATGTTTGTATATTGTGTCCTGTAAGCATTCCATAGTTTTTCTTTTAATTCCTGTACTTCTTCACAAAAAGATGGTTTAAACAATAAATACCATGCTAATAAATAATCATTTATAACAAATTCAATATCCATATACTTCACCACTTTTCTTATACAATAAATATATCATATTACTATTTTTTTTTAAACAATAAAAGTTAAATTCCTTATTATTTAAAAGAGGAAATATAAGAATACAAAGGTAAAAAAGTAACTTAATCTTTGGAAAACAAAATAATAGTCATTAAAACAATTATAACAAGTATAAATATAAAAATTAAAATATTAATATTTTTAAAACTAAATATAGAAAAAAATAAATCTTTCATACTAACCTCATTTTATTAGCTGATTGTTAACCAAATGAAATTATATCAAAAAAATATAATCAAAATCACTTTTTTTATTAATTTTTTCTAAAGTTTATGGTAAACTTTACACATAGGACGTGATTATATGAAAAAAACAATTTTAACTGGTATTAGACCTACTGGTAACCTTCATTTAGGTCATTACTTTGGAGCAACTAAAAATTGGGTTAAATTACAAGATGAATATAAAACTTTTATTGAGATAGCTGATGTACAAGCATTAACAGATAACTTTGATAATCCTGAAAAAGTCAGAAAAAATGTAACTGAATTAGCAATTGATTTATTGTCTGTTGGAATAGATCCTAAAAAAGCAACAATATTTATTCAATCTCAAATATCTGAAATTGCTGAACTAACTGTCTTTTATTCAAACTTAGTTACAATGGCTAGACTTTACAGAAATCCTACCGTAAAAACTGAAATTGCACAAAAAAAAGCTATATTTGGTAACGATGGCGAAAGTGTTACTTATGGCTTTGTAGGATACCCAGTTAGTCAAGCTGCCGATATTACTGCATTTAGTGGTGAACTAATTCCGGTTGGAGAGGATCAACTTCCATTAATTGAACAGTGCCGTGAAATTGTTAGAAAATTTAACAATATTTATGGGGTAACTTTGATAGAACCAGAGCCATTACTAAGTAGTAATCCTAGAATAAAAGGTCTCGATGGTAATGAGAAAATGGGAAAAAGCTTAGGAAACGCTATTTACCTTGCTGATGATGAAGAAACTATAAATAAAAAAATAATGAGTGCTGTTACTGATACTAATAAAATAAGAAAAGACGATCCTGCTAATCCGGATAAATGTATGGTTTACTACTATCATAAATTAATTAACAATCCTAATTTAGAAACAGTTTGCAGTGAATGTAAAAACGGTTCTAGAGGATGTGTTCAATGTAAAAGAGAGTTAATTAACTATATGAATGAATTCTTAAAACCTATTAGAGAGAAAAGAAAATATTATGAATCCCATCCAGAAGAAGTAGAAAAAATATTAAAGGATGGAACAAAAATTGCAAAAGAAAAAGCTGAATCTACAATGAAAAATGTAAAATCAGCTATGAAAATAGACTATTAAATAGTCTTTTTTTTCTCATTTTTTAATTCAAATCTAGGATCAAGTTCTATTATGGAATCACATATTTTGTATAAATAAAACCCAACAATGTTATTATATGAGGCATTATTATTAGCTAAATTCATTGCCTCTTGATATTCTGTTCTTTCATTTGGTTTTATGTAAACTGGTGGAAGTCCAACATCTTCAAATAATTTATTCATAAAACCTCTAATTGTTCTTCCGTTACCATCACTAAACGGATGGATTTTTACCAACTTACAATTAAGCTTAATAACATCAGTAATGTATTCAAATAGTTCTACCCTATATTCATTTACAAGACCATTATTTCTTTTCTCAACAATCTTCTTGGATATATCAGTAAGTCTTAATACTTCATCACTTAAATCCCACAACTTATCTTCTATATCACACCAGCAAGATAGTTCTGTACCAGTACCTGGTAAATAAACATCATAATTTCTAAACTTACCAGCTTCTTCTGAATGTGGTGCCAAAGAGAAAAGTTTATAATGCAAGTCCTGTAATGACCAAATGTTGAACCTACCGCTTTGTAAATCAAAATCTTCTGCATGCTTAAATGAAAACGGAGGTATACCACCTTTATTTACTTCATTGGAATGAATATATTCATACATTATACCCAATCCTTTTCTTTCAATTTCTCCATGAATATCTGAACAATCTATATCTTCAAGTTCACTTTCATTTTTTATATAGTGTTTAATAAATGTTGCCTTTAATGTATCAAATGATTGCTTATCAGGATTTAAAGCAAAATACATTGTGATTAATTTTGTTGGAATCTCAAAGCTACCATCATAAAGTTTTTTTTCATTTCTTCTATATTTATAACCAAGAAATGCTTCTCTTATTATAAATGGCATTCCAACATCTGATAGCGTATCAAGAAACTGACTTTTTTCCATTAAAATCATCCCCTTAAATTGAGCAAATTATAACATAAAATTAGAAAAATGTCAAAGAAAACCTAATTATAGTAAAATCTTTCATTCTATTTTACTGCTTTTAAATGTAATTAAAGATAATCCAAATAATATAAAAGGAATACACATTATTTGATTAAATGATATTAAATTCTCCATATGTGTAAATCTTAAAAAATCTAATAAAAACTTGCATAGAAAAATCATAATAGTAAGAATTCCAATGTTCTTATTATTTACTTTGCCTCTTATTACTATATTGAAAGATATTATAAATATTATAAAAAACACTATTGATTCAAGTAACTGTATCGGAAATAAACTAACCCCATTAATATTGCTTTGAGAATATAAATATCTAATACTAAATGGTCCATTATATTCTATACCATAACAACATCCTGTTAAAAAGCAAGCTATTTTACCTATAGAATAAATAAGAGGGATACTGCAAATAAATGTTTCTATAATCATTTTAATATTTGATTTAAACAGCTTTATATAAATAATTGACATTATGATTATACCTATAACAGCACCAACAGATGAAAATCCAACTTTAAATATATCAAATTGATAATTGTAATTTGCTGGATTTGAGAAAAAAGAATATAACTTAGCGCCAACTATCATACCTATATGTTCAAATATTAGTAAATAGATAAGTTCATAATTGAATCTTTCTTTTTTATAAGAAATATAACATATAACAAAAATATTAGTTAAAAATGCTATTAGTATTATTAATGAATAAATTGGTAAATCTGTATTAATCATTATAATAATACTCCTCGTTTGATGAATTAAATTTATTATCAGCTTGGTTATATATTTTTTTTACATCATCTAAAGTGGGATTTAATAGTTGAATATCATAACCAAAAACCCATTCAAATGAAGATTTATTATTTGTATTAACATTTGATATATAAAAAGAATTATTATGAGAATAAATTGCAATATATAAAGAATTTTTATTATCTTTTTTATAAATATCAATTATTTCATTGACCATTTTGTATATTTTAACAATACTATTACTATCTATATAATCAACATTAATACGCAATTCAGATCTTCTTTCCACTTGATACATATCATCTTCATTCTCACTTATATAATCACTATTAAATCCATACTTGTTAGCTATGCTTGAATATGCATCTATTGATACATCACCTTTATTATAAAATATAACAATATCTGGATTTTTTATATTAGTATCTGATTTATAATAATACCTAAAACAACCAATTATTGTAGCGTATTGTAAACATGACCCTTCACAGCTATCTTCACATACACGACAAGAGCCATATTTAACATATTGTGCATCTTTATAATCAGCTTTTAAATATTTTTCATATAAAGACTTACCCAAATTTTTATAATATAAATTATAGCAGATAATAGTTGTAATTATTCCTAATATTAAAATGATTATAATTATTCCTATAGTGCAAAATATTTTTTTCTTGTTTATAACTTTTAAATCAACTACATAAGTATTACATTGATTGCATTTAACTGCATTAGTTTCTAATTTTTCACCACAATTTGTACAATAATTATTCATGTTTCCCTCCTAAAGCCTATAATAATCACAATGCATTATCTTAAATAATATAAATAGCATAAATACTATTATTAATGACAGCATTATCCAAAAAACTATATTAAAAAATTTACTATATTTAAGTTTTTCCTTAGCATCAATAACAAAAGCAATAAAAATTTGCGGTAAAAAACCAAATAAAAGAACTATGAACTCGTGTAGTAACACAAAAATAATAACATAAATCATAACAATTGCAAAAAATATCATTATATATTTTTTTTCTAGTAATCTATCTAATTCTCCAACTCTATTTGTTAATATTTTTGTACCGCATTTTTCACAAGCACTGGAATTAGTAAGTTTTTCTCCACAATTTCTGCAATAATTATTCATTTACAAATACCACCTTATCTCTATACTGTACAAATTATACCATATAATTTTATACTTTAAAACATTTTTTAATAAAGGTTATCTATCATTTTGTGAAGTAAGGTTTCATTTGTATAAACTAAAAAAAGACACTTCAAAAAATGTCTATTTAAACAGGTAGTATCTACTATATAAGTATTTGCTACATTTCTAGAAGACTTAAACTAACCTTTTCTTTTTCTTTATTTATATCTATAACATAGCAATCTACTATATCACCAACACTAACTACTTCACTTGGATGTTTTATATATTTATTAGTTAGTTTTGAAATATGTGCAAGTCCATCGTTGTGAAGACCAATATCAATAAATACTCCAAAGTCAACTACGTTTCTTACTGTTCCTTGAAGTTTATCACCAATGTGTAAATCGTCTAGTGTTAAAACATCACTTTTTAATATTGGTTTTGGCATATTATCACGTAAATCTCTTCCTGGTTTTTCTAGGTCATCTATTATATCTTTTAGTGTATACTTATCTGTTTTTATATCAAGACATACCTTATCTATGTCAATGTTATCTAGTTTTTCTTTTAATTTGTCTGTACCAATATCATTAAGATTCATTCCAATACTTTCAAGTAATTTTTTTGTAACTTCATAGCTTTCTGGGTGGATTGATGTCTTATCAAGTGGATTAACTCCATCAGGTATTCTAATAAAACCAATTGCCTGTTCATAAACTTTAGGTGTTATTCCTTTTAGTTTTTTTATTTCTTCACGTGAAGTAAATTTTCCTTTTAAATCTCTTTCATTTAAAATAGCGTCTATTGATTTTTTATTCATTCCCGAAACATAACTTAAAAGTGAAGATGATGCGGTATTTACATTAACACCTACTTGGTTAACAACTTTTGTGACTACAAAGTTTAGGGATTCATCTAATTTCTTAGGAGTTACATCATGTTGGTATAGTCCTACTCCAATACTTTTAGGATCTATTTTTACAAGTTCTGATAATGAGTCTTGTAGTCTTCTACCAATTGATATAGCGCTTCTTTTTTCTACTGTTAAATCAGGAAATTCACTGATTGCTAGTTTTGATGCTGAATACACACTTGCACCTGCTTCGCTAACTATTATGTACTCAACTTTTCTTTTGGCATCTTTTATACAATCTGCGATAAAGGCTTCTGACTCACGAGATGCAGTTCCATTTCCTATCGCAATTATATCTATATTATATTTATCTATCAAATCAAGTACAGTCTTTTTACTTTCTTCTATTTTATTATGTGGCTCAGTTGGATATATAACTTCTATTTTTAGGGGCTTACCAGTTGAATCTAATACGGCTAATTTACATCCTGTACGGAATGCTGGGTCATATCCTAGTACTGTTTTTCCTTTCATAGGCGGTGTAAGTAATAGATTTTCTACATTTTTTGAAAAGTTATCAATTGCAGTTACTTCTGCAGTTTCTTTTAATTCACTTCTTATTTCTCTTTCTACACTAGGAAATATTAATCTTTTATAACTATCTAATATAGCTTCTTTTACATAAATTTCTTCACTAGTATTTGATTTTTTTATTACTTTCTTTTCTAAATAATTAATTATATATGAAGAGTCTACATCAATATTAATTGATAAAATTCCCTCTTTTTCTCCTCTATTGATTGCCAAAACTCTATGTGGTTTTATAGATTTTATAGCTTCACTATAGTCATAGTACATTTCATATGTTTTAGCTTGGTCTAATTCCTGGGCTTTTTTCTTTACCTTGCTTGTAATAATTCCAAACTTAACAATATTTTCTCTTATGTATTTTCTATATTCTGCATTGTCACTAATTGCTTCTGCAATTATATATTTTGCACCCTCTATTGCTTCTTCTGTTGATTTTACTTTATCATTTAAAAAGCTTTTTGCTTCTTTTTTGATATCTCTATTTTTAAATTCCATAATCATATTAGCAAGTGGCTCTAATCCATTTTTTATTGCTTCTGTAGCTTTTGTTTTTTTCTTTTCTTTAAATGGTCTATATAGATCTTCTACTTCAACTAATTTTTGACATTTTAATATTTCTTCTTTTAATTCATCAGTAAGCATACCTTTTTCATCAATTAATCTTATTACATCTTCTTTTCTTTTTAATAAGTTTACTTGATATTCATATACTTCATTAATGCTTCTTATTACTTCTTCATCTAATGAACCTGTTGCTTCTTTTCTATATCTTGCAATAAATGGGACTGTATTTCCTTCTTTTAATAAGTTTAATACAACTTCAACTTGTCTTTCTTTAATATTTAAATCTTTTCCTATTTGTTTAATTATATCTGTATTCATAGTATCCTCCAAAATAAATAAAAAAGATATTGATGAGTATTCAATATCTAAAAGCTAATTAGCTTGTTTCCAGTTTAAAACCAACTTCATTGTATATTCACTCGTGCCACCATTATTTTCTTGATTTGTATTATTACCAACATATGTAATTTTTAATATAAATTTCTTTTCTTTTCCTTTTTTTAGAACCATTCCCTCATTTAATCCACTAATTTTATACTCTAAAACTTGGCTATCAGCAGGTGTAAAAAATATTTTTGATAGTTCAGCATCTATATTACCATCATTTCTAACTATTATTTCATATTCTGCTGAATCCTTAGTATCCTTAAACTTAGCATACACATTTATAACATAATCTGACAAAATTGGATCTTTATAGTTTTCAGCAGAGCCATTTAATTTTTTTGTTTGAACATCTTTAAATTTGACTTCCCAACGCGATTCCTCTATTTTAATATTTCCCTTAACAATTATTGCTTGAACCACAACAAAATATCCAACTGCTATAAAGCAACAGCAGAATACTAGTGCAAGTAAAATTAAATTTTTCTTTTTTAGTATACTCAAAACAATCACCTATCTTTAAAAAGATTATATCACTTTATATTTTATTTAACAATTATTTTCTTTTCCATAATAATATATTTTACACTTTATTACTCCATATCCTTTAAAACAGGAAAGGATATAGTAACAGTAGTTCCGCTTCCCTTTTCCGATTCATATACAATATTTCCTTCATGCAATTCTATTATTTCTTTCGATAAAAGAACACCAAGACCCGTTCCCTTTGTTTTAGTTGTATAAAATGATTTACCAATATTATTTAATTCTGACATATCCATTCCTACACCATTATCTGTTATAGAAACACTAAACTCTCCGTTTTCTAACTTTGTTACTATATCAAGACTTAATTTATCATTATCTTTTCTTGCTTCCATGGAATTCTTAACAATATTAACAATAACTTGTTTTAGCCTGTTAAAATCACCCTCTATAAAAACCTCATCATCATATAATTCGGTATTTACATCAATATCTTTTTTTTCAAATAGTGAATTCATAGAATCAATAGTATCTTCCACTAAATAATTTACATCCATAATATTCTTAGTTACTTTAATTTTAGTATAATCTAAAAAATCATCCATTATAACTAAAGTTCTCTCTATTTCCTTTTTTACAGTATCTATATACTTTTTAGATGTTTTCTTATCATCTAAATCTAGCATATCTAAATATCCTTTACAAACCGCAATTGGATTTTTTATTTCATGTGTTAACTTAAACAATGCATTTCTAAGAGTCTTTTCTCTTTCCAAATCTTTTATAGAATTACTTAAATTTACTAAGCTTTCACCTTTACATAGTAACATATAATAAACCTTAGATAGTATTTCAAATACCAAAAGTGTTATAAACACATTAATAAATATATTAAAAAGCTCTACATCCATATTGGTATAAAATATAAAATATGAAAAGAATATAGCTTTTATAAAAACAAACTTATTTATCACCTGATCACTTGTTGTATCTTTTTTATTTGAAATAACATATAACACATAATAGCAAATATATTCTAACACTAATATTAATGGACTATATTCAAGTATTAAAATATAATAAACAACTATAAACATTGATAATAGAAATGCAAAAAAGTTTTTTCCTCTTATATATGAAAATAGTACTGGTATATTAAGCAATACCAAACTGTAATTACTATAATTATTTCCACTAAGTTTTATTGTTAGAAATACAGAAGTAATCATAACAAGTTCAAACACCATATCACTGAAATTATCCTTATCCATAGGATTTTTACATGCCAAATACATTAAATATGCTAAAAGAGGAAAAAGAGTTGCAATACAGTTAAACAAAATACTATCAAAAAAACTCATATAATACCTTCTTTCTAATAAGATTATATGAGTTTAATTTGTCAAAATTTGTCGAAGATTGTAATTTTTTATCTAAATTTATCTTAAATCGTCGATATATTTTTTTAATTGTTTAGATTCTGGACCTAAAACAATCTTTAATTGATTATCTATTTCAACAATTCCCCTAGCACCAAGTTTTTGTATGCCTTCTCTATTAACTATAGTTGTATCTTTTAAAGTAACTTTAAATCTAGATAAGTTAACCTCTGTTTTTATTATATTGTCCATTCCACCTAAATAATCAACTAATTTATTCATATTTAAATGAGCATCTTTTCTTACCGATTTTAATACAGCAAGTAAAATAATTAAAAGAATAACAACAATAATTATATATTCTATCTTCACTTTATTACCTCCATTACTTTACATAACAAATTATAGCATATAAATATCTTTTTATTCAATATTTTTTAAATTACCAATAATTAAAATGAAATTTTACGAATATTATAAAGTATAGGTGTTAACACGACACCAATAGCACATAAAGTGAATATCTTATAATAGAAAAAGAAAAGGAGTGATTATATGTCAGATTCAAATAGTCAATGCTGTTTCAGTAAAATATTAAAGCTTATTGAGAGATTACAAAGAAACAGTAGTGTATGTGATAATATAGATAATACATGTTCAAGACCATTTCTTGGAATACCTCTAAATATAGAATGTTATAATACTAGACCAATAACTTTCTATAATTGTAATAACGAATTATTTGAAGTAGCATACTCAGTAGTTGTAGATGGTACAACTTTAACAGGAAATAGTAGTACATTTAGGGTTGAAAAAGTTGATGGATGCTGCGTTGTATTAACTATTTTAATATCTAATCCTGATGGTACTGCTACTAATAGGCCTTATATTACCACTAATCAAACAGTAACAATTAACTTAAATTGTGTTTGTGCAATCAAATGTTTAGGCGATACTATCGTCGATTTATAGAAGGGAGGAATAAAAATGTGCGGAAACAATAAATCTTGTGACAAAAATTGCCTTGCTGAAATATTAGAAACAATTTTAATGTTACAACAACAAGGTGACGAATGTGATGAAGATAATTCTTGCAGCAAACCATATCTTGGACCAGCAAATAACATTATATGTTTAAATACACGTCTTATAAGTTTCTATAGCTGTTGTAGTAATAGTCTTTGGACAATGCCATACACACTAAATGGAGAAGAAAACACCTCTTCTGTATTTAGAATAGAAAGCTTAGATGATGAATGTGCAACATTTAGAGTACTAGCACCTAATTCTGATCAAACATCTAGTTTTCCATATATAGCAACTGAAGATTTCTTTACAGTTAAACTAAGTTGTATTGGTGCATTAAGATGCTTGGGTGATACAAATATTTCTGGAATATAAAAAGAGGAAGTCAAGCTTCCTTTTTTAATTTAATGTCTTTATAGATTTAATGTCTTTAAGTTTTATTATTTTATTGTTTGATGTCAATATATGATCCCCAACTTTACTAACAATTCTAGCATTTAACTTTTCATTTATGGTTTCTATTATAACTGGAGTATTTAATATATATTCATTACTAATATTTTTTTCTTTTGACGAGGCAGTAACATCATCTTTTTTTTGATACTCCACATCACCAGAGTAAAAAACTCTTTTGTTATTATTAACATGACTATAATCAGTATTTTTATAAATTCCTGGAAGTTTTTTATCCATAAAATCACCCTTTTCATTTCTATTTTATGTCTATTATAAATAAAAATTACATATTTTAATCATAATAATAATGGTGAGAATATGAACTTTAAAAAAATAAAAATAGATAAAACATTATTAGTATTAATTTTAATACTATCTATAATAAGTTTATTAAGCATACACTCTGCATCTACATACTTATCTAAAACATTAGGAAATCTAGCTCTTAAACAATTTTTTTGGTATTTAGTAGGAATTGTTATTATTTTTTTTATTTTTAAATTTAAATTAAATTTTATTATGAAGATATCACCATATTTGTATTTATTAAACGTTTTATTACTTTTAGGGTTATTATTTATCGCACCAGAAATAAATGGTAGTAAATGTTGGTATGTACTAGATGGTGTTGGAAGTTTTCAACCAAGTGAATTTATGAAAATAACACTATTATTATTCGAAGTATACATAGTAAATAAGTTTAATAAAAAATATAGTAGTCCTACCCTTTTTCAAGAATTTAAACTACTCTTATTAATCGGAATAATATTTTTAATACCAACTATTTTAACATTTCTAGAACCTGATACTGGTGCTATAATAGTATATTTTATAACAACAATATCAATTCTATTTATAAGTAATATAAGGGCTAGATGGTTTATAATTGCTGGAATAACAGGTTGTATTTTAATAACAATGTTTTTCTATTTATATTTTTACAAACAAGATACTTTCATAAAAGTATTAGGAAGTGATTTTTTCTATAGAATAGACCGAGTTATCAATTGGAAAAGTGGCAGTGGTATGCAGTTAGAAAATTCTTTAGCAGCAATAGGTTCTAGTGGTATAATTGGTCATGGTTTTAATAAAACTCCACTATATTTTCCCGAATCAGGAACAGATTTTATATTTACAGTTTTTGCATCAAACTTTGGATTACTTGGTTCTATTATTTTAATATTTATAATTGTGCTTCTAGATTTGCATATCATAAATATAGGAAAAGATTCAAAATCAACAATAAATAGATTAATAATATCTGGTATAATAGGAATTCTGCTTTATCAACAAATTCAAAATATTTCTATGACAATTGGCCTTATGCCTATAACAGGAATAACATTACCATTTATTAGTTATGGTGGTTCAAGCTTGATTGCTTATATGACTTTAATTGGATTTGCATTTTACATTTATAGTGATGAAAGATATAAAACATAAAATAAAGAAAAAAAATAAAAAGATTTAACTCTTTTTACTTTTGCAAAACATATTCGTAGACTTTTTTTAATTCCTTACCTATCTGCACAATATCTCTTTTTTTTGCAACATCATATGCTGCATCAACAAGAGATCTTTTTTTACCATTTAAAATTTCTTCTATATTTTTTTGAAATGATTCTATACTTCTTGCTTTGTAAACGTTTTTTCCATCGATTAGCCAATCATCAAATACAGAAATATCACGAATTAAAGCTGGTGTTTTAGATGCACATGCTTCAATTATAGGTATACCCTCCGTTTCTTCAAGCGTTGGGAATAAATATAAATCACAACCACACATAGCTGATTTAATAATATCTTGTTCAACATATCCTGCAAATGTCAAATTAGGAAGTTTTGTATTTACTGCATCCCTAACCTTTTTAGTAGTAGCGCTAAGTGGACTATAACCAAACCAAATAAATTTGTATTGTGGCATTCTTTTTGCAAGTTCAACAAAATCAACAATGCCCTTTCTTTCTATGTACAAACCAATTCCTATAATAACCTTTTCAGTATCTGATATATCATATTTTTTTCTAAATTCTCTGCCTTTTTTTTCATCTCTTTTAAAAAACTCAAGTTCAATACCATTAGATATAGAATATATCTTTTTATTTTCTAATCCTTTATAACTAGATAATAATTTTTTAGAATATGGTGTTGGTGTAACAATAACATCACCCAAACTATAACATTTTATTAACCACCACTTAAAAAGTTTTGATGTTTGCTTAGAAAGTATAAAACCATTTTTATAATCTTCCTCAGTAGAATGTGCATGATACACAATTTTTTTTCCATTTTTTTTTGCCTTTTTTGCCAAAAAATATGATTTCAAAAAATATGTATTAATATGTAAAATATCATAGTCATCATTAACATCCAATGTATATTTAATATTTTGACTATCTAATGCCTTCATTTGATGCTTAATAGCCTTACCTAATCCAGATTTACCTATTGTCTTTAAGCCTTCTGTATATAAAAGAACTTTCATAAACTACCTCCATTAATATTACACCAATAACTTTAAAGCATTATTATTATTAAATATCTCATCTTGTCGTTTCTTATAATTGACTTCTATTAATTCTTTTAATTTTTCCAAACAATTACTAGTTATAATTCTAAGTTTAGTATTCAAATCAATTTCTTTGGTTTGCTCTATTTTTTTATGAATTTCATGATAGTCCATTTTAAAGCACTCTTCCAAAGTCCTAATTGATTTACCTGAAATATACATACTTTTTTCTAAGTCATATTCATAATCATGTGTTAAGCAAGAAATTACGTCAATAAATTTATCTGAAAAAACATTTTTTTCATATTGTTTAAGTGTAATTCCAAAAAAATTATAATTAATGTTTCTCAAGTCCTCATCAATAACTTCATCTTTTGATACCGAATCAGAAAAAGGATCAAATAAATATATACCATCTATATTATATTTTTTATCCTTAACATCTACAATTACAACATTATATTCACATTCTTTTGAAGATGCTTTACCAACAAAACTATTAATATTATTTTTAGATAATAGATAATGAAATAAAATAGAAAAATCATTAATACTTGCTTCTTTTCTTTTTAGCATATCTGAAATTGGGACACTATTATCAACCAATGATAAATCTTTACAAAAATCATATATATTTTTTATTTTTTCTGATGGACTATCATTTTCTAATTTTCTGTTAAATATTTCCACAAATCCTCTAATTTGTCTGTATTTATCTAACGATACTATACTTGATTGTTTATTAAATTCAATCATAGACAAAAACCATGTGTTAGGATTGAAGAAATTAAGTTCTGATATAGAATCCAAATCCTCACTATCTAAATCAAAAATATACTTTTCAACTAATGTATCATTCATTGTTGGAGATATTTCTAATAAATATTTAATTATGTCAATACTTTTAATATCAATATTCTTAATAAAATAAATTTGATTTATATTATTAAGAGAAAAAAATATTTCTTTTATTTTATTAATATCATCTTCGTGTATTGGAGAATCAAAGAAAATTGTAGAAAGATCATAAAACTTTATTTCATTATTAATAAAATTATTTTCAAGATCATTATAATTCAATTTTCTCACTCCAAACCTTTATTTTTTTAATCCTTTTGCACCCTTCATTCCAGAAAATCCCTTTAAAATATTAGATTCAAATGAATGAATTTTACTTTTCTTTTTCTTATAATCTTTAATTGCAATATTTATCATTTCATCTAATAACTCTGTATAATCTATATTAAGGGGTTCCCATAAATAAAACGCTAAAGATCCTGGACAAGAGTTAACCTCATTAATATATATTTTCTTAGACTTTTTATCAACTAAAAAGTCTATTCTTATATTTCCACTTGAATTAAGAGCTTTAAATGCTTTTGTTGCAACTTCTCTTACTTGATTTTCTTGCTTTTCAGTTAATTCTGCTGGTATCTTTCTAGATGCAGAAGCCATACCTTTACTGCTTCCTTTTTTTGCATTGCCAATGTATTTGTCTTCAAATGTTAATAGATCATTATCACTTACAACTTCTTCTATAACACTTAAATCCTGTTTTTCATAATTACCTAAAACACTAATATTTACTTCAGTTAAATTTTTCACCACTTCTTCAACAATTATTTTACTATCATAATTAATTGCATCTTCGATTTTTTCTTTTAATTCTTCATCATTATTAGCTGTTCCAATTCCAACACTACTTCCTAATGAAGCTGGTTTAACAATAACTGGATAACCAAGTTTTTTTGCTCTCTTTATAATAGCAGTTTCATCCTCATTATACTCACTATCATAAAACCAAATATAATCTGTTATAGGTAATTCTATATCTTTAAATATTTGCTTTTGAATTACTTTATCTTGTGATATTGCAGATGCTAAAACATCACTTCCTACAAAAGGAACACCAACTGTTTTTAGATAACCTTGTAATACACCATCTTCCATATTAGTTCCATGAACAATTGGAAAAGCCAAATCTATTTCTTTTATTTGTCTTTTAAAGAAACCTTGACTTTGTAAGCTAAATCTTCCATTTCTACAAATTAAGACCACTTTTTTAGCATATCTTTTTAATAATGACATGTCTTGATATATATCTATATCTTTTAACATTTCACCAGTATACCACTCCTTATCTTTTGTGATATAAATTGGTATAACCTCATATTTACTATTATCCAATTTGTTCATTGCTTGAACAGCAGATATTATGCTAACCTCATGCTCTACTGTTTCTCCACCATAAATAACACCTAATTTAATCATAAATCCTCCTTACTCATTATATGTATCAGGTAAATCATTTTCATATAATGCATACACATCTTTTAATTTTAAATTATTTATAATTGTATAAGATTGTCTTACATCATTTATAATCATAATTTTATCTTTGTCATATCCACTTTTGATAAGCCCATCCATTATTGGCTTTGTTTGTTTTTTACCAACTAATATAACTAAATCGGCATTAGAAATCTCACCTATTTGTTTCCCGAACTCAAAGTTATATTCATATTCTTTATTCCCTAATTCTATCATACCAGGAGTAACAACAACTCTATATCCATCCATGTTTGAAAGAACTTCAAGTGCATTTTTAGCTCCTATTGGATTAGAATTATATGCATCATCTATTTGATAAAAGTTGCCTATTTTTTTAAGCTCTAATCTATGCTCAATTGACTTAACTCTCTTTACTGCAAGTTGTAAATCCTTAACACTAATTCCAAGTTCATACCCAAGGGCAACAGCTGAAAGTATATTATATATATTATGCTTACCTAATAATTTAGTCTCAAATTCATATTTTTTACCTTCTTTAGCTATTTCTATATCAAATGTTGTTTTAATACCCTTAGTTTTAATATTAACTGCTCTAAAATCAACATCTTTTGATTCAATACCTATCCAAATTATCTTACAAGAATTTTTAATATTATAGTTAGCTTGTTTTTCATCATCCCTATTTAAAACACCCACACCATCACTAGGTAAATGTTCAATAAGTTCCATTTTCCCCTTTTGAATATTTTCTTCGCTTCCAAATGTCTTTAAATGGGCTGTTCCAATTGATGTAATTATTCCATATTTTGGATTTACTAAATCACACAATCCATTAATTTCACCTCTTACATAAGCTCCCATCTCAGCTATAAACACATCATCAAACTTATCAAGTTGATTATTAATAGTAATCATAAGTCCGTTAAATGTATTAAGACTTTTTGGAGTTGGTAATGTGTTGAATTTTATACTTAATATATCATTAAGTATGTTTTTACAACTAGTTTTACCATAGCTACCTGTAATTCCAATTACTTTTAAATTTTTCATTGATGAAAGTTTATTCTTTGCCATATTTTCGAAATGTTTATATATTAATTTTTCAATTGGAGTATTTATAATAAGTGATAAAAATGTAGTATAAAAACTAAATGTTGACAAAACTGTTAAAGCAACTAATGCTATATCATTTCTATTAAATAAAATACCTAAAACAATTATCAAAGCATAAATAATTATATGTGTTATTATTAATCTTTTTATTCTAGCTGTAATTACTAAAGGCTTTTTGTTTTGATTACTTAAATTTATGTTACTCTCTCTAACATAACTAATAATATATAAAATCATAATCAGTATTATAAATAATGAACTTATATTCTTAAAAAATAAGCCTAAAACTGACAACAAAATTGCAAAATATAAATAATTAACAAGTGTTGTTTTATAATTACTATTAACCCAATTTAAATATCTATTATTTTCATTATATAAGTTTTGTTGTAACATATGTAATGATCTTTTTGTCACAAATGATACGTACAAAACAATAAGTAAGTATAAAAAATAATATAGCATAAGAATCCTCCCTTATTTTATAAAAAATTATTTAATATATTAATAACTTGTCCTAGATTTTCTAAATATGCATAATGAGTGGAATTTGGAAAAACTATTAATCCTGCATCAGGAATTAACTTTTCTAATAACTTCGCATCTTCTAATGGAGCTTCTGTATCATTATCACCCCACATCAATAATGTAGGAGCTTCTATTTTTTTTGCTTGTTCTGATAGATCTTCATTGACAACTTTAACTAATGTTTCACGCATAATCGGTGTTGCATTTCTATAATCTCTAGAGCCCATATGTTTTTTAGCAAAAGACTCAAACCTCTTTAAACCCGGTACTTTTTTCAATGTTTTAAGCATTAAAACCTTTAAATTCTTATCCTTATATGTCCTAACACAAGGACTTCCAAAAAGTATTAACTTTTGGACTTTGTTTCTAGATGAATAATTTATAGCAACTCTTCCTCCAAAAGAATGTCCAATAATTATAGGATTCTTAATTTTTAACTTTTTAATCAGTTCTTCTAATATAACTGTATAATCATCAATAGATAATGCCTCTTTTAATTCATCACTATCACCAAATCCAGGAAAATCTAGTATAGTTATTCTGTATTTTTTTTGTAATCTATCTCCAAGTGGTTTCATCATCTCAATATTTTGCCCCCAACCATGAAGCAAAACAATATCATCACCACTACCATATTGTATGTAATTCACATTAATATCTTTAATAGTTATTTTCATAGCTTCACCCAATATAATTATAGCACTTAGAATGATAAATCACATTACTTTTTTAGTTTTTTTGTAAAATTGCGTAAATCAATACATATTATTAAATGGTGATATTGTGAACAAAAAATTTTTAATAAATATTTTAGGCTCTTTATTTATATTTCTAATAAGCTTTATAATTCACAATCTATATGAAATATTTCCTAATACAATAACTGCAATTTTTTCTCCTGTAAATGAAAGTATTTTTGAGCATATGAAACTATTTCTTACTTCATATACAATATGGCTAATTATTAAACATAAAATATATTCATATTATAATATCAAAGAAAACAATTTTTTAATAAAAGAAGTAATTACTATGATAATAAATATAATTATGTTTTTAATAATCTATTTACCAATTTATTACAATTTTGGTGAAAACCTATTAATAACTCTTTTAATATACTTTTTAACAATTCTTATATCAAACACTATAAATTATTTTGTTAGATTTAAAAAGGACTATAAATATCTAAAAGTAATTGGAATAACATTAATTATGTTAATGTACATCACAACAACATATTTTACTTATAATCCTTTAAAAAATAGTTTTTTTATAGATCCAACAAACAATTCGTACGGTTTAAATAAGTGAGTCTCTAATAAAAACTTCAACATCCTTATTTATAAAAACATTTACTTTTGCTTTTTCCATTATTTTTATAAATCCTAATCCATTAATAACTAAGTCCTGATGATATCCAACTTCAATCTCATGCTTATATAAATCTTTCATAATTCCACACTTATACATGTTGTATCTTTTTGTTTTTAAGTCATTTGATGCAAAAACTGTAAAGCTATTTTTATCACCTTCAACATAATCAATTCTAAACACATCACCAATTACTAAGCATTGCCCAACTTTTAATTGATATGTTTTAGGTTTTATTTCTTTTTTAGGGGATATTTTTTTTAGCATATTTGAATCAACATAATTATTAATGTTTCCACTATCTACCAATCCAGGTGTATCAATTAGTGTTAAATCATCACTCAACTTAATGTTAATTTTATTTAAAGTAGTAGAAGGAAGTGGGCTTATCGTCAACTCAGAATCATATTCAGAATAATTTTTCATTAATGTATTAATTATTGTACTCTTGCCTACATTGGTATGTCCAACAACATATACATTACGACTTGTTTTATACTTTTTTATCTTTAATAAAAGCTCATCAATATTGTAGTTCTTTTTTGGACTTATCACTATTATGTCTTCAAAGTTTAAATTCATCTTTTTAAAATATTCAATTAGTTTTTCATCTTTTATACTTTTTGGCAATATATCACGTTTATTTAAAACAAGCAAAACCTTATTATCAAAATATTGTCTTATTAGATTAATATCTCTGCTTATATTTAAAAGATCAATTATATACACAACTAAATCCTTTGTATCATTAACACTTTTTAAAATCTCCATATATTCATCATTAGATTTGGTAACCACTTGATACTCACCATAATTTTTCATTCTGAAGCATCTTGAACATATATCATTATCTATACTTGTAGTATATCCGTCTTCCATCATATTTTCATCTTGTAACTTTATCCCACAACCAATGCAATATTTATCATTCATAGTATTTACCTCTTTTCAAAATATTTCTTTTAGATAGTTTTTTTATTATCCTATTTTCAAGAAACCTATTAAATGTAGTTATTTTCAAATCCTTCTTTCCAAGTGGATCCACCAAAATCGTATAAATTCCAAAATGATTTCCCCCAAGAATATCTGTCATTAATTGGTCTCCAATCATACACATTTCTTTCTTTTTTAAGTTATATACTTTCTTAATTTTACGAAATCCATACGATAATGGCTTTAGTGCAAATGAAACAAAGTAAATAGAATTTGGTTCACAAAATCTGCTGATTCTCTTTCTAACATTGTTAGAAATAATAACTACTTTAAAATCTTTTTCTAACTTTTTAAAAAGCGATTCTACACTACTTGGAAGTGCTTCCTCATCAATTAAAGCGATTGTATTATCTAAATCAAATATGATACATTTGATTCCAATAGACTTTAATTTATTGTAATCTATATCTAAAATATTTTTTTTATACATATTAGGTATGTATTTATTCATAGTAACTCCTATAATTTTATTTCTTTAGTTTTCTCTAAATCCTGCTCATCGTATTTTTCTTCTACTTTTACATTAGCTTTTTTTCTTTTTCTTAATTGTATTATAATTAAAACAATCAATATTGTACCAATAACAACATCTAGTATAAAAAAGAAATTAATTCTATTATCACGTTTTAAGTTTATAATGTATTCACTAGTACTACTTCCATCAAGTGCATTAACAATAACTCTTATACTACTACCAACCTTTAAATTTGTATTATCTAGAACACTAACCTCAACATCATCAGAAATTGTTGTATTATATATTTTTAAACCATTTTTATATGATTTATCAAATCTTATTGTATATTCATATTTATCACTATTAAAATTAATGTTAATACCTTTAACTGATAAATTTTTTAATCTAGTATCAGTTGCAGTTTCATTATTAACAATAGTAATAATATAATCCTTAGTGTCTCCAGTAACTGCTTTTACAGTTATTTTTACTTTATTTTCTCCAATAATTAACTTTTGTGGGGCATCAATCTCAACTTTTGCCTCTGAATCCTTTGGTGTTGCTTCTATTTCTATTTTTTCTAATTTATATGTTTTAATCTTATATGTCAAAACATTAGGATCAAATTTAATTTTTACAGCTCCACCATTTATTATTATAGACTCTAAGTCATTATTTACTACTCTATCATCTTTTCTTAAAATTTTAATAGTGTATATTGCTTCTTTTCCGGATTCACTTTTTACTTTTATTAAAACATCATTTTGACCATATTCTAGTTTTACATTTCTATTACCAAAACCATCAACAAAAGATGCTTTTTTGTTATCATTTAGAGTAGCAAACACACTAACCTCTTCATAAATAGAATCAACTTCTAATGTGTAAGAATATACATTAGATGAGAATCCACTTATTGGTTTGTTATTTATTTTTATATTTTTTAATGTACTATCATCTGACATTATTGAAATGTTTTTCTTTACACTATCAGTAAGTACTGTAGTTGTTTCTTTACCATCATCCTTAGCTGTTGCAACAGTTAATTTAATAGAATCAAAAGCAATACTTGTAGATGATTTTGAACTAGATTTAACCTTAAATTTTATAGTAGCAATACTTGAGGTACCAACACTTCCATTATTAGTAAACTTTAAAACTGTGTTACCAGTTGTATCAAGTGTATTATTACCTTTCCAAGAATCTTCATTAGTTATATTTATTAGCTCAAGAACGGTATTATCATAATTAAGATTTACTTCAAATTCCGTTGCTTTTGACTCTGATTTTACAGATATTGTATAATCAATTACTTCACCACTTGATGCTGATTTAGCACCACTTACAGTAGTAAAATCATTTGCAAATACACAAATTGGTAAAAATAATACTAAACTTAAAATCAAAAAACCAACAACCCTTTTAAAACTCTTCATATTTACTTCCTCCTAATTATTAACACTATGTCTAACAAGTGGTGTAGACATATCTATAGATAAAAATTTATATCCGTTTGCAAGTCCATAATCAATTATATCACTCAATGCATTTAATGTCTTGTAGTTATTTTCAAAGTCATGCATTAATACCACATTTGCTCTATTTTTATCTAAGCCATTAACCACATTTTTATATACCTGTTGTTTTGTTTTAGCACCACCAGCATCTCCACTAGAAACATTCCAATCAAAGTAATGATAACCCCGTGATACCACTTCATTAGTTAAATAACTCATTATTCCTTTTGAATACTTTTTACTAACAGTATTAGAGCCTCCACCTGGAAATCTAATAATCTTTGTTTCAACTCCAGTTATTGATTCAACTTTTTTACTAATTCTATTTAAATCATTAAAATATGCATCAGCTGAAGTATAAATAGTTTTATAAACATGTGTATAACTATGTAGTCCAACAGTATGACCTTCATTATATTCTTGTTTGATTAGATAGTCAAGTGAAGCATCCCTTCCTATTACAAAGAAAGTCGCTTTTACTCCCTTATCTTTTAAAATTTTTAGTACCTTAGGTGTTATACTAGCACTTGGTCCATCATCAAAAGTTAAATAAATACTTCCCTTGATACCAGAACTATTACTTTTATTAGTGTAAACAACAATTTTTCTAACAGCTTCACTTTTATTATTGCTTGAATCAGAAACAGAATAATTTATTGTATAAGTACCTGCTTTTTTTGTATTTACAGTTCCAGAAATTACAACTTTATCACTTATATTACCATCGCAATTATCATTTACAGTTACTCCCTCTTCATTATATTGATTATTTAACAAAACATATTTAGTACTCATTCCATTTAAAGTAATTACAGGTTTTTCCTTGTCTTCTTCTTTTAGTTTTCTTTTTTTAATAGTCTTATTCTTACTTGAATCAGAAACTTCATATATTAATTCATCCTTATTTTTAAAAACAGATACTTTTTGAGTAATATCACCATCATAATTGTCCGTAGCAACATAACCCTCTTCAACATATTCTTTATTAGGGCATACAATAGCTTCTTCATTTCCTTTTAACTCTATGATTGGAGAAATATCATCAATAATCTCAATAGTTCTAACTATTTTATTTGTAAATATTCCACTTTTAATAGAATAACTAATTTCATATTTTCCAATTTTATTAGTATTAACTTTTCCGTTCTTTTTAACAGATGAAGTTATATCCTTAAATGCTAAATTAGCTTTATACCCTTCTTCTATATAGTCTTGATTCAATTTTAATCTAATATTTTTATTTCCAACCAAGTTTATTCTTGGATAAAACAAAAAAGTCAAAAGTCCCAAAACAATAAATAATCCAATTATAATAAAAGCAGTAATCATAATTTTAGTATTTTTTTTATTTTGAATATCTTTAGAAGTATCTGTCTTCACACTATCACCAATTATATTATATAATCTTTTGAAACTTTTTTAAATAGTTATTTTTACTCATTTATTTTATTGTTTTTGATAAACTCACGCAAAATCTTTGTAAGTGCTCTCTTTTCTATTCTAGACACATAACTTCTAGAAATTCCAAGTTCTTTTGCAATTTGCTTTTGGGTCATTTCATCATTATTATTAAGTCCATATCTTTTTGTTAATATTTCCAACTCCCTATCATTTAAGCTCACCATATATTGTTTTAATAAATCAATATTTTCTTTTATATACAATTCCTCTGCAAAATCTGGCTTCGGCATTTTTAACACATCAAGTATAGTTATCTCATTTCCCTCTTTATCAAAACCAATTGATTCATTTATTGAAATATTTTTACTATTTTTATTATTTGTTCTAAAGTACATAAGTATTTCGTTCTCAATACATCTTGCACAATAAGTTGTTATTTTAGTACCATGACTATTTGAAAACGAATCCACGCCTTTAATAAGTCCAATTGTACCTATACTTATTAAATCATCCTGATCTACATTTTTATGTTCAAATTTCTTTACAATATGTGCAACTAATCTTAAATTATGTTCAATAAGTTTATTTCTTGCATCTTTATTTCCTTCTTTACATAAATTAATATATTTTTCCTCCTCTTCCTTACTTAATGGATCTGGAAAAACATTATTAGAATAACTTGCAGTAAATATTCCAAGTTCTCTAATCCAATTCAACAATTTAAAAAACATATAATCAACACTCCTAACTAATTATATGTTTTAATAAGTATAATATAAATCTTTAATAATTAATCTAAATTTTTCATAATTTCATCATAATCACTATATTCTATGTATTTATCATTAATTGCCATATAATTATCTCTTCCTTTTCCGGCAATAAGAACAATGTCATTTTCATCTGCTAAGGAAAATGCATATTTTATAGCAAACTTTCTATCATTTATTCTTTTAAAATTAGTATATTTAGTATCCCCTATCATATCATCAATTATATCATCCACATTTTCATATCTTGGATCATCCATTGTAAATATAACAAAATCTGATTTTTGTAACACAACATTTCCCATTTTAATTCTCTTTTGTTTTTCTCTACCACCAGCACTACCAGTAACTGTAATTATTTTTCCTTTTTTAACTTTGTTTAAGTATGTCAAAATATTATTTAATGCATTCTCAGTATGTGCATAATCAAGAACAACATTAAATCCTTTATTAGACTTAAACCATTCACAACGACCCACAATGCTTTCTATTAAAGTTACCTTTTCTATTGCATCATTCATAGTATATCCAAAATATATAAGGCAAAGCAGTGAACTACATAAGTTATATACATTAAAATCTCCAACAAGTGGACTAATTACTTTATAAGTTTTATCATTATAACCAAATCTAAACATAGTACCAGTTTCATATTCTTTTATATCTAATATTTTTAAATCAGCATCTTCTGATTTACCATAAGTCAAAATTTTAGAATGAATTGAATTAGAAACTCTATTAAAATATTTATCATCTCTATTTAATATTGCAACTCCATCATCTTTTAAAAGGCTAAATATTTTTTCTTTAGATTCTATATAATTATCAATTGTTTTATGAACGTTTAAATGATCTTCTGTAATATTGGTTAATATTGCAACATCTAGTTTTAAAGTATCGACCCTATTATAAAGTAATGCCTCACTAGATATTTCAATACTTGCATATTTTAAATTATCATGTAAAAATTTATCTAGATATTTATATGTTTTATTTATTTCCAATGTAGTATTAGATTCCTGCGCTATTTTTGCCCTTGAATATATACCATTTGTACCAATGTAACCACAATTATTATTTCCAAGCATATTTCTAATTATTGAAGCAGTTGTAGTTTTACCATCAGTTCCCGTTATACCAATTAGTTTTATATTTTTTAATGGATTATCATAAAATCGTTTTGAAAGTGGTCCTAATTCTTTATTAGTATTATTTACTTTTATAAAAGGAATTTTGTAATCTTCCCCTCTTTCAACAATAAGAGCACTAGCACCATTTTTTATTGCTTCATCTATAAAATCATGCCTATCAACAATACTACCCTTAGTACAAACAAATAAATCACCATTGGAAACTTCTTTAGAGTTTAATTTTATATCTTTTATAGTAATATCATAATTACAATCGTATAATTCATTTAATTTTTTCAATTACATCACCCAGTGTATTATATTTATTTATATATAAATGTGATAGTTATTGTTTAGTTTGCAAAAAAACTTAATTTAATATAAAATGTTTCTTGGTGATATATATGATTATGGATGGAAAAGCATTAAAAAATGAAATATTAAGTTGTTTAACAGAAGAAACAAAAACATTAGATAAAGTTCCAACTCTTTGTGTTATACAAGTTGGTGATGATGAAGCAAGTAATGTCTATATTAATCAAAAAAGAAAAATGTGTAATGAAATTGGATATAACTTTATTCATGAAAAGTATGACGATAGTATTACTGAAGAGGAACTATTAAAAAACATTGATAGATTTAATAGTAACGATAATATAGATGCTATACTAGTACAAATGCCACTTCCTAGCAGAATTAATGAAAAAAATATTCAAAATGCGGTTAGTAAATATAAAGATGTAGATGGTTTAAATGATAATAATATTATAGATTTAATAAATGGTAGAGATGCACTTTACCCTTGTACTGCTTGTGGTATAGTAAGTCTTTTGGATAAGTATGGGGTTATACTTGAAGGTAGTAATGTAGTAATTGTTGGAAGAAGTTCTTTGGTTGGAATGCCATTATTTCATATGTTAGAAAATAGAAACGCTACTGTTACATTATGTCATTCTAAAACAAAAAACTTACAAAGTATAACAAAAAACGCAGATATAATTATATCTGCAACTGGTGTTAAGGGTTTAATTAAAGAAGATATGGTTGGTGATAATACTGTTATAATAGATGTTGGCATAACAAGAGAAAATGGCAAGCTTTATGGTGATGTTGATTTTGATAGTGTGAGTAAAAAGGCAAGTCTTATAACACCTGTACCGGGTGGTGTTGGTCCAATGACTATTGCATCTCTTGCGCAAAATGTTTTAAAAGCTTATAAAATGCAAAAAGAAATGACTAAATAGTCACTTCTTTTATTTTTTACATTTATCTATTATTTTAGACACACGAAGTTTTAAATTTTCTTCTGCATCTTTTTTTAATAATGCATCACTTATTATATTTCCAATTTCATAGAATTCAGCTTCTTTTAATCCACGTGTAGTCATTGCAGGAGATCCTATTCTTATGCCAGATGTAATCATAGGTGATGCTTTATCGTAAGGAATAGTATTTTTATTAACTGTTATGTTTATTTCATCAAGTAGTTTTTCTGCTTCTTTACCTGTTAGGTTTGATGAGGTAACATCTACAAGTATCAAGTGATTATCTGTACCACCAGATACTATTCTAAATCCATTTTCTTCTAACGACTTACTAAGTGCTTTTATATTTTTTAATACTTGTTCTTGATAAGTTTTAAAAGATGCGTCTAGCGCCTCACTAAAGCTTTGAGCTTTTGCGGCTATAACGTGCATAAGTGGTCCACCTTGAATTCCTGGGAATATTGTTTTATTAATCTTTTTAATTATTTCTTCACTATTGGTTAATATTATTCCACCACGTGGTCCTCTTAATGTTTTATGTGTAGTTGATGTAACAACATCTGCATATTCAACTGGATTTGGATGAAGACCTGCGGCTACTAATCCAGCAATATGTGCCATATCAACCATTAGATATGCCCCTACACTATCAGCAATTTCCCTAAATCTTTTAAAATCTATTATTCTAGAATAAGCACTTGCACCTGCAATAATCATTTTTGGCTTATTTTCTTTAGCGAGTTTTTCTACTTCATCATAATCTATTAATTCTGTTTTTGGATTCACATCATACCCAATTATTTTATAATCAATTCCACTAAAGTTAATTGGATGCCCATGAGTTAAATGTCCACCATGTGATAAGTTCATTCCCATAACAGTATCACCTTTTTCTAATAGTGCTCTATATACTGCCATATTTGCACTACTACCACTATGAGGTTGAACATTTGCATACTTACAGCCAAATAGTTTTTGTAAGTATTCTATTGCTAGGTTTTCAACAACATCTACGTTTACACATCCTCCATAATATCTTTTACCAGGATATCCTTCGGCATATTTATTTGTGAAAATACTTCCTTGTAATGCTAATACATCATCTGAGACATAATTTTCACTTGCAATAAGTTCAATGTTATTGTGTTGCCTTTTTATTTCATTATCTAGAGCTTCTTTTATTCTTTTATCCATACAGCACCTCTTTCTAAATTTCCTTACTAATATTGTACCTCACATAGATAAAAAGAGCAAAAGAAAAAGAGAAATTATTTCTCTTCGATTTGAATTAATTTTTTAGTTTCTTTTTTCTCTTCTTTTGGAACCTCAACAGTTAAGCAACCATTTTTAAAGCTTGCCTTAATGCTTTCAGGATCAACATCTCCTACATAGAAGCTCCTACTATATTCACGAGTACTTCTTTCACGTCTGATGTAATTTTTCTCTTCATCAGAACTTTCCTCCTTCTTTGATACTTTTACAGTTAGATATCCATTGTCACATTCAATTGTTGTATCATCTTTTGAGTAACCTGGTGTATCCATTTCAATGTAATACTTATCTCCTTTCTCATAAATATCACATTTCATATTGGCGGTGTCTTTAGAACTTAGGAAATCACCAAAAACATCATCCAAAAAGAAACTTTCATCTCTTGGTACTAATTTCATAATTCATTCCTCCTCCGAACAATTATAATTATACCACTCTATTAGCAATTGTCAATAGAGAGTGCTAATTTTTTTAATTTTTTTATGAAATTCTACTACAATACTATTATGTGAGATAAGTAAAAATATAATACAAAAAAACTTATTAAATTGTTACGTTTAATAAGTTGAATATTATACCTACTAATATGCTGATTATATATACTAGTAATAAAATTTTAATGTTTTCTTTATAGTTTTTGTTTACTTTAAATAGTACTAAAATTCCTAACCCACTTGCACATAAAAGTCCTGAAATCGCAGAACCGAATGTTAAGGCATTATTCAGATATAGCTCTGTAATAACTACAGATGAAGCACAATTAGGTATAAGACCAATAAGTCCTGATAAAATAGGCCCTAGAAATGTACTCGCGACTAAGAATGATGATATTTTGTCCTCACCTATTATATGAATAATAATATCCATTCCAAAATTTATTCCAAGGATAAATATAAAAATTGTAAGAGTATGCTTAAGTGCTGATAACCAAATGTTTTCTTCGCAGTGACAGTGATCGTGATCACACATTTTAGAAATTTCTGGAGCAATTTTTTTAGATTTCCTATTTACAAACAAATCTATTATTAATCCTGCCAACATACCTATTATAACTTTAACTAAAAGAAATTTTACAATAGTTGGGATTGATGCATTAGAAGATAATAATATTGGAAGCATTTCATCTGAGGTTGATAAATAAATTGATATTAACGTCCCAAGTGATATTATTCTTACTATATAAAGGTTTGATGCCATGACTGAAAATCCGCATTGTGGGAATGCACCAAGGATACTACCAACAACTGGTCCAAACTTTCCGGATTTTTTAATTATTTTTTCTGCTTTGGAATTTGACTTGTGTTCTAAAAATTCCATTATTAAATATACTATAAATAGAAATGGTAAAAGTTTTATAGAATCAATTAGTGCATCTAATATTACTTCTTTCACTATAAATCACCTCATAAACATATAAAGTTTAGCATATAAAGAAAAAAAGTAAAGTCTTTTATTGACATTTAGCAAGTTTTTAGATAAAATTAATTTACATGTGAAATGGGTCTATAGCCAAGTGGTAAGGCGTGGGACTGCAACTCCCTGAGCGTTGGTTCAAATCCGACTAGGCCCTCCATTTTATTAATAAAACTGTTTATCAGTTTTTTATTTGCGGACGTGGTTTAATGGTAGAATGCAACCTTGCCAAGGTTGAGACGGGGGTCCGATTCCCCTCGTCCGCTCCAGATTGATAGGAAACTCGGAAATTAACTTCTGAGAGTAATAAATACTAACTAGAAATAGTTAGTTTTTTTGTTATGTAAAGGAGTTGGTTTTATGTTAAATATAGAAACAAAAGAATTAAAAATAAGTGATAAATTAAAAAGAAAAATTGAGATGATTGGAAGATTTACTAATACTACTCCTATCATAAATAATGGCTCAATTAAAAATATAACAGGTACAAATGTTGCTTATGTTATGCCGCATATCATTGTTATTAAAAATAATAAATACCTAATGTTTGATGAATGTGATGATGTTTATGTAAATACCTTTAAAAGCAAAATATCATTTAAAGATTTAGAAGATTATATAAATAGTCATTAAATATCTTTTTTAAGTATTATACTTTTCAAAAATACTTTTAAAGTGCTAAACAAAAGAGATGTGTTTTTTAAAATATTTAGATTTTAGACTACACTTTTCAAGTTTAAAGTGCCAAACAAGTGAAAGATATAATTTTTATGTTGCAAAAATCAATTTAAAGTGCCAAACATATGAAAAGTATCTTAATAATTTTAAATTTTATACTTTACTTTTTACGTTTGAAGTGCCAAACATATGAAAGGAGATATTTAAAAATATGAATGAAAAAAATAAAATAGCAGGTATTTACATTAGAGTCAGTACAGATGATCAAGCTCGTGAAGGTTTTTCATTGGGAGAACAAGAAGAAAGATTAAGGGAATTTTGTAAGTTTAAACGATATGAAATATTTAAAGTTTATAAAGATGCTGGAATCAGTGCAAAAAGTGATAAACGACCAGCATATCAAAAAATGCTCGAGGACATAAGAAATAAGAATATTAATGTAATTGTAGCATTTAAACTCGATAGACTCACTAGAAGTGTTTATGATATTGAAAAACTAATGAAAATAGTTAATGATTTAGATTGTGATATTGATTGTCTAGCTGATGAATCTAACACTACTACTTCAAATGGTAGAATGGTTATGAGAATTATGACTAGTGTAAGTCAAAATGAAATAGAAAAATGTTCTGAAAGAACTAAAGTCGGATTAGCAGGTGCTATTAAACAAGGACATTTACCAAGCAGGACTACATTAGGTTATAAAAGAGATAATAAAAAGTTAGTTCCCAATCCACTTACAAAAGATATTGTAGTAAGAGTATTTAATTTATATTTAGAAGGTAAAAGCCATCAGAAAATAGCAAACATTTACAATAAAGAGAATGTTTTAGGCAAAACTTGGAGAGATTCAACAATACAAAAGATACTATCAAATGAAATATATAAAGGCGATTATATTCATGGTAAAAGAACTAAACATCCAACATATTATGAAAATGTTGTTGAACCTTTAGTTAATAAAGATAAATGGGAATCTTGCCAATATCAAAAATTAAGAAATGCAAGACACTACGAAAGAACTTCTACATACCTTTTTACTAATAAATTAAAATGTTCTAAATGTGGTAATTATTTTGGCGGTAAAGCTAGTGTTAAAAAGAAACTTAATAAGAAGTATTACTACTATAAATGTAATCATTGCAAAATTAATTTAAAAGAAGATTCTATTGAAGATTTAATATTATTAGAACTATTAGCACTTGTTTATATAGATGACCTATTTAACGACTATTATACGCCTTTTATAAAGTCAAAACTTGATTATAATAAAATAGATTATAAAAAGGAATTAAAAGAACTAGATAAGGAAAAAGATCGGATTAAAACAGCATACATTAAAGGTATAGTTAAACTTGATGAGTTTGATAATGAATTAAAACAAATAGAATATAAAAGACAAGTATTAGAAAAGCAAGAGCTAGATAGCAAACAATATGAAAATTTAAACTTTACTATGGATGATCTATTGCTTATTAAAGATAAAAAAGAAATTGAAGATTATCTTTACCCTGAAAATATAATTGATTTGTTTGTTCGTTGGAATTATTTAGATAAAACAGATAAACAAAAACTAATTTCTAAATATATTGATGACATAGAAATAGAAAAGTTAGGTACAAAAACAGAAATAAAAAAATTAAATTTAAGAAATGCATTTTATTATGATTTAATTGATTATCATAATAATTATGACACTCCACTTGATTTATTTATGTTTATGGATGAGGATAAATTTCCTATACCTGTAGCACATAATGGTTTTAGAACTAGAATTGAAATAGAAAATTATGTTAATAAATTAAAAGAAATGTATGATGTTAATTATTATGAAGTTATACCGAATAAAGACTTTACTAATTTATCATTTACAACTAAAAATGATATAGAAAAAATAATAAGAATAATACCTATAAAAGATAATGATAGATTTAAAAGTAATCAATTAGAACTCGGAATAATTACTATTAATTTATCAAATATAAGAAGTTCAGATGGAACACAGCTATATAAAAATATTTTTAAAACAAGTAAAGTACCAGCTTAATACTTGTTTTTTAATATAAATATTTATATTCTTGTTATATTAATTTTTTATATTTGATTAAACATATTTAACATAAAAAAATTAGTTATATTTCAAACTAATTTTATAATACTTATTAAATATAATAATTAAAATCCATATCTTTGTTCAATCAAACAGTCAATATTTTTTGTAATATTCTTTCCTAAATTATTCTCAATTATATCATTAATTGTAGTAAAGTCAGCTTTTCCATCGCTTGATGATAAGCATTCCTTAGAGCAATATTGGCCAAGAACTTCAGCAGTTATAGAAACCATGTTTTTTCCAGAAATATCTAAATCGTTTCCTCGCGAAAACCTAGGAGCGACTATTATGCAATATTTAGAAGCATATTTTTCAATATGTCTTTCAATTCTCATTACGTTCATATTATTAGCGGAATTTCTAGATTTTGCCTCAACATTAACTTTATAGTCTGGTTCACACTTCAAAGGGTCTTCAAAAACACAAAGCAAATCTGGTTCTCCAGCACCACTTATAATTTCAACATTTAGGTTTTCTCTAAATAATTCCATTACTGGTTTTAGTGAATTTTCAAAATCTTTACCATCAATCGAAGAATATTTAGACATATATTGCATTTCTGATATAGCATTAATTATTTCTCTTTGAGAAGAATATTTTGGAAAAACAATGCTAAGATAATTTAACATTTCAACTTCATATAAATCATGTATCCAGTCCTTCTTTGAAAATACATTAGGATCTTTCATAGTTAATGGTTTATCAAAAACACTATATTTGGAGATTAATGAATATGCATCATTTTTTATAGTATCTTTAATTTTTATATAACCTGAATATTTTTCTCTTGAATCATATGCATCGTTTCTAAATGTTGTATGTTTTGTTGCATCACCATGTCTAAATTTAAATAATTTACCATCATTGTGATCAGGATCACCAACAATATCCAATACATCAAAAGACTTAAAAATTCTTGCAAAAAAGTAAGAAAACTCATGAACACAATTTGCAAACAATGTTTCCCAATTATACTCTTTTTTAAATAGAAAAAGTTTTTGTTCATAAGTTAGCATTCTGTATTCTAATATACTTTCTATTAACTCGTTATATATATCTTCATCAATTGTTTTAATAAATGGAATAAAATAAATCAATTCATCTATATATAGTTTGCATTGTATTTTTTCATCACAAAGTAATTTAACAATTAATCTTCCTGCATAAATTTCAATATCCTCTGGTGTATTACTATATGGATGTGGATACTGTATTGAAAAAAGATTAACTAACATATTTTTTGATTTTAAATTTGTTCCTTGTAATAAATTAATTGTAGTTTGGCTAGGAATAAAGGTGTTATTTTCGTTTTTGTACCCAAACATATAAAAGCACATCTGACTAAATCTAACACCCATTGTACTTAAAGAGCCACTGTCACTTCTTCCATGATAAGCAGATAATAATTTAAGTTTTTCAATTATCATAGCTTTATCTGCAACATCTTTTGTCTCATTTATTACATTTAGATACGATTCAATTAAATCCTTTGAATTTGTGTTTTTTTGAAATATCCATTTGTCATTCATACTTCTATTAAGATTGATCATTTTTACCTCCTATACCTTTTATAAAATTATAGCTAAATAATGGCGGGATTGCTTCTCCAATTACTGTTCTAATCAGATTATCCGTGCACCATATTGGTAAATTCAAATCAGCCGGTAAAGAAGATACAATAAATAATTCTCTTAATGTTAACACTCTTGCATCTGAAATTGTGCCATCGAGTAAAACTCTACCAGGATGTATATTGTTAGTTCCACCCATATTTCCATTATTCATAGCTCTTGTGGGAGCGGGTTCATCCCATTTCATTCTTTTGTATGTATTATGAAAGCCTTTTATTCTTTCTCCATTAACTTTTTTTGGATAAAATATACTATTGTTTATTGCAGAATGTCCTTCTGGAGTATGTTTTGCGGCCAATATTTCCCTTTCATTATGCTTTTTAGCATAATGCCATTTTATTCCACTATCTTCTCCAGATTCTAGTGATGGTAAATCACCAATACATTCCCTTAATGTTATTTTTTTTTCTTTTTTTGGATTAACCCATGTTAACCCCTTTTTATACATTTTTATAAATGATCTTGGTCTGCTTTGAGGTACTCCAAAATCCATTGCATTATATACAAAACTTTCAATATTATAATTCTTTCCAAAATCTTTTTCTAATATCTCTGGTATTGTTAAATTTTCATTCTTATATGGAAATTTTATTTCAATAAATTTTGGTACATTTTCAAAAAATATATAATCAAAATCATTATCTTTTATTATTTTTATAGCATAATTAAATAAATAATTTCGTTGATCAACAATATATTCTTTTTTTCCCAATGTACTCATTCCCTGGCAAGGCGGGGTAGCAATTAAAAATTTGCAATTATTATTTTTGATTGCCTGATTCACTTTGTTAAATATCTCTTTATGCGTAATGTCGCCACAAATCATTTGACAATCTTTATAAAAATATGAATATAGTTGAGCTCTTTTTGGTAATAATTCATTTGCAACTTTAATATCTATTCCTGCTTTTTTTAAATAAAACTCACCAATACCAGAGCTTGAAAACAATGATGCACCACTAATCATTAGAAACCTCCAATCCGCTTAGAATAGCATTAATAAGTTTTGGTGGCACCGCTTCTCCTATCATGTGTCTAATTTGTATGTCGGAAGCAAAATTTGGCAAATCCAAATCAGGATCAAGACTGCTTAAAATAAATAATTCACGCATTGTTAAAACTCTTGCATCAGAATATGTTCCATCTGACAATAATCTTCCAGGATGAACATTGCTTTGAGAAGAAATACAATCATTTCTCATGGTAATTGTTGGAGCTGGTTTGTCCCAACTCATTCTCTTATAAGTGGCTGCATAGCCTTTTAATCTTCTACCTGTTTTATCATCTTTAGGATAATAAAACTCATTTTCAAATGCAGAATGACCTGTAGGAGTATGCTTCATACATTCGATATGTCTTTTTATATGTAATCTAGCATTATGATTTTTTATATTTGATTTTTCACCAGACTCTAATGAGGGCAAATCTCCAATCGCTTCTTGTAATGTAATAATTTTTTCTTTTGTTGGATCTTTCCATAAAAATCCTTTTTTCCACATTCTAATTATGGCTCTTTCCCTATGTTGGGGAACTCCATAATTAGCCGCATCAAACACCTCAAAACTTAAATTATATTTATTGCTATATTTTTCCTTTATTATTTGTTCAATTGACATCATTTTATCATCTATTATAAATTTTATTTTAAAGAATCTCGCAACATTCTCAATCAATACGCATTTTGGATCTAGTTCATCTATTACATCAAATGCATGAAAAATTAAAAAATTTCTTTTATCAGCAAGCATTTGATCATTAGTTTTATTTTTTCCGATTAGACTAATTCCTTGGCAAGGTGGAGTCGCAAAAACAAAATCAACTTTTTCTTTTTTACTTTTCTTGATTATTTCTTGTTTAATGTCTTCGTTTGTTATATCACCACATATTGTTTTAATTTCAGGATGCCAAAATTTATGAACATTCATTCTGATTGGTAATAGTTCATTAGCTAAAACAACATCTATCATTGTATTATTAAATCCAAATTCTGCTATACCAGCACTAGCAAATAAAGATAATGCTTTCATTTTTTTTACTTTATTCATATACAAACCTCACTAAGTCTCCAATATTGCATTTAAATGCAAGACAAATTTTTGCCAAAACTTCTAATGAGACAGGCTCTCCTTTACTCATTTTTGCAATTGTACCTGTCCCAATATTTAATGCTGTATGCAAATCCATCTTTTTCATTTTTTTATCTATTAAAATTTTCCAAAGTCCATCATAATTAACTACTATCATTCTTTCACCTTCTATTTTAATTATAACATTATATTCTAAAAAAAGATATATTTTTTCTTCGAAGTCTTGAAGAAAAAATATTAAGTCTTGAATTTATTAAAAAACAAACAAATAATATGGCAAGAATAAATTTGCAAATTATATAAAAGCTCTATTAGAACATTTTAAATTTAACAAAGTTAATCACAATATGTTTTTATAGTTTTAAAATAAATCAATTAATTCATATAATATGATTATAAAAAAATCCAAAATTCATCCAACATTATCTAGTACATATCCAACTGTTGGAAGTGAAAAATAATTTCACAATTACTTTAATCAAAAGAGTTAAATAGAAAGAATGGTAGAGTTCTTCCAGGTTTTTAACTCAATTTTGCAAGTGCAAAATAAGAAATGATAGCACTATAAAGTCTTTATTTATAAGACATTAAGTATACTAGTGCTATCATACTCTTTATCCTGCTTAATAATTGTTATCAATTTTTTTGCTAAATTTAGTTATTTTCATGATATACTTATATCAGTTAGTAGTTTATTACTACCTATTACACAGAAAAATAAAGGTTGTCTGACTTCAACCTTTATGGCTCCATTGACGAATCTGTTCGAACTATTTAGTTTGAACTTGATATATAGAAATCAATCGAAAGATTGATTTTTTTGTGTTTTACAAAGAAATCATCCTAAAGAAAGGATGGTGTTTATGATTAATA
>CAKPCB010000009.1 GCA_934141245.1 uncultured Bacilli bacterium
GGAATCAATCGAATGATTGATTTTTTTCGTTTAGAAAAAAATCATAGGAAAGGTTGGTGTCTATGATAAATATTATCAAGAAAGAAATTGATGTAGAAGAATCATTAAGAAAGAGATTAGAAATTATATGCGATTTTTGTAATACTACTTCAACTATAATAAATGGTAGTATTAGAAAAGTAGATAAAACTAATTTATCTTATATTGAACCACATAAAATAATAATCAATAATAATGTATTTCTTACTTTTAACTATTCTAATGAAATCTATATCAATAATTTAAGTAAAAAAATTAAGATAAATGAACTAGAAAGATTTGTATTCAAAGAAAATTATTGAAAAAGATACATTTGAAAATTTACAAGACACTTATGAATTTAGTAAAAATCACGATTATGAAAGAGAAAAAGATGATTTTGATTTATCTATCTAATCATCTTTTTCCTTTGTTTAATGGTTTGTTTGTAGTATTGCATAAAGGAATTCTATCACTTCCTATTGGAACTGCAACTCTACATTCACCTAATATTTCTGCTTGACTTAAATCGTTAATAGCCATATCTAACATTTTTAGTGCGTTTGGATTTTGTTCAATTTCTACTGAACTTGTGTGTTCTTTTGTATCCATATCAAGCCCAAAGTTTGCACTTACGCTTATTGCACCAAAATCAGATTGTGGAGCAAAATTTGCAACAACAAACTCTTTATCAGCTGTTGGTGCATAAACTGAAATTTTATTTATAGAAAATGAATTGTTTTCTTCAAGATAACTAAATTTCATACTAACACAACCAGATTGTGGAAATCCATATTGTATATGATAATTATATTTTCCTTCTATTGAATTCTCTTCATCATTTATTTGGTCAAAAATAAAAAGTTGAGTTGATGGTAATGAAATTTCTTTGCCATAATAAGCTAATGCTATTTTTAATAATTTACCCATTTTTTCTTTTGTTTGAGTATTTTGTGCTTCCATTCTAATCCTCCCTTATAATTATATAATATCATAAATTTAATGATTTTTCGCATTTTTTGTGTAATTTATAAAAATATGTGGTAAAATGAATGTAATGATTGATTCTTATATCAATCGTCTTTGAGAGAAAGTTGTAGATTACTACGACACTCGCACCAGATTGATTGATACTCGAACTGTAAAAAGTTCGAGTTTTAAAATATCTATAAAATTGTGAATTTATAAAAAATGCAACTTATGGTACAATAGTTACACATGGAGGTATAGGCATGAATTTAAAAGAAAAATTACTAAAGCTAAAAAAAGAAATTTTATCAAAAGAATCTGAATTTAATACTATATTAGAAGATCATCCCATTGACAATCAAGATATATATAGGCTATATTATGTTAATTATCATAGAATTGGAAAAAGTTATGGAAGACAAGAAAACAATATTGGTATAATAAATTGGCCTTGTAAGCCTTTTAGATTTCCTAAAGGAATGTCTAGAAAAGATGGATTTAAAGTATTATCATATTTAACTGATTTTGTGGAAAAAAGAGATGATACTGATCCATGTTCCTTAAAATCTGTTAGAACTCTTGATGGAGCTTTGGACTTAAAAAGATTTGGCTTTACAAGGATCAACGAAGATGATGAAAATAAAATTTTAAATTTATTTACAGTCGATGGTAGAGTAGATTTGTTTAAAACAAGTAAACTATATCCAAAGTATTTTGAATGGTATGTTGAAAATGTTACATTGGAAGAAGTAATGAATATTTATGCTAAATGTAATATGAAATTTAAAGATATTGAATGGTTTGATGATAAAGCTTATTCAAAAGTTTTAAAACCACAGAAGAATAAAAAATAGATTACAATAAAGAAAAAGTTATTTCCCATTATAATGAATGAAATAACTTTTTTCTTATAGTTGTTTAATATTTCAATTATTTTTGATTGGTATTACAAGTTTTTTAATCTTGTCTTCATTATCAGATAAAGAACAAATAGTATCATATTTTTGCTCTTCAGTATTATATTTGTTAACAAATGGATAAATATCTATCATTAATTCTAATGCTTTTGTAGATTTTGTTTTACTTAATAAATCTACCATTTTTTGTTGAAATTCTGCATTGTTTAATGCAGTATTTGCCCAAACAACATCAAACATAGCTTTTGTGTAAAGTTCTTTGTGTAAATCATTTGAAAAATCCATATTTAAAGTAGTTTCAATAATTGATTTTCTTAAGTCTTGATTTTTTGAATTGATAAAGTTTTTACCTAGTATTTTGATAAGTGTTTCCATGTTTTCATTATCATAATTTTCTAAATTAGCTTCTAGTATTGATTCAATAATATTATTATTGTCTGATGAATCTATCATAGGCATAAAATTACAGTTGTAAAATGTTTTTAGTATTTCAATTAAATATTCATCATATTTATCATTTTTTTCTATTTCTATATATTTAAGAAATTGACTAGTAATATCACAAAATCTTTTTTTGTATTCGGAATCGCTCAATAAAGAATTTTTAAATCCACTTGATAATATTATATATATTTGTTCTAATTTATTTTCATTATCAGTCTTAGTTAAATTAGCAATAATGTTTGACACTAATGCAGGATTATCAATATTGTTGATTTCATTTAATAATATTAAACTGTTTTGTATTTTAAGTTTAGAATTACTTTCTTCAAGTATTTTTAGTAAATCTTTTATGTTGAAATTACATGTGTCTAGATTTTGTTTACTAATTTCATCAAGATTATACAAACAGTCAAGAATACCTTCGATCATATATCTATCATCTATATTGTTAATTCTGCTTGCAATTATATTTACTAAGCTTATATATAAACTTTCATCTACTGTTTGATATTCTGATTTTGTATTAGGTATGCAACAACTGATATTATAAAGGCTATGTTTTAATATATCATAGGAGTTATAATTATCTACAGAATAAATCATATTTTTTACAGCTTCTTTTACTGACTTTGGTATTTTTACATTTTTATTATTATTTTTAACTGTAAATTTTAATTTATTATACAATTCGTTTAAATCATTACTAAGTTTTTTCCTCTCAATACACTTTTCTAATTTGTTTATATTTTCCATACGCCCTCCTCACTTATATAAATTATTTTATCATATTTCATATTAAAAATATATAAAAAATTTTATTCTTAATAGAAAGGCATATATTTTTAAAACAACCCATAAGTTATAGCTGTACTAAATCTATAAATGATTTCATAAAATCATGTGGAGGGATAAAATGTATAAGTTACCTATATTACCATATTTATATCAAGATTTAGAACCATTTATTGATACTCATACAATGGCACTTCATTATCATGGACATGAACAAGCATATTTAGATAATTTAAATAATATTTTAAAAAAGAATAATTTTAATAGTAAATATGATTTAATAGAGCTATCATATCATATAAATGAATTTCCAATAGTTGATAGGGAAAATTTACTATTTAATTTAGGAGGAGTGCTAAATCATAATTTATATTGGAAAAGTATGAGTAAAGATAATAAGTTGCCAACCGGACTATTAATTAATAAGATCAATAGTCAATATGGGGGATATGAAGAATTTTGGGATTTGTTTAGCAAAAGAGCATTATCATTAAAAGGTTCTGGCTATACGGTATTGGTTTTAAAAAAAGATGGAGATTTAGATATAGTAAATTTTTTTAATCAGGATATTCCATATTTATATGGGTATATATCGTTATTTAATATTGATTTATGGGAACATGCATATTATTTGAATTATAAAAAAGATAAAGCAAAATATATAAACAACTTTAAAAAAGTAGCAGATTTTACTAATGCAAGTTATATGTTTGAAAATGCTATGACTAATTATAAATATCTAAACAATTAAAAGGGTTTCATCTTAGAAATGAAATCCTTTTAATATTATATTACATTAATTTTCTTGTAAAGATATGTTTAACAATATACCTATAGATACCATACTTATCAATAAGCTACTTCCACCGTATGATAAGAAAGGAAGTGTTACGCCGGTTACAGGAATAAGTCCAACTACAACCATCAAGTTCATTATACTTTGAATTATCATTTGAAAAATCATACCAAAAGCTAAATATTTACCAAAATGATCATTACATTTTAATGCGGTTTTTATACCACAATACAGTATAAAAACAAATAGTGATGCAACAATTATTATACCTAGTATTCCAAATTCTTCACTTATTATGGAAAATATGAAATCAGTTTGTGGTTCCGGAAGATAAAAATGTTTTTGTCTAGAATTTAAAAATCCCATTCCTAATAATCCACCTGGACCTATTGCATATAAGCTTTGAATTATTTGAAATCCTGTACCTAATGGATCACTCCATGGATTTATGAATGATGTAATTCTATCCATTCTATAGGGAGCTATTGCAATTAATACTATTATTCCAATAACGCCAATGATACCTAATCCAATAAAAAATTTCATATTAACTCCAGCAATGTATAAAATTGCAATTATACTAACTACAATTATCATTCCTGTACCAAAATCTGGTTGTAACATTATTAAACCAAATACAAATAGAAGAATAAATAGAATTGGAAAAACTCCATTTTTAATATCCTTTAAAAATTTATTTGATTTGCTTAAATATCTACTTGTTAATATTATCAGACTTAGTTTAGCAAATTCACTGGGTTGTATACCAAATGATCCAATTCCAAACCAACTTCTACTACCATTTCTAATACTTCCAATTCCAGGAATTAAAACTAGTATTAATAGTACAATACAGATGCCAAATATTTTCATGGCTTTTTTTTCATATATATGATAATCAATTTTACTTATATAGTACATTAAGATTGTACCAACTATTAAAAATAATCCTTGTTGTTTTACATATTTATATGCATCATTAAATTTATATTCCGCCCAAATGTATGATGATGAGTATATCATTATAAGTCCAAATATTGATAGTATTAATACAGAAATAAAAAGGTATATATATGTCTTATTTTTCATTAAATCACCTTTATATATTTTATAACTATTATTGTTAAATTATGATGAAAGATGAAACTATGTAAAAAAATAGAAGAATAAAGTTTTTTGTTTGTTGACCTTTATATTTAATGCTCTTTATGATATAATAATTTATAATAAAGGAGTGATATAGGGTGAAGGCTGTAGCAATAAAAGGTGTAAAAGAGTTTGAAATAAAAAATATTGATGAACCAGTACCAGATGGTGAAAATGTAATTGTTGAGGTAATAAGATGTGGGATATGTGGATCTGACATACATTACTGGGTTGATGGAAATCCAAAAGGTTTAATAATGGGACATGAATTTTGTGGAAAAGTTATTGACCCCGGTAATAGAAAGGACTTAAATGTTGGTGATAGAGTAACCGCATTACCAATTTCGCCTTGTGGTGAGTGTGATGCTTGTAAAAGTGGTAATGTGCAGTATTGTAGATCTACATGGACTAATGCAGTTGGTTTATCATTGAATAATCCTGGAGCACTAACTGAAAAGATAAAAATTCGTCCAGATATGGTTATTAAAGTTAATGATAATATAACTGATGATGAAGTTAGTATGGTTGAACCTATTGCTGTTTCATTTCATGCAATAAGACTTTCAAATATTAAGTTTGGTGATAAAGTTTTAGTAATAGGTGGGGGTATAATTGGACTTGCAGCTGCTATGTTTGCTAAAAAAGAGGGAGCTAGTATGGTTGTTGTGTCTGAAACTAATGAGAAAAGAGGAGAAAAAGCAATATCCTTAAATGTATCTGATTATTGGGTTGATGCTAAGGATCCGGAGTTTTCAAATAAACTTATTAATATAACAAATGGTGGATTTGACCATATTATAGAATGTTGTGGTAATTCAGCAGCCGTATCATCGGCGCTTACAGTAATAAAACCAGGAGCAGACATAGTTTTAGTTGGAGTATCAACATCACCAGTTACTATTCCTACTGTTTTGGCGGTTATGGGAGAGGTAACATTAAAAGGTGCAATTGCATATACGAAAGAGGAGTTTGAAAAATGTATCGATTTAATTAGCTCCAAGAAATTATCTGTTACCAAGTTTATTGATGATATTGTTGGACTTGATGATGTTCAATCTTCATATGAGAGATTAACGTCTGGTAATGATGATGCTATAAAAATATTGATTGATCCTAAAAAATAGTGATTGACATAGAAATATATGCAGTATATATTTAAATTGAAAGTATATAAGGTTAGATCTTATATTTATGGGTGATATTATGACAAAAGTTGTTTTTATGGGAACACCTGAATTTTGTGTTCCAATTCTAAAAATGTTAATAAAAAAATATGATGTAGTTGGAGTTGTTACACAACCTGATAAAGGGGTAGGAAGAAAAAGAATATTAACACCATCACCAATAAAACAAGTAGCAATAGATAATAATATTCCAGTTGTAACGCCAAATAAAATAAGAACAGAGTTTGAATGTGTACTTAAATTTAATCCAGATATAATTGTTACTTGTGCATATGGACAAATAATTCCAAAAGAGATTCTTGATTATCCTAAATATGGCTGTATAAATGTTCATGCTTCACTTTTACCAAAATATAGAGGTGGTGCTCCGATTCAACGTGCAATAATGAATGGAGAATCTAAAACTGGAATTACAATAATGTACATGGATGAAGGAATGGATACAGGTGATATCATTTCGGTTAAAGAAGTTACTATAAATGATGATGATAATCTTACATCATTAAATAAAAAAATGTCTGATGCAGGGGTGGAACTTTTAGATGTTACGTTACCTAATATATTATCTGGTAATATTACAAGAATTAAACAAGACTCAACACAAGCAACTTTTGCGCCAATAATAAAAAGACAAGATGAAAGAATTGACTTTAATTTATCATCATTAGGAATATATAATCACATAAGAGCATTATCTGATGAACCTGGTGCATATGCCACTTTAGATGGTAAAATTGTTAAATTTTATTCATCAAGAATTAGTAGTAATGTTTATCCTAATGCAAAAACAGGAGAAGTTGTTAACGTATATAAAGATGGTATAGGTATTTCAACATCAGATTCCGAAATAATTATTACAAGTATAAAGTTTGAGGGAAAAAATAGAATAAGTGTTAGAGATTACTTAAATGGAAAAGACAAAAATATTATATTAGGAAAAATTTTTAATGGAGTTTAATATGGAAGAAAATCAGAAAAAAGAAAAATTTAAAATAACAGATTTATATAAAAATAAACAATATTATGCAATAATCAATTTAGTGTTTTATTCTATAATTATTTTAATATTAATAATAGGTGTTAGAAGTAATTCTTCACAAACTAACAATGGAGATAGAATTAAAATAAATAGGGGTTCACAAACTACAAATGTCGAAGGATTTAAGAGTATAAAAAATAAAAACTTTGAATTTGAATATACTTTATCAGTAGATAACAATACTGTTATTTATAAGGGAAGACAATATAAAAATAAAATTGATTTTACCGATAATATAAATAATCATTATATGGTGCAGGATGATATCTTTATAAAGAAAGATTCGGATAAATCAGTGTTAGTTGATAGCCCATTAAAGTATTTTAATTATTTAAATGTTGATATTATTGAAAAGATTGTAGCAGCATCTAAAAAGGATGAAAATGATCAAGTAATATCACTAAATGAATTTTTACCAATTATAAAAGATAATTATGCACCTGAATATAAATATGATGATGATGTTTTTATAACTATAACAAAAAATAATGGTATAATAACTGAAATTACTTTTGATATAACTAATTTTGTTAATTTGGATAATGCAGATATAAAGAATGCTAAATTATCATTAAAGTATAGTAATTTTGGCTTAGTTGATAACTTTGATATTAAATAATTTAAAATAATGCAAAACTTTTCAAAAAAAACTTGCATTTTATAAAATGTTATTATAAAATAATTAAGTCAGTTGAAAAGTTTCAAATGGGCTTGTAGCTCAGGTGGTTAGAGCGCACGCCTGATAAGCGTGAGGTCGGAGGTTCAAGTCCCCCCAGGCCCACCATTTGATATTTAACTCAAATCGTTTTGATTTGAGTTTTTTTATTTCTTTTGTTCTAATAAAAAATGAGTTGTACTTTTTATTAATTTATGGTAATATATACTACAAATTTAAGGGGGCTTATTTTATGAAAGATTTGCCAGTTGAAATAATATATGAATTACATAAATCAGGAGTATTAGTAGAAAAGATTGCTGAAATGTATAATGTTCATGAAACTACAATTTTATATCGAATACATAAATATTGTGATGAAAACAATTTAAAGTTTAAGCCACAATCTAGTGGGCATAGACATAAAATAGAATTGCCAATGGATGAAATATGTAAGTTATATGAAGCTAATGTCTCATCTATAGAAATTGCAAAAAAATATGAATGTACTTCTTCAACAATTCTGAATAGGTTACATGAGTTTTATGAAAATCAAGATGATGGAAAGACTGTTCGTTCTAGAGGAAAGACTATATTAGAATTGCCAATGGATGAAATATATGAATTGTATCAACTTAGGATACCAATCACTGAGTTAGCACGAGAGTATAATTGTCATCCGGTTACAATGGAATATAAAATAAAAGATTATTGTAATCAAACAGGTTTAGAAATAAGAAAATACCGTAGTGCAGATGAACTTCCTTTGGAAGATATATATAATTGTTATCAAAATGGTGAGACATATCTCGAATTAGCTGATAAGTATGGATTTAGTAGAGTTACAATATCCACAAAATTACGTGAATATTGCCAGAAGAATAATCTTGTTATTAATAGAAAAAATAAATATAAATCACAAAATTATAAATTGAAGCTTCAAAATCAATCTATATTTTTGAGACAATTGAAAGAAATACTTGAAATTTGTAATGAAAAGCTTGATGATAATGATGAAATAAAAAAACTAACTAAAATATTATAAAATGGATGTGTGTATATGGATGAAAATTTAATAAAAGAAATACTTAAAGAATACACTGATGGAAAGTCATCAAGAGAACTTGCTCAAAAATATGGATGTAGTAATCAAACAATACTAAATCGACTACATAAATATTGTGATAAGAATAATATAAATATAGATTTTCACAAATCTCCACTTGCTTCTACTAGATTGAATATATCACCAGAAGATGTTTATGATTTGTACATTGATGGTTTAACTCCCTCTTCTATTGCAGATATATATAATTGTAGTTCTGTAACTATATTAAGTAGATTACGTGAGTATACTGATAAAATGGGCATAGAATTAGTACTTGACTCGCATAGAGTGAAATTACCAGATGAAGAAATTTACAAAAAATATGAAAGTGGAAGATCAATATGTTCATTGGCACGAGAGTATTATTGCAGTACGGTAACTATAGCAAATAGATTGCATAGTTATTGTGATGAAAATGGTATAGAATTAAAAAAACATGATTATTCTCAAAGAAGAAAAACTATATCAAAGAGAAAAGCTATATCTGAGTATGAAATTTATAAAAAATATGATTCAGGTAAATCATTGGATGATTTATCAATTGAGTATTCTTGTTCAAAACAAACTATTTTAAATAGGTTGCATAGTTATTGTGATAAAAATAAAATAAAATTAAATATTGTTAAGGGCAATACTTCAAAATTACCAATGAATGAAATATATGAAAAATATAGATCTGGTATTTCCTCTTATGAATTAGCTAGAGAATATGATGTTATTCCAAGAACAATAATTAGTAGATTAAAAAAATTTGCTATAGAGAATGGATTTGAATTAAAAACAGGTAAGGGAAGAAATATTAAAAATAATGATTTGGAAAGAGAGAATCAACTAATCTTTTTAAGACAATTAAGGGAAATATTGCTTGAGTGTTTAAAAGAAAATGATTGTAATGACAAAGTAATTAATGTTTATAAAAAAATAAAATGAGTTTAATATGTTTTAAACTCATTTTATTTATTACAGATTGTTATGCTGCAACTTTTTCATCTTTAAAGATTGCTCTTTTTTCTTTACTACTTATTCTAACTCTACGACCATCATTTAATCTTACAATTTGAAGATTTAATTTTTGTTTACGATTAGTCTTGTTTAAAGCATGAGATCTGTTTCTTGCTTTACAATTTGGTTTTCTACCAGTTACATTTATAGCCATTAAAGATTCCTCCTTCAGTACAAATTAATACGCTTATTAACTTTAACATATTATTTCAATTTAGTCAAATATTTTGTTCAATGTTATATTTAAAATGTAAATTATGTGGTATATTATAAATAAAGGAGGGATATTATGAATAATACAAGTCTGTATATTAAAACAAACTATTCCCTTTTATCTAGTTTAATATCTATAGATTCTTTAATAGATATGGCAATAAAAAATAAATTTAACTCCCTTTCTATTTGTGATGACAATCTTACATCTACTATGATTTTTTATAATAAATGTATTAATAATGGCATTAAACCAGTCATTGGACTTGATGTTAAATATAATAATACTAATATACTTTTATATGCCAAAGATTACGATGGATATAAAAATTTAATTAAATTATCTACAATTATGAGTGAGAGAGAAGTAACAATTGATGATATAAAAGAATATAATAATAATTTAATTTGCATAGTACCATTTTCTTCTATTGAATTATATAATGAAATACATAATTTATATGATGATATATATATAGGAGTTGGCAATTCTATTGAAGAAAAAGAATCTAAGCAAATAAGTAGCAAGTTGGTTTTTATAAATAAGGTACTATATTTAAAAAAACAGTATAGTGAATATTTAAAATATTTGTTTATGATTCGTGATGGTAAAACAATAAGTGATGATATATCTTTTAAAGATAATTACAATTATCCTCTCTTTGATAATGCATATAATTTAGTTAGTAAAGATACTGTTGATAATATATATGTAATATTAAAAAAGTGTAATTTAAAAATAGAAAAAAGAAACGATCTTTTACCTGTGTTTGATGATAGTGTTGATGTGGATGAATACCTAAAAAGTTTGAGCATTAAAGGTCTAACAAAAAGATTGAATGATAATGTACCTTTAAACTATAAGAATAGACTTTTTTATGAACTTGATGTAATTAAAAAAATGGGATTTTCTAATTATTTTCTTGTCGTTTATGATTTTATTAGATATGCTAAGAAAAATAAAATATTAGTGGGACCTGGTAGGGGAAGTGCAGCTGGATCTTTGGTTGCATATTCCCTTGGTATTACGGATGTTGACCCTTTAAAATATGATTTATTATTTGAGAGATTTTTAAATCCACAAAGAGTTACAATGCCAGATATAGATACTGACTTCCCAGATATTTATAGACAAGATGTAATAGACTATGTTACTAAAAAATATGGCGAAAAAAGAGTAAGCGGAATTATCACTTTTGGTACAATGGCACCTAAATTAGTTTTAAGAGATGTGGGCAGAGTTTTAAACGTTCCAATAAAAACGATTGATTCACTTTGTAAACATATTCCTAATGTTACAAAACAAAAATTAAAAGACTTTTATATGGAAAATGAAGACTTTAAAAACATAATTGATAGTAGTGATAAATTAACTCTTTTATATAATATTTCAAATCTAATTGAAGGATTTCCAAGACATACATCTATACATGCTGCTGGTATAGTGATGAGCAGAATAGATTTGGATGAAGTTATTCCACTTGTAAAAAGTGATGATTCATATATAAGTGCATATTCTATGGAATACTTGGAAGAGTTAGGTTTATTAAAAATGGATTTTTTAGGTATTAAGAATTTAACTACCATTATGAATATAATAAGTGATATAAAGATACATGAAAATATAGATGTTGACTTTTCTAGTATTCCACTTGATGATGAGGAAACTATAGAGTTATTTAAAAATGCTGATACATGTGGTATATTTCAATTTGAATCTGATGGAATGAAAAACTTTTTAAAGAAGTTAAAGCCAACTTCATTAAATGATATCTTTGCAGCAATAGCACTTTTTAGACCAGGACCTGCAGTTAACATTGATAGTTATATAAGAAGAAAACATAATATTGAAAGTGTAGAGTACATTTCTCCATCACTAGAAAAGATACTTGCACCTACATATGGAATAATAATATATCAAGAGCAAATTATGCAGATTGCAAATGTAATGGCAGGCTTTTCTTTGGGAGAATCAGATATACTTAGAAGAGCAATGAGTAAGAAAAAATTAGATTTACTAAAAAGTGAAGAAAAAAAATTTATAGATGGTAGTATTTCTAATGGATATTCCAAAGAGATTGCAGAGAAAGTTTTTAATTTGATTTTAAATTTTGCTAATTATGGATTTAATAAGTCGCATTCCGTTTGTTATTCAATTATTGCATATAAAATGGCATACTTGAAGGTAAAATACCCAAAATATTTCTTTGCTAATTTACTTTCTTCCGTTATTAACAATGAATCAAAAACACTTGAATATATAAAAGAAGCAAGAAAGCTTGGAATAAAAATACTTTTACCTAATATAAATAAGAGTACTAATAAATATGAAGTAGATGATGATGGAATTCTTTTTCCTATTTCGAACATTAGAAATGTAGGTTCTGCTATCTCATCATATATATTGGCTAATAGAACTAGTCCATTTACAGATATATATGACTGTTTCTCTAAAATAGTATCTAGAAATGTTAATAAGTCTGTTATAGAATCTTTAATTAATTCATCATGTTTTGATGAGTTTGGTTATAATAAAGCTACATTAAATTATAACTTAGATAATTTAATTAATTATGCTACCTTAACAAAGGAGATTGATTCAGAATTTGTTATGAAACCTGATATTGAGTTGAGAGATGAATATTCTAAAGATTTATTACTTGACTTAGAAAAACAAAGTTTAGGGATTTACTTGAGTGATCATCCAACCGTTATATATAAGTCAAAATTAGATGGAAAATATAAAAATGTTAATGAGATTAATAAAAATTTTAATAAAACAGTGGGACTTGTAGTATTGATTGAAAAAATAAAAATAATTAACACAAAGAATAATGATAAGATGGCATTTGCTTTATCAAGCGATGATACTGGTAGTTGTGATTTAACGTTCTTCCCAACTCAATATGAAAAATATAAAGATATTATAAACAAGGGCGATGTAATTTATATAACAGGCCAAGTTCAAAGAAGATTTGATAAATATCAAGTTGTTGTACAAAATGTAAACAAAATTTAAAATTGATATTAATTATCATCTTTTTTTTTATGGTTTTATATGTTATAATTATTTATAGTTAATAATAGGGGTGGTAGCATGAAAAACCAAAAAGCACAAGCTCTAATAGAATTCGTTTTAATATTACCAGTTCTTATTATGTTTTTATTTTCAATTATAGATTTTGGTACAATTTTTATAAGAAAAAGTGAATTAGAAAATAAAATAAATGATGCCTATGAGGCGGCAAAATCTTCAACAGATGTTTCTACACTATATTCAAATATAGAGAGTGCCATAAATAAAGATAGTAATAAATATTCACTAGAGCTTACATTTGATAATGAAAGTGATTATATGAATATAAAACTAATTAGTGAAGTAAAAACAATTACACCTGGTTTAAACTTAATAATTGGTTATCCTTATAAAGTTACAGTGGAAAGAGTGATTAAATATGTTGAACAATAAGGGTCAATCATTGGTTATATTTGTCATAGTACTTCCTATACTGTTACTATTTATATCTTATGTGTTTGATGTTATTACAATTAATTATGAGAGAAACAGACTAAATAATATAGCAGTTCAAATAAAAGATAATGTCAATACATTAACAGATGATGAAATAGTTATACTTGTTAATAAAAATGATAAAGAAATAGATGTTGATATAAAAGAGAATGAAATTAAACTTTCAAAAAAAATCAAGGGTGTTTTTAATAAAATTACAAAACAAGAATACTACAATATAAATAGCATAATAGCTAGATAAAAGGGTTGATAAAAGTGGCGAAAGAAAAAAAAGGTAAAATTATTACAATAACTTCTATGAAAGGTGGAGTGGGTAAAACAACAACTACTTTACTTTTAGCAAGTGTTTATAAGAACATGAAGAAGAAGGTATTAATAGTTGATTTGGATTTGTATACTGGTAGTATAGCATTTTCATTAAATCTTGATGTTAAATCTACTGTATTTAATGTATGTGATGATATGGCTAATAACAGATATAAAGGACTTTTTAATGGTGAGTACATAACTAGTTTTGATGAATATATAGATGTTTTGCCTGCGCCAAAAGATCCAAGACAAGCAAGTAAAGTTGATACAAAGTGTTTAGAAATACTAATGAATAGTTTAGCTAATTATTATGATGTTGTTTTAATTGATACTAATCACTTGTTAGACATATATAATATGATTGCATTTGAATATTCAGATAATATAGTTAATATTTTTACAAATGATGCATATGACTTAAAGGGTACAAAAAATATAGTTGCAATTTGTAAAAATATGAATGTTAAGAATCTTTTATTGGTTTTAAATAATGCAGAGGATGATAGAAAAAGATATTTTTCTATTTATGATATGAAGTCAATATTAAAACATCCAATTGATTATATAATACCTAATTCATTATACATAAAGAATTTTGATATGTATGTAACGGAATCTAAACTTATTGATTATTTTTCTAAACTTAGAAATTTAAAAAAAGATGTTGAAAAGTTAGCGCTTAGACTTCTTGATAATGTGGAAGGAGTTGGTGATAATGAAGAAAAATAGTTGGTTAGAAGAATTTGAATTTGATACTAAAACAAATAAAAAAGAATTTCAAGGTTCAATAAGTGATTATGATGTATTTAAAGATAAAAAGTTACTTGATAAGTTTAGGGATACTATTATCCAGGAATTAATTGATAATCAAATTCCTGATGATAAGTTATTAACTCAATATATAAATGAGGAAATAGACATAATCACAGAGGGATACGATTTATCTAATTTAGAAAGAAGTTATTTATTTAACTTAATAGAAAATGAAATAAATGGATTTGGTCCTATTACAGAATTACTTGATGATGAGAATGTTACTGAAATAATGGTTAATAGTCCAAGTGAAATATATATAGAAGTTGATGGTCAACTTATAAAAGATGAAACGATATCATTTATTAATGATGAACATATTATAAGAACTATACAGAGAATTGTACAACCACTTGGTAGAACTATTGATTCAGCAAATCCAATGGTTGATTCACATTTGCCTGATGGATCGCGTATAAATGCTATAATTCCACCATTATCACTAAAGGGACCTGTTCTTACAATACGTAAATTTAAGAAAAATATGGATAATATAGATAGTTTAATAGGAAATGGAACACTTACACCATACATGGCTAGATTTTTACAAGCTTGTGTTGAAGCAAAACTAAATATTGTAGTTTGTGGTGGTACTGGTAGTGGTAAAACAACACTATTAAATATATTATCTAATTTTATTGGACCACATGAAAGAATAATTACAATAGAAGATGCGGTTGAGTTAAAACTAAAACAAGAACATGTTATTTCACTTGAAACAAGAAATGTTAATTATGAAAGAGATGGAGAAGTAACTATAAGGGATTTAGTTAGAAATTCATTACGTATGAGACCAGATAGAATAATTGTTGGTGAGGTTCGTGGTAAAGAAGCATTCGATATGTTACAAGCAATGAATACTGGTCATGATGGATCACTAACTACACTTCACGCTAACTCACCAGTTGATGCATTAAATAGATTAGAAACAATGATTTTAATGAGTGAAATGGATATTCCATTAAGAGCTATTAGAGGATATATTGAAAAAGCTTTGGATTTAGTTGTTAATATTGAACGTTTGTCAGATGGAAGAAGAAAAATTACATCTATCTCAGAAATTGTTGGTTTTGATGGAGAAAACATAATATTAAAAGAAATATTTGCATTTAGACAAAATGGTCTTACTGAAAAAGGTGAAATAAATGGCGAATTTGTTCTATATAACTATATACCTTATGTATATAAGAAAATTAAAAATAAAGGTATAGATAGTGTAGATGATATATTTGATGAAATACAAAAAAATGTAGATAAAAAACATAAAAAGAAAACAGAAAAATAAATTTTAACAGAAAGAAGGTGTTACAATGCTCGAATATGATTATAATTTACTTATGGTTCAGTTAATAATTATTGTATTTCTTTTGGGTGTTGTGATATGGTTTGTTAAAGTTAATAAAATATCTGAATTAGAAAGACGATATAAAAAGTTTTGCCTAGAACCATTAAATGATAATAGTATTCCAATATTATCTAGGGTAATGAATTTTTATAACAATTCAAAGATTAAGTTATCTAAGTATTTAATTAAAAGCCAAATGTTAAAAGATTATAGTAAAAAGTATGAAAAATATATAGATAAGTCAAAAATTCTTAGAGAAGACTCAATGAACTATATTTCTACAAAGGTTATTTGGGGTTTCTTATGTATAATAATAATAATATTATCTGATGTATTGAGATATGTTTCAATTACATTTATGCAAGTGGTAACTGTATTTTTAATAGGATTCTTTGTTCCAGATATATATTGGCATTATAGAGAAAAAGTAAGAAAGAATGAAATAGAAAAAGATATGTTAAAAGCAATTATAATAATGAATAATTCTTTTAAGTCTGGATTAAGTATAATGCAAGCTATATATATGGTTTCTAATGAATTAGATGGTGCCATAGCAGATGAGTTTAAAAAGATGTATATAGATATAAGTTTTGGTTTAGACATGGATTTAGTTTTTAAGAGGTTTGCAAACAGAGTAAATACAGAAGAAGCTAAATATATAACAACATCACTTTCTGTATTAAATAAAACAGGTGGAAATATAGTGCAAGTATTTACTTCTGTAGAAAGAAGTGCTTTTACTAGAAAAAAGTTAAAAGAAGAGTTGGGTGCTCTTTCTGCATCTGCAAATGCTATATATAAGATATTAATTGTTATACCTGTTCTTTTATCATTAATTATACTTTTATTGAATCCTAAGTATTTTACACCATTATTTTCTACAAGTATAGGAAGAATTATATGTGGTGTTATACTTACTATATATATTGCTTATGTAATAATTATAAGAAAGATTATTAATATGAAGGGATGATTTTATGAAAAAGAAAAAATATAACATGGTACATAAGATCTACTCTAAAGAAACAATTGATAAATATCAAAAGAAAATAAACTTATTGGGATATAAAAATAGTTATGATGCATCAATTTTCTTAAATATTAGATTGATTTCTTCCATTTTAATATTTTTTATGTTACTATATGTATTGAAACTCGGGTATATTATTGCACCTGTTGTAACATTCTTATATTTTATTCTTTTACCAAGGTTTGCTATAGATATGAAACTTGATAAAAGAAGTGATAAATTAAACAATGAAGCTATGTATTTTTTTGAAGTTTTAACACTTTCACTTGAGACTGGTAGAAATTTAAAAACAGCACTTGAGATAACATCAAGTAATATTGATAGTGAATTGTCTGATGAGTTTAAAAGAATGTTAGAGGAAGTAAAATATGGTAAAGGTCTTAGTGAAGCACTAGATGATTTAAAACTAAGAATTCCATCTGAAACAATTAATAATATTATTTTGAATATTTCACAGTCAAATATTTTTGGTAATAGTATAATAGAGACTATGTATAATCAAATAGATTATATAAGAGATAAACAGATAATGCTTACAAAAGCAAGAATAAACAAAATTCCTTTAAAAGTATCTGTAATATCAGTAATATTCTTTATACCATTATTATTGTTATTAATATTATCCCCAGTTATAATTGATTATTTTGGTTAGGAGAGATTTTATGAGTGGACATTCAAAGTGGGCAACAATTCATAGAAAAAAAGGTGAGTTGGATGCTGCAAGAGGAAAAGTTTTTCAAAAAATAGCAAAAGAAATATATGTAGCAGCAAAAGGTACAAATGGTAATCCTGATGATAATCCTGGGTTAAGAGCAGTACTTGAAAAGGCAAGAAGTAACAACATGCCAAAAGACAATATTCAAAAAGCAATAGATAAAGCAGTTGGCGGAACAGGTGGAGAAGAATATGAATCTGTTAGATATGAAGGATATGGTCCAAGTGGTGTTGCCTTAATGATAGATTGTTTAACTGATAATAGAAATAGAACTGCAATGCTTGTTAGATCAACGTTAACTAAACGTAGTGGTAATCTAGGCACAGATGGTTCAGTTAGTTATTTATTTGAAAGAAAAGGCGTTATAGTTATTGACAAAACTATTGATGAAGATACAGCAATGATGACAGCATTAGATAATGGTGCAATTGATTTTATAGTAAATGATGATAATTATGAAATATATACAACTCCTGAAGATTTTATTAAAGTAAAGGTTTCTTTAGAGCAATTAGGAGTAAAAGAGTTTTTAACAAGTGAGGTAACATTTGTTGCAAATAATTTAATTGAATTAGATGAAGAACAGACTGAAAAAGTACAGAACTTAATTGATGCTTTAGATGATATTGATGATGTACAAAACGTTTATAGTAATTTAGGATAAACAATACAATAGTTGGCAAACCCTGAACGGTTTGCTTTTTGCATGCCTCTGTATAAGAATTAAAGTTTGTGTTATTTACATGATAATGTTATACTATATATAAGGAAATGCTACACATAATTATGTTATGAAAGTAAAAGCCTTGTAATAGGAGAAAAAAATGAAAAATAAGCAATTTATACTTAATATTTTATTTACACTTTTATCATTTATAATAACGACAGGAATTAATTTTTTCCTTACCCCATACATCACAAAACATATTGGTACTGAGGCATATGCTTTTGTTTCATTAGCAAATAATTTTGTTAATTACGCTTCAATTGTAACTTTAGCAATTAATTCTATGGCATCTAGATTTATAGCAATTAGTTATCATAGAAAGAACCTTGAAGATGCTAACAAATACTTTAATAGTGTTGTTATAACAAATTTATTTTTAATTTTAATGTTATTTTTACCATCAGTTTTATGTATAGTGTTTTTGGATAAGATATTAGTTATTCCTACTAATTTACAAGTTTTTGTAAAAATATTATTTGGCTTAGTTTTTGCTAATTTTTTCTTTGGACTATTAAATACAATATTTTCTGTTGCAACATTTGTAAAAAATAGAGTTGATTTAACTAATCTACGAACGTTAGAGTCAAATATAATTAAAGTGTTTGTTATGATAGGATTGTTTATAATATTTGATGCTAATATAGTATTTGTTGGTGTTGCTTCACTAATTGCAACTATATATTTACTTATATTCAATATTTGGTATACTAAGAAACTTATTCCCGAAATAAAATGTAGCCCAAAATATTTTGAATTAAAAAAGATTGTGGAAATTTTCAAGTCTGGAATCTGGAATACGATAACTAAAATAGGTCAGGTATTATCAGACGGTTTGGATTTGCTTATAACAAATTGGTTTGTTACACCATTTGCAATGGGTCAATTAGCGTATGCTAAAACACTTTCAAGTTGTATGAGTTCATTTTCTGCAGCTCTTTCTTCGGTCTTTCAGCCTAATTTAACATCTTATTTTGCAAAAGAAAAAAATGAAGATGTTGTTGAAGAATTTAAATTTTCTATGAAAATCTCATGCTTTTTATCCAATATACTTCTTGCTGGGTTGATTGTTTTTGGAATAGATTTTTTTAATCTATGGATACCTGGACAGAACATAAATTTAATTTATGCTGCAACGTTTGTGACTATTATAGGCTCAATTGTTGGAACAGCAATAAATAGTTTATTTAGTGTCTTTACTATTACAAATAAATTAAAAATTAATTCATTGGTAACACTTACCCAAGGGTTGTTAAATATAATTATAGTATATATTCTTCTAAGGATTGGTTTGTGTAGGGGATATGAAATTGTTTTAATATCCGGCGTTAATGTTTTTATATCAATAGTAAAAAATTTGACGTTTACACCAATGTATTCTGCATATTGTCTAAATATAAAGAAAAACTCCTTTTATCCGACGATATTTAACGGGATTTTATCGGCGATTATATTGTCTGTAATTTTTTATATAATAAGAATCATTCACATTCCGACCTCATGGGTAGCATTATTATTTTCCGCCTTTATATGTACTACATTTGGATTGATTGCTAATTTTTTGATTTTGTTTAATAAAAATCAGCGTAAAAAGGTTGTTGATATAATTAAAAATAAATTGAAGAAAGGTGATGAAGCACATGAATAATTATTTACTTTTTAGAACCAAAAGAAAAATAAAACTTTTTGGAATCAGTAATATTGTAATCAAAGATTTACAAAAACATCAAATAACATTAGATTATTTATATAAATTAAATAAGTCTTTTATTGAATCATATAATATAGATAATAAAAAAAGGACATTTTCTAAGAAAGTATGGATATGCTGGCTTCAAGGAATAGAATCGGCTCCATTGCTAGTGAAAAAATGCTTTGATTCAGTAAAGAAAGCCTTTGACGGATATGAAATAAATGTTATTACAAATGACAATTATATGAAATTTGTTGATATTCCTAATTATATAAATGAAAAAAAGAATTCTGGAGTTATATCTTATACACATTTCTCTGATATATTAAGAGCTGAGCTTTTAAGCAAGTATGGTGGTATATGGTTAGATGCGACTGTTTTTTGCACTACAGATACTGTACCAAAGTATCTATTTGATTCTGATTTGTTTGTTTATAAAGAGGTTAATTTAAATAGAAACGATAATGTACCTATTGTCGCATCTAGTTGGTTTATTAAGTCTAATTCAAACAATCCTATATTATTACTAACAAGGGATTTGTTAAGAAATTACTGGAAGAATTCAAACGTTTTGATTGATTATTATTTATTTCATTTGTTTTTTACACTTTCTACTAAGAAATATGATAGTGAATGGAATGATTTAATGTTATTTAATAATGCTAATCCTCATATAATGCAGTTTGAATTGCTAAATAAGTATGACAATAAAAGAATTGAGTATTATAAGAAAATTTCTGACTTTCATAAACTGAGTTACAAAATTAATAAAAATAAAATTACCAAGGAAAGCACTTACTATAAAATATTTGGGGGAAAGTAATATGATATATTTAAAAGATTTTCTTAAATGGGTTTTATTTAAGCTTTATTCGCTTAGACCAATAGAAAGTAATAAAATTGTTTGTAACAATTTTTTAGGTAAAGGATATGGAGATAATCCTAAATATATAGTGGAAGAATTATTACGTAGAAATAAAAAATATCAAATAGTATGGTACTGTGATAAAAAATATAATTTCTCTGTACCAAACAAAGTTAGATGTGTTAATTCTACAAAGGAGTTTATTAAAGAAATGGCAACAGCTAAAATTTGGATTTCAAATGTAAGACTTCCAATATATATGTCAAAAAGAAAAAAACAGTATTACATTCAAACATGGCATGGTGGTATGGCAACAAAAATGGTAGAAAAGGATGTAATGCATTCTTTGACGAAATATTATGTTCGCATGGCAAAAAAAGATGGTAGTAGGACAGATATTATGATTTCTAATTGCAAATTATTAACTAAAATATATTATAAATCATTTTGGTTTAATGGTGATATATGTGAATATGGTACCCCCAGAAACGATAATATTATAAATTTTCCAAATGAATATAGGAAAAAAGTCTATAAGTATTATAATCTTGATAAAGATATAAATATTTTACTATATGCACCAACTTTTAGATCTAACAATACAAGAAAAGTTTATAATTTAGATATTTCAAAAATTGTTAATGTATTAAATAAAAAAACAAATAAAAAATGGATTGGAATGGTTAGACTTCATCCAAACATAAGTAATCCTGAAAAATATTTTAACTTTAACAAAAATATAATCAACGCATGTGATTATCCAGATATGAACGAATTATTGTCTGCTGTTAGTATGTTGATTTCTGATTATTCTTCATCAGTTTATGATTTTTTTCTATTAAATAGACCAGTACTTATTTATGCAAATGATATGGAATCATATATGAAAGAAAGAAATTTTTATATAAAACCATCAGAAGGACCTTTTCCAATATTTAATAATAATAAAGATCTTATTAATTATATAAGTCAAAAAGGTAATTATTGTGATATTGATGCATATAAAAAATTTATTAATGAAAATGGTATTATAGAAACTGGTAAAGCATCAAATGCTATATGCGACATAATAGAAAAGCAAATATATAAGTAGGTGAATTATGAAATTTAGTATAATAGTTCCTGTATATAATGTTGAAAAATATATAGAAAAGTGTTTAAGTAGTATATTAAATCAATCATATGTTAATTATGAAGTGATAATTGTAAATGATGGTACTAAGGATAATAGTCAATCAATAATAGATACTTTTGTCAGTAAAGATTCAAGATTTAAATCTTATGTAAAAGATAATGGTGGTTTAAGTGATGCTAGAAATTTTGGCGTTTCTAAAGCGAAAGGTGATTATTTACTATTTATTGATTCTGATGATTATATAGAAAAAGATTTATTAAAATTATTGAATAATACTATTTTGAATAATCATGCTGATATCATTAGATATAACTTAAACGTTGTAGACGAAAATTATAATCTTATATTAAAGAATAGTGATATAAGATTATCTGGAAATAAGAAAAATAATATATTAAAAAATAAATTCGTTGAACCTGCATGGTTGTATGCTTATGAAGTGAATTTTTTTAAATCAAATAAATTTCAATTTCCAAAAGGAAAAATACACGAAGACTTTTATTTAACTTTATTAATACTAGATAAGGCCAAAAGTGTAGATATTCTAAATTATAATGGATATAATTATGTTCAAAGAGAAAATAGTATTATGAGTAATAAAGACTATAGTAAAATCAAAAAACGAGTAAAAGATTTTATTGAACATAATGAATTTCATAGAAAAAACATAAAAAATGAATATATATTAAGTTATTCGAACAAATCTTTACTATTTAAAATTAGGGAATTAAAGGGAAATGATTTTAAAAATGAAATAGAGGAAATAACTTCACATATTAATGACTTTAAATTAAAACCATTATCAGTTAAAGATTTTATTTATAATATCTATCTTAAAAAAAATTATACGAAAATAATAGAACAAAAAAATAGAGAATTTTACAAGGAGAAGTAGGTATGAATATAAGTGTTATTATTCCCGCATTTAATGCTGAAAAGTATATTGATAAATGTTTAGATTACTTATTAAATCAAGATTATAAATTAAATTATGAAATCATTATAGTTGATGATGGTTCAAAGGACGAAACATTAAAGATACTAAAAAAATATGAAAAAAAACATCCTAATATAAAAGTGATTTCTCAAAAAAATTCTGGACAAGCAGTTGCTAGAAATAGGGCAATCGATTTGGCTAAGGGTAAATATTTGATGTTTGTTGATATTGATGATTTTGTTGATAAGACTATTTTATCTAAGATGTTTTCTGCTGTTGATAAGGAAAATGCTGATTTAGTGTATTGTGACTACTATGAATACTATGGTGATGATAAATTAATTTTAAAAGAAAACTATTTTACAGACGATTCTAAAAAAAATGGTATACTTGCTAATTTTGCACCATGGGGAAAATTGTATAGAACAGAGTTTTTTAAAAAATCTGGTTTAAGATTTCTTGAGGGAAAATTGTTTGAAGATATTGCCATAGTGCCAGTTTTAGCAGCTTTATCTAATAAAAGTATAAGATTAGCAGAACCACTATATTATTATAATTGTTCAAATGTTTCATCAATAAGAAAGAAAACATATAATAAAAAATTAGAAGATGTATTTGTATCCATTGAGGAAACTTATAATAATTTTAAGAGTAAAAAATTACTATATAAATATTATGATGAAATAGAATTTATATATTTAAATAGCTTTTTAAGAGGATCTGTTATGAGATTTGCAGATTTTAAAGAGGGAATACCTAATATAACTCGTGTAAGAAAAACTATTAGGGAAAAGTTTCCTAAAATACTTTCTAATATATATTATAAAAATTTAAGTATTAAAGAAAAATCAATTTATTTAGCATGCATGTATATGCCACCAAAAATATTTGGTTTATTAAAAAGGGGTATAAAATGCAAAAAGTATTAATAATTATACCAACATTAGATATTGGTGGTATTGAAACTTCATTAATGTATTTAGTTAATAATTTAGATAAAAATAAATATATTATTGATCTTTTAGTACACAAAGATGGGGAGTTATTAAGTAAAATTGATTTAAATGGTAAGGTTTTATATTATGATAATTTTATCAAATATAAAAAGGGCATATTTTATAGATTAAATAAGAATATAATGATCTCAAGTTTATATAGAAAATATAAGAATGCATTTAGGTCGTTAGATAGTAAATATGATGTTATAATTTCTTATAATGGGTTTGATAACTATTTTGATATGATTGGTTCATCAATATCCTCAAAGAAAAAAATAATTTGGGTCCATAATGATTATCCAAGTATGATTAAAAATAAAAGATTTGCTTTTTTATATAAGATTATGTATAAATTAATGGGTAAAAAATTCACATACTTTGATAAAATTATTTGTGTTTCACAAAATGTAAAAAATAATTTTGATAATTTTTATCCACAATATAAGGATAAAACTCAAGTCATTTATAATTATATAGATTCTGAAATGATATCTAAGAAATCATTGGAAAAATCAGATGTCAAGCTAACTGGAAAGTTTAATATAATCGCAGTTGGAAGACTAACTAAAAGCAAAGGTTTTGCTGAAACAATTAATGTGGTTAAGCCATTAATTGCAAAGTATAATGATGTAAAACTATATATATTAGGTGATGGAGAAGAAAAAGACAATTTACAATTCATGATAAATAATTATGGTTTAAATAATAGTGTAATTTTACTTGGAAAGAAGCTTAACCCATATAATATACTAAAACAAGCAGATTTACTTGTTAGTATGTCTAAGTATGAAAGTTTTGGAAATATATTACTAGAAGCTGTAGCACTTAATGTTCCTTTTCTTACTACATCTAATTCTGGTGCAAAAGATATTTGTGAAATTCTTCTAAAAGATAAATCATTAATTGTAAATAGTGATAATATGTATGAAGAAATAAAAAAAATAATTGATAATAAAAAACATAATAATACTAGATTTGATTTTAATGTTTATAATAAGAATATAAAAGATGAAATTAATAAATTATTAGATAATAAATAAGTTACATATTCAAATTATGTTATAATTAGAACAAGGAGTGTACAAGTATGAAATACAAAATAACAAACAAAAGCTTAATTATGATTATTTTAACGTTAACGTTATTACCACTATTTGGCAATGAAAATTTATTAAACAATTCTATAACAACATTATTAGGTTATATATTACCAGTTATTACAGTTGTATTTTTAGGAATTGATTTGTTAAAATCAAAGTCAAAGTTTAAAATAAATATACAATTTATACTATATATATTGTTTTTAATATCACTGGCTATTTCACTGATATTTTCAATATCGTATAAAGTCTATACAATAAGTAATTTATTAAAGTTTATAATTTTTCCGTTACTATCATTTCTTATTAGTTCTATAGATTTTAGTGAAAGTGATAATAAAAAATTGGCATTTTCTATAATAACCATTACAATGGTTATTTCTGCATTTGCTATTATTCAATATATATTTGGATTTCAGTTGAGCCCAAATGGTATAGAAAAATATATTGGAGCAAAAGGAAGGGCATCTTCAACACTATATATATCAACATTATTAGATAAATTTTTAGTATTAAATATAATTATATTTTTCTATTTTAAAGTAAAGTCTGCTAGTGAATCTATTAATAAATTATTAACTTTTTGTATTTTAATTCTTAGTATAGCACTTGCTGTTACTTTTTCTAGAACTGGTATTATAATTTTAATAATTTCATATGTGATTCTACTTATATATTTTATAAAGAATAAGCTAAAGAAGTATATATTAGATATAGTTTTATCAATTATTTTAATAATATCAATTCCTGGTCAAATATATTTATTTAATTCAATATTTATATATGTTGGTCAAACATTAACTACTGTATGTGAAAAAACTAATACAAAAATCATTTCTGACACATATGATAAATTCTTAAATTTTATAATGATAGATTATGAGCATGTGTATGATGGTAAAAATAAAGATGAAGATATAGATGAGCAATTAACAAATAAAAACGATTATTCTATTGGAAGCCGTAAGTATTTTAGAAATGTAGCTTATAATATTATGATTAGTAATCCAGTACATGGTATTGGAATAGGTTCTTATAACTTTGTTTATGATAACCAAAATGCAAATAAATATATAAATCATAAATTTGATACAACATCTAAATATTTGTATCCGCATAATATGTATTTACAGCTTGGGTCCGAAATAGGTATAATAGGTCTCGTTATATTTATTATATTATATTTTGGCAGTGTGCTTAATACAGCTATTAAAAATAAAAGCTTGTTTTTGGGATTAATTTTGATTTTTTTAATATTATCTTGTTGGACAGAAAGTATTTTTTACATGAAAGATATATGTTATTACGTAATTATAATTGTTGCACTAGTCATGAATAATACATTTATGCAAAACAGAAATACTCTTAATAGTAATAATAAAAAAGTATTATTTATTTCAAGTACAGGTGGTCACTTGAATGAATTGATGCAATTAAAGTCATTATTTAAGAAATATGATTATTCGTTAATAACAGAGAAAACTAAATCTAATTTATCATTAAAAGATAAATATAATGATGTACATTTTTTAGTATATGGTACAAAGGATCATAAATTATCATACATATTTAAATTTTTGTACAATTGTATAAAAAGTATCATTTTATATATAAAAATAAGACCTAAAGTTATTGTTACAACAGGTACACATACTGCTGTTCCAATTTGTTATATTGGTAAGTTTTTTGGAACTAAGATAATATTTATTGAAACTTTTGCTAACAGTGAAACTAAAACCTTATCAGGGAAACTTATTTATCCAATTGCTGATACATTTATAGTGCAATGGGAATCTATGCTTAAATTATATCCAAAAGCTATATATGGGGGGTGGATATATTGATATTAGTTACTTTAGGAACTCAAGATAAAAAATTTGATAGATTACTAGATGCGATTGAAAAACAAATAGAACTTGGAAACATTAATGAAGAAGTAGTTGTGCAAGCGGGGTATTCAAAGGATTACAAATCTAATAAAATGAAAATTTTTGATTTAATTCCTGTTGATGAGTTTGATGATTATATAAATAAATGTGATTTATTAATAACACATGGTGGTGTAGGTTCAATAATATCCGGTTTAAAAAATAATAAAGTTGTTATTGCAGCAGCTAGATTAAAAAAATATGGTGAACATACAAACGATCATCAGTTACAAATAATAGAAAAATTTAGTAGGGATGGATATATATTAAGTTTAGATGATTTTGATAAATTAGATGTAATACTTAAGAAAGCAAAAAAATTTAAGCCTAAGAAGTATACAAGTAATAGTGAAAATATGGTAGAACTTGTTTCTAAAGAAATAGAAAGATATATACAGTGAGGTTAATATGGATTTATCGATTGTTGTTCCTTGTTATAATGAGGAAGGAAATGTAGAATTATTTTCTGAAGAGGTTGAAAAGGTATTTAAAGGTAAAAAGATAAAATATGAGATTATTTTTGTTAATGATGGAAGTAAAGATAATACTATAGAAAAATTATATAATTTAGTTGATTCATCTAGTCATAAAATTAAAGTAGTGAATTTTTCAAGAAATTTTGGAAAAGAATCTGCAATGTATGCAGGATTAAAGGAATCAAAAGGTAAATTTGTCACTATAATAGATGCTGATTTACAACAGAAACCATCAATAATTCTTGATATGCTAGATATATTAAATAATAATCCTGATGTTGATACGGTTGCAGCATATCAAGAACAAAGAAAAGAGGGAAAAGTACTTGCATTCTTTAAAAATTCCTTTTATAAGTTAATTAATAGTATTTCAGATGTCCCTTTTGTACAGGGTGCTAGTGACTTTAGGACATTTAGAAGATCTGTTGTAAATTCTATTTTGGAAATTAGTGAGTATCATAGGTTCTCTAAGGGTATATTTAGTTTTGTAGGATATAACACTTATTATATGCCATATGTAGTTGAAAGTAGAAATTCTGGTGAAACTTCTTGGAGTTTTAAAAAGTTATTTAATTATGCTATTGAAGGAATTGTTGCATTTACAACTAGTCCTCTTAGAATACCGGTGTTTATCGGAATGCTTCTTGAATTGATTTTTTTGATTTTATTAACAATCTTTTTGATATTAGGAATTAATTCATTTGATATTATAATCCTTATATTGTTACTTTTGTTTGGACTATTATTTATATCTATTGGAGTTATTGGTGAATATCTATCCAAAACATATATTCAAGTTAAGAATAGACCAATATATATAATAAAGAATATAAAAGAAAATTAAAATATATGGAGTAATTATGAATAATATTATTGAATTTATTAAAAAAAATTATAATAAATATAAAGAAATAGTTAATTATTTAATTGCTGGTGGATTAACTACATTGGTTAGTTTGGGTACAAAATGGGGACTTTTGTTTACAATACTAAAAGCATCCGATCCATTTCAATTACAATTATCTATAATTATATCTTGGATTTGTGCAGTTTTATTTGCATACTTTATAAATAGAATTTTTGTATTTGAAAGCAAAAACAAAAGCATTTTTAAGGAATTGCTACAATTTGTTAGTGCTAGACTTTTAACATTAATAATGGAAATGGTAGTTATGTGGTTCTTTGTAACACTATTGAAATTAAATACTCATACATGGGTTATTATTTGGACTTTTGTAACTCAAATAATGATAACTGTTCTCAATTATGTTTTTAGTAAATTATTTGTATTTAAGAAAAGGTAAACGTTTGTTTACTTTTTTTAACAAAAAATATGATTGTGACATTAGGAATAAAAAAATTAAAAAGATGTGAAAAGATATTTTTGTATTAGAATAGAGAACTGCTAGTCATTAATAATGAACTTTTGAAATAATAAATTCATATGAATATTATTTATTAAGCTAGAAATTAATATTGTAAACAAGAATGTTCAAAATAAAACGATAAAATATGGTGGAATTATAAAAGATATGTAATTTTGGTATTATTAATTATTTATTTATGTTACCTATACATATAATGTTTTAGATGTGGGATGACAATAATGAATGATAATATTAAGGAAATACTAGACGGCCGAAGAATTAGAAATAAGTTAAGGAAAGCTGGTGTTTATCCGATGGTTGGTCCGAGAGGATCGAAAGATGATAAGGGGGATGGTATTAGTATTTTAGGTGATTATACTAGTTATGAAGAGCTAATTAATAATCATCCTCCTGGTAAGAGTGAAAAGATTAGTGTTGGCAGAGTAAGTAGTGGTAGTGAAGCTATTATTACTGATAACTTTGATGGTGAAATTCATACTTTGGATTTTGTTATTCCTAAAGGTGAAAAAGGTGATAAGGGTGACATTGGTCCAAAGGGGAGATATCGGGCCTCAGGGAGAAACGGGAGATGCTTGTCCTATTGCTCGATGTAATAAATCATCTATATATATTTTTAAATGGTAAAGTTCCATATTATTTCAATATCCCTTGGATTTGTTGTTTCGTCATAGTTCCCTATGAGAATTTTATCTATAAACTCTTTAACAATTTCAATAGATAGCTCTTCTATATGTCTGTACTTTTTAAAGATATTCTTTTTAGTTTTTATTGTTTCTTTTTTTGCTAGTGTAGATGATATTTCTTTCTTCACTATTTTTTGTCGTTCTTCTAACTTTTTGTTATCATCTTTATATTTATTCATTAATGTTAAAAACTCTTTTATAGTAAGAATTTTAGCGGAACTATGTAGATGGAAAGCAGTACACATAGAGACAGGAGAAACCTACCAAAACTTTGGGGAAATTCCCTCAAAAAATCAGTGTATCATCATTCATGGGATACTTGAAAGGGGGAAGTAGTGTTATGTATGTATGAAAGACGGGGAAACATCAAATATAAATATAGGAATAGGCAATTTTGGGGTAAGTGATACTATGTTGATACTATAGGAAAGAATGAAGTGGTGATAAAGCGTATATAGAAAACTGATTGAAAGAAGATAGAATGTCAGAACAACTTACAATGTATAAAATAGATCTGTTTTCAGGTAGTCAGAAATAGAATGTAAGTGGCAAATCGGTTACTCGCTTTTAAGCGAAACCAAAACCTGAGCCTTTTAGGCGACGTAGAAAAAGCACTGTTTTACTGGTGAATTATTTTTTTTAAGTATTTTTCTAGCGCTACATATTCATTATACATTTTAAAAACATTTTCATAAATTAAAATAGAAGAATTTAAATATTAAAATTAATTCTAAAAAAATAAAAGGAGGATGTATAATGAATAATTGTAATAATTATGAGCGAATAAGAAAAAGAATTGAGGAAGAAAGAAAAAAATATAAGTTTTGCTATATTCAAGGTCCAACTGGACCAAAAGGTGAAAAGGGTGATACTGGCCTACAAGGAGAAAGAGGGATACCAGGACCATCTAGTATTGATGTCGGAATTACAGAAACAGTAGAACCTTTTGAAGATGCTAAAGTAGAAAATGTTGGAACTAATAAAGATGTTATTTTGAGTTTTAAAATACCGAGAGGACAGCAAGGAATAGATGGAAAAATAGGCCCACAAGGAATACCGGGTCCAAAGGGTGAAAAAGGTGATAGAGGTCCGCAAGGTACTAAAGGAGAAAAAGGAGACCAAGGACCTGCTACTATTCAAATTGGAAATATAGAAACAATAGAGCCAACTGAAGAGGCCGAGGTTATAAACGTAGGAACGCCTGTTGATATAGTTTTAGATTTTAAAATACCAAAAGGCGAAAGAGGCGATAAAGGAGATATCGGACCAAGAGGATTACCGGGAGAAACGGGTAGGACAGAACATATTGCCATAGATGAAACAGAAACTTTAGAGCCAGGTGAACCAGCCACTGTAATGGATACTTTTGAAAATTGGGTGCATCATTTAGCATTTTCAATTCCAAAAGGAGAAAAAGGTGATGCTGGAGAAAGAGGACCACAAGGCCCTGCAGGCCCTCCCGGAACAGAATTTGTATCCTCTTACGGAATTAGATATTCAATGACCGATACACAACTTAACTTGCCACAGGGTGCAGATACAATAATTCCACTTCCTGAAAAAGGACCTGCCTTTCTTACTGAATATCCGGATGGTAATTCAATTAAGATAAAAGAAAATGGAGTATATCTAGTATCATATTTATTATGTGGAGCAACAAATGAAGAGTGTTCTATAACTATGTCTGTTAGAGCAAACGATATATTACAACCGGCAACAAGTGCAACAAGTGAGTTTAGTGCACAAATGATTAATAATATTAGTGGAACAACTATAGTGTCATTACAACCAAATGATATTATAACATTAAATGTTAAAACATCTAAAACGGTTACTATGAAATTTAATGGAAGTACTAATGCAATGCTAAGTGTTACTAAAATTCATTAAGAATAGGAAATCTCTATTCTTTTTAATTATTTCATTTTTAATTGTTAACATAAATTATTATAAAGGAAGGTGATAATTATTCAAATAATAGATAATAATACTGTTGTTGTTACAACTAGTGAAGAATTAAAACAAGCAGTAAGTGAAGACAATAGTTACAACTATATTTATTTAGGAAGTGATATTACAGCTACAAGTGGTTTTGTTATAAATAACAATAAAGCTAAATTAACAATTGATGGAACTTATAATAATACAAAATATACTTATACAAATAATTTGAGTTCAGAAGAAACAGTTATAAAGGCAAGCACAACTAATAAAAGAATCATATTTAAAAATATTAATATAGTATCTTCACATGGTTATGGAGTTGTTTATGTTCCATCTCATCCTAATTATTCTGATGTAGTTGTTGAGTACAATAATATAAATTTTAGTGGGATAGAACTTTCACAAAATTATTACGGAACAACTAAAATTGTGGATTCTATAATAGAAGTAAAAGATACTAATAGTGTTCCAGCACAAAGGGTTTGTGATTCCAATAGAATTATAATAGATGGTGTTTCTACACTAACAAGTAGTTCAAGTACTAATCCAATGTTTTTCTTGAATGATGTTATACCATCTTCATTTAAAATCTTGCCGAATAGCAGAGTAAATATTACTACCAATAACGAATTTATGAATGGGACAAATAGGCTTGATTTAATAGTAGGTCATGGAGCAGAATTACTTTTAACCACTGGTAATGGATTCGCTAAAACTACAACGCATGGGGCCAGAAATGTACTAGTTGAAGAGATGGCAAACTTTACTTTTATTGAAAAGGGACATCAAAGAGTTCCAATGTGGAATGTGTTTGGAGATTTTGTGGTTAAAGAAGGGGCAAGCATTGCAGTACTTAATACATATATGTCCACACCATCTGATAATTATAATATATATTTTAAAGGTACAAATCAAAAGTTTATATTAGATAATCCAAAATATGTAAATATTTACACTAAAAATGCAAACATTGTATATACAAATAATCCTGTTGATTTTATATTTAAATTTACAAGAATTAATATGTGGATATATGCTCTTGATTATACCTCTGCTTGCACACTTGATGATACACCTGCATTTTATTGGTATAAAGAAAACAATTTGGCTAAAATAGTAGGTGTACTAAATAAGGATAATACTACTATTACATCACATAATTTTACAGATACAGAATTAAATTCACTATCGGATATAAATAGTTTTTCGTTCCAAGATAGAAAAATATTAACAATAGGATTACTTAAAGTGAATGTTCATCCAATTATAAATTCTACTAATACTATTTCAGGACATACTGTGCCATACGCAAATGTTAAAATAGAATTTGATAATAAAAGTTTACTAGTATCAGCAGATGAAAATGGGTTATTTGAGGCAAATATAAATTCTACTATTTCGGATAACACAAGAGTTAAAATAATATCTTGTTTAAATAGCTCTTTTACTGAAAGAAATGTAACAATTCCATTTCTAGGAGAGTTAACTTTATTAAAAGCAACAGAAAATATTCCTTTTAGTATGTCATCATCATCCACTAAGCCAATTATTTTACCTAAGGAAAATAAAACGGTGGTAACTGTTGTTGATAGTAGAATTAATAGTACTAATTGGAAATTATATATATGCTATACAAATCCAATGATAGAAAAAAATGGTAAAGTGTTAATAGATTCATTATTTTTTAAAAAATTTAATAATGAAGCAATTGCACTAAAAACAAATAAAAAATTGATATATGAATCAAGCGACAATGGTGGAAATGTAAATATTAGTAATGTTACATTTTCTACTGATAAAGGGCTATTTCTAAAACCTAGTAAAGATTTATTAGAGGATGAGGATTATTCTACGTTAATTGTTTGGAGTGTTGAGGAATAATGCCTTTACAAGAAATTAAAATGATTCATAAAATATATTGTAATGAGGTGAAATATGACAAATGATTATATTTATATAAAACTATGCAGTAATGTAAATATAAATTCAAGTAATTTAAAAGTTAAGCTAATAAATAAATGTAATAAGATTGTTTTTAGTGGAAAAACAGATCGTTTTGGAAAAATAAAAATACCAATATGTGATAATGAGGTATATAAGTTAATTGTATATTATAATCTAGCAATTTCTAAAATACCTTTAATAGCAAAAAAAGATGAAGTTTATTGTATAAATATTAATAATAACCAGAACAAAGGAAAACATCTTATTACAATAAGGTTAATGGATAAGTATAATCCAAATATTAAAATCAAAGGGGGGGAAATGATAATATGGCAAGACATACAATCCCAATAACGAATGGTAAGGGAAGCATTGAATTAGTTAATGGAGTATATAATGCTACTGCAGTAGTGGGAGGTTATGATGTTTCTACTTTGGATCCAAAGCAATTTACTATAATAGAGGGTACAAATGATTATGCTTTTACTATAAGTGCAAAAGGTGTTTTAACACTTCATGTGACAGATACTGGAGATAAAACTACGGGTGTTCAAATTATAGGAGCAAAATTTGTAAGAACAGATAGTACTGGCACCGTAATTGGAGTAGAGGCAATAACTGATCATGATGGAAATGCAGTGTTTAATAATGTCCCATTTTCTTCATCGGGAAGTGCTGAAATATATTATAAGCAGATTACAAGTGATGGAGGACATACATTTGACGATACTGTAAAATCCATTGTTATGACTACATCGACAGAAACTATTGAAATAGCAAATCCATCAGCACCTGTTAGAAATATAATGCTTACTGATGCAAGTTTTCCTAATATACCAATAAAAGATGGTCAGATAATATTAGAAGATAATCAATAAAAAGAGTTAGATTAATTATAGTGTATATTATTACTTTCAAAGTTGAATCTGAATTAAAATAATTAGTTAGTAAGACAAGTAAATGAACTTGTCTTAGTTGACCCAGAATTAAAAGAAGTAAGTTTACTATTTTACTTCTTTTTTAATTAGTTTAGCATGAACTACCATTTTTTCATTATTATTATAGCAAGTTGATAAAGTAAGTATATTATCTGTTGATGTAACATTTGTATTGAAATTATGACTACTTCTATTTTTAATCATATCCAAGAAGTTTTGATATTCCGTATCATCATTAAAATCCGTTTTCAAGTAATCACTAGTAGTAGGTATATGATATACACTAAATATTTGCCATAAACTATTTTCTGTTTCAGTAGATATTTTAATAACAAAATTATCTGTATTATTA
>CAKPCB010000010.1 GCA_934141245.1 uncultured Bacilli bacterium
ACATTGACTACTTGCTGGATTGGAATCAAAAATATTTAGAAGATTTAGAAGGTTAAATGAAAATCATTTATATTGTAACCAAGAACAGAAAATCAGTAATTAAACTCGAAGGTTCAATAAAAATTTTTGAAGAAATGAAAAAATTAGAAGAAAAGAATATTGAGTATTTAATAATTGATTTGCGTTGGAATACTGGTGGTCATTTGTCATCAGCACGTAATATTGCAAATGCATTTGTTGATGCTGGCAAGGTTTTATATCAATTAGATACAAAGGGGAAAATCCAAAAAGAGTTGTCTGATGGTAATGCTAAATATAAAGAGAAAGTTGTAATTTTAGTAAACAAATCTAGTGCATCAGCTTCAGAGATACTTACCGCATCTTTAAAGGAGAACATTGGTGCTACTGTAATTGGTGAAACCACATATGGTAAAGGTAAGGTTCAAAAAACTAGAAAATTATCGAGTGGGGCAATGGTAAAATACACAATTCAGAATTGGTTGACACCAAATGGCGAAGAAATAGATCAAAAGGGAATTAAACCAACAATCGAAGTTAAATTGTCTGAAAAATATTATGAAGAGCCAAAAATTGAAAATGATAATCAATTGTCTAAGGCTTTAAACTTTTTTGAAGATATCAATAAAAATAGTTAACAAATTTATTAATACAAGCTAAATTTACTAGCTTGTTTTTTAATTAATATAAAATTAAAAATAAAATCTAAAAAAAGGTTGATTTACTATTCATCTTATGCTATAATTTACTCTGTGTGGCTGGCTTAGATGTGCGAGGTTGCTGATACACCAGGATAAGTTGGTCCTATGTATCGGGTTATTTGCACGGAGCAAGTCTATACTAAGATATAGGCGAAGGGAGGATATGAAATGTCAAATAAAGTTCGTATCAAATTAAAAGCATATGATCATAGAGTACTTGATAATGCTGTAGGAAAGATTGTTGAGACAATTAGAAGAACAGGTGGTGAGATTAGTGGACCTATTCCACTTCCAACTGAAGTTGAAAAATTCACTATTTTAAGAGCTGTTCATAAATACAAGGATTCTCGTGAACAATTTGAAATGCGTACACATAAGAGATTAATTGATATCAAAAATCCTAGTAAGGAAACTGTTGATGCATTAACTCATTTAGATATACCAAGTGGTGTAGATGTACAAATTAAATTAAACTAGTAGGAGGAAAGAAAAATGAAAGGAATCTTAGGAAAGAAAATAGGAATGACACAAGTTTTTACTAAAAGTGGAAAACTAATTCCTGTTACTGTAGTTGAAATTGAGCCTAATGTTGTTACTCAAATTAAAACTGTTGAAAAAGATGGTTATGATGCAATTCAATTAGGTGCAATGACAGTAAAAGAAAAAAACTCAAACAAAGCAAAAATTGGTCATACCAACAAAGCAAATACTGCACCTAAGCGCTTCTTAAAAGAAATCAGAGGAGTAAATATTGGTGAATATACTTTAGGACAAGTTATTGATGCTAGTATTTTTAAAGAAGGGGAAGTAGTAGACGTTAGCGGAATCAGCAAAGGAAAAGGTTTCCAAGGCGTTATTAAAAGATATAATCAATCTAGAGGACCAATGGGCCATGGTTCACAATACCATAGAGGTGTTGGTTCGTTAGGAACAATGTTGCCTATGCACGTTTTAAAAGGTAAAAAGTTACCAGGACATATGGGTAATGTTGCATCAACAATTCAAAATCTTGAAATCGTATCTGTTGATTTAGAAAACAATGTAGTTTTAATAAAGGGAAATGTTCCTGGACCAAAGAAATCTTTGGTTATGATAAGAACTTCAGTTAAGAAAGGTGAAAAAATAAATCCTGCTGAAGAGCTAATAACTTATGAAGTTGTTAATTCGGCTGATGAAGAAATTGCCTTAGATGAAAATAAAACAGAAATTGCTAATACTGAAGAATCAAATGCTACTGAGGAATAATCATCACGATTTAATTATGATTAGTAATATAAGTGATGAAAGGAGGAAAATTAGATGAAAGAACAAGCAATTTTAAATTTAAAGGGCGAAAAAATAGATAGCATTAAATTAAATAAAGAAATATTTGGAATTGAACCAAATAATAAAGTTTTATATGATGCAATTATTTTGTCTAGAGCATCATTAAGACAAGGCACTCATAGTACAAAAACTCGTGCCGAAGTTAGTGGCGGTGGAAGAAAACCATGGCGTCAAAAAGGAACTGGTCATGCAAGACAAGGTTCTATTAGAGCAGTTCAATGGAGAGGTGGAGGTATTGCCTTCGGACCTGTTCCAAGAGACTATTCAAAGAAAATGAATAGAAAAGAAAGAAGATTAGCATTAAAGAGTGCTTTGGCTGCAAAAGTTTCTGATATGATTATTGTTGATGATATCAAACTTGCAACACCTAAAACAAAAGAAATGTTAAGCCTTCTTAAAAATTTAAACTTAGACAGCAATAAAGTTTTAGTGATAGTTAAGGAATTAGATGAAAATATAATCTTAGCTTCTAGAAATCTAGAAAATGTAATATTAATAGATTCTAATGAAATTAATGTTTTAGACTTGATTGCAGCTGAAAAAGTATTAATTACTAAAGAAGCTATAAATCAAATAGAGGAGGTGCTTAAATAATGGATACAAGATATTTAGAAATCATTAAGGCACCAGTTATTACTGAGAAAAGTGCTAATTTGGCTCAAAATGAAGGTAAATATGCTTTTAAAGTTGATCCAAAAGCAAACAAGACTGAAATAAAAAATGCTATAGAAAAAATCTTTAATGTTAAAGTTATTGAAATTAGCACAATTAATGAAAAAGTAAAAAAGAAAAGAGTTGGCCGATATAGTGGACTTACTAACAGAAGCAAGAAAGCTATTGTTAAGTTAGCTGAAGGTCAAACTATAGATCTTGGTTAGAAGGAGGGTTACTTATGGCAATTAGAAATTTTAAACCAACAACAAATGCTAGACGTAGAATGAGTACCTTAATCAATGATGAAATCACAAAGACTACACCAGAGAAAAGTTTATTAGTAACTATAAAGAAAAATGGTGGTAGAAATAGTCAAGGGAAAATAACTGTTAGACATCACGGTGGTGGTGAAAAGAGAAAATATAGAATTATAGATTTCAAGAGAAATAAAAGAGACATTCCTGGTGTTGTAGCAGGTATTGAATATGATCCAAACAGAAGTGCTAATATTGCTTTAATAAACTACAAAGATGGTGAAAAAAGATATATTATAGCACCTAAGGGATTAACGGTAGGTACGGAAGTTGTTTCTGGTGATAATGTTGATATCAAAGTAGGAAACGCTTTACCTATAATCAACATACCAGTAGGTACAGTTATACATAATATAGAACTAAGACCTGGTAAAGGTGGAGAATTAGCAAGAAGTGCTGGATCTTCAGCTCAAATACTTGGACGTGAAGGTAATTATGTAATGATTCGTTTATCCAGCGGAGAGCAAAGAAAAGTTTTAGGAACTTGTTATGCAACTATTGGTACAGTTGGTAATGAAGATTATGAACTTGTTAAATTGGGAAAAGCAGGACGTTCACGTCATATGGGTATTAGACCAACAGTACGTGGATCTGTAATGAATCCTAATGACCATCCACATGGTGGTGGAGAAGGACGTGCTCCTATCGGTCGTAAAGGACCAGTTACTCCTTGGGGTAAACCTGCTTTGGGTTATAAAACTCGTAAAAAGAAGGCGTCTGATAAATTAATAGTACGTCGTCGTAACGGAAAGTAAGGAGGAAAAACAAATGAGTAGAAGTTTAAAAAAAGGACCTTATGCAAGCTCTAAATTATTAAAAAAAGTTGATGATTTAAATAAGAGTGGTAAAAAAGAAGTTATAAAGACTTGGTCTCGTCGTTCAACTATATTTCCTGAATTTGTAGGACACACTTTCGCTGTTCATAATGGTAAAGAATATATACCTGTATATGTAACAGAGGATATGGTAGATCATAAACTAGGCGAATTTGCTTTAACTCGTAAATTCGGTGGTCACGGCGATAACAAAAAGAAATAATGACTAGGAGGAAAATTAATGGAAGCAAAAGCAATCGCAAAGACTCTTAGAGTATCACCTATTAAAGAAAGATTAGTAATTGATTTAATTCGTGGTAAAGATGTTACTGTTGCATTAAATATTTTAAATAATATGAATAAAAAAACTGCTAGACTTGCTAAAAAAGTTTTAGATTCTGCTGTTGCAAATGCTGTTAATAATAATGGTGCAAAAGTAGAAGAATTATATGTAAAAGAAGCAAGAGTAGATGCAGGTCCTGTAATGAAAAGACATATGTTTGATTCACGTAGTCATATAGGACATAAAGATAAAAGAACTAGTCACATTGTTATTACTGTGGCTAATAAATAATCTGATAGGAGGTTAATATGGGTCAAAAGGTTAGTCCAAATGGACTTAGAATAGGAATCAATAAAGACTGGGAAGCTAAATGGTATGCAAATAATAAGAATTTTTCTGATTTACTAGCTAATGATGTTAAAATACGTAAATTTTTAGATACTAAACTTAAAGATGCTTCAATTAGCAAGGTTGAAATTGAAAGAAATAGTAAAAAAACTGAAATAACTATACATACTTCAAAACCTGGCGTTATTATTGGACGTGGTGGAGAAGAAATAGAAAAATTAAAGAAAGAATTATCTAAACTAGTTAATGAAAATGTTCAAATATCAATTGTTGATATTAAAAAGCCAGAAATTGATGCTAGCTTAGTAGTTCAATCTATTGCAAATCAAATTGAAAACAGAGCATCATTTAGAATGGCACAAAAAAGAGCAATAAAAAATGCTATGAAAAGTGGTGTAAAGGGAATTAAAACTTTGGTTTCTGGTAGATTAGGTGGTGCTGATATGGCACGTAGTGAAGGTTATACTGAAGGAACTATTCCTCTACATACATTAAGAGCTGATATAGATTATGCTACAGCTGAAGCCGATACTACATATGGTAAGATTGGTGTTAAAGTATGGATATATAAAGGAGAAATTCTTCAAGATAAAAAGGCTAAAGGAGGTAATTAATATGGCACTTATACCAGCAAGAACAAAATATCGTCGTGTTCATAGATTACCTTATGAAGGTCATGCTAAAGGAAATACTACATTGAGTTTTGGTGAATTTGGTCTTCAAGCTAAAGAGGGTGCTTGGATAACTTCAAATCAAATAGAAGCAGCTCGTGTAGCTATGACTCGTTATATGAAACGTGGTGGTAAAGTTTGGATAAATATTTTTCCACATATGCCATTAACACAAAAGCCTTTAGGAACACGTCAAGGAAAAGGTAAAGGTAACGTAGAAAAATGGGTAGCTGTTGTTAAAGAAGGAAAGATTATGTTTGAGATAGCAGGTGTTTCTGAAGAAGTTGCAAGGGAAGCTTTAAGACTTGCATCACACAAGTTGCCTATTAAAACAAAATTTGTAAAAAAAGAAAATGGTGGTGATATAAATGAAGGTTAATGAAATAAGAAATCTAACCACTGAAGAAATTAATGCTAAAATTAAAGAAACGAAAGAAGAATTATTTAATTTACGTTTCCAACAAGCAACAGGTAATTTGGAAAAACCTTCAAGAATAAGAGAACTAAGACATTTAGTAGCTAGACTAAAAACAGTTTTACGCGAACGAGAGTTAGATAATTAGGAGGTCACATGGAAAAAGTAAGTAAAGAATTAGTTGGAAAAGTTGTAAGTGATAAGAACAACAAAACAATTACAGTTTTAGTTGAAACTTATAAGAAACATCCATTGTATGGTAAAAGGGTTAAATATTCTAAAAAATATGCTGTACATGATGAATCTAATAAAGCTAAGGTAGGAGATATAGTTAGGATTGTTGAAACTAGACCATTATCTGCTACTAAGAGATTTTATTTAAAAGAAATAGTAAAAGAAGCAGTTATTTTATAACTCTTAGGTGAAGGAGGATTAATTATGATTCAACAAGAAAGTCGTTTAAAAGTTGCGGATAACTCTGGAGCAAAGGAACTTTTAGTTATTCGTGTACTTGGTGGAAGCAAAGTAAAAACCGGAAATATCGGTGACATAGTTGTTGGTACAATTAAAAAAGCCACACCTAATGGAACTGTAAAAAAGGGAAAAGTTGTAAAAGCAGTTGTTGTTAGAAGCAAATTTGGTGTTAGAAGACAAGATGGTTCTTATATTAAATTTGATGACAATGCATGTGTAATTATAAAAGATGACAAGAGTCCAGTAGGAACTCGTATCTTTGGACCTGTAGCACGTGAACTTCGTGATGCAGATTACATGAAAATAGTATCTTTAGCTAAAGAAGTGCTATAAAGGAGGATATTATGAACTTTAAAGTAGGAGATAAAGTTGTAGTAATTGCTGGATCTAGTAAAGGAAAAGAAGGAAAAATTACAAAAGTTTTAAGAAAAGAAAACAAAGTAATAGTTGAAGGATGCAACATAATCAAAAAACATAAGAAAGCAACTCAAAATGAAACAGGTGGAATTTTAGAAATTGAAGCACCTATCCATGCTTCTAATGTTATGATTATTGATCCTAAAACAAAAAAAGGAACTAGAATTGGGCATACTATTGATAAAAATAATAAAAAAATCAGAATAACTAAAAAATCAAATGAAAAGATTGATTAGTGGAAGGAGGGAATGAGATGAACCGCCTAAAAGAAAAATATATGAATGAAATTGTTCCAAGTTTGAAGGAAAAACATAACTATAAATCAATAATGGAAGTTCCAAAATTAGAGAAAATAGTTATAAATATCGGTGTAGGTGATGCTACTAGTAATTCAAAATTATTAGATGCTGCTCTACATGATCTAGAATTAATTTCTGGTCAGAAACCAGTTGTAACAAAGGCTAGAAAGTCAATTGCAGGATTTAAAGTGAGAGAAGGACAATCAATTGGTTGTAAGGTTACTTTAAGAGGAGAAAACATGTATAACTTTATGGATAAGTTAGTATCTGTTGGATTACCTCGTGTTAGAGATTTCCGTGGTGTATCTTCTAAAGCATTTGATGGTAGAGGTAACTATACTTTAGGAATTAAAGAACAACTAATATTCTCAGAAATTGAATATGACGATGTTGTAAAAGTTCGTGGTATGGATATTGTATTCGTAACAACTGCAAAGACAGATAGCGAAGCATATGATTTATTATTGGGACTTGGAATTCCGTTCAGAAAGTAATTGGAGGGTAAATAATGGCAAAAAAAAGTATGATTGTTAAAGCTAATAAAAAACAAAAATTTAAGGTTCGTGAATATACACGTTGTAAAAGATGTGGTAGACCTCACGCTGTTATGAGTAAATTTGGAATATGCCGTATTTGCTTTAGAGAATTAGCTTATAAAGGACAAATACCAGGTGTAAAAAAATCAAGCTGGTAATAGAATAATAAAAGCTGATATTGGAAAGGAGGATAAATAATGGCTGTAGTAACTGATACAATTGCAGATATGTTAACACGTATCCGTAATGCTAATGCAATGCATTATACTGAGGTTTCAGTGCCTGCTTCAAATTTGAAAGTGGAGTTAGCTAGAATTTTAAAAGAAGAAGGATTTATTAAAGATTATAAAATTGTTAAAAATGAAAAAGACGTTCAAGGCGTTATTGAATTAACACTTAAATATGGTGAAAAGAAAGAGAGAGTAATTACTGGATTAAAACGTATTTCAAAACCAGGATTGAGAGTTTATGCAAAAAGTAATGAAATTCCTAAAGTATTAAACGGATTAGGAATTGCAATTATTTCTACATCAAAGGGAATTATGACAGATAAAAAAGCTCGTGAACAATCACTTGGTGGAGAAGTACTTGCATACATTTGGTAATTATGAAGTATGAGGAGGCCTGAGGATGAGTCGTATAGGAAAAAGAAAAATAGAAATACCTGCTGGTGTTACAATAGAAGAGTCAAATGGTAATATAACTGTTAAAGGTCCAAAAGGAGAACTTTCTCTTAACTTAGTAAAAGGTATTACTGTAAAACAGGAAGAAAATACTTTAGAAGTTTTAAGAGAAAACGATACTAAGCAATTAAGAGCTATGCATGGAACTATAAATGCAAACTTAACTAATATGATTATTGGAGTTACTAAAGGTTTTGAAAAAAGTATTGAGATAATTGGTGTTGGTTATCGTTTTGCAATGAAGGGTAATAACCTTGTGATTAGTGCAGGTTATTCACATCCAGTAGAGCTTAGTATACCTACAGGTATTACTGTTGATGTAACAAGTAATACAGAATTGACTGTAAAAGGAATTGATAAAGCACAAGTTGGTGAATTTGCAGCTATAATTAGAAAAGTAAGACAACCTGAACCTTATAAAGGTAAAGGAATTCGTTATAAAGATGAACATATCCGTCGTAAGGAAGGTAAAAAAGCTGCGTAATGCGTAAGTTGTAAAATATGAGATAAGGAGAAGTTACTTATGATAAATAAAGTTTCAAAAAATGTAATGCGTAAAGCAAGACATGAAAGAATTAGAAAAAATATTCATGGTACAGTAGCAGTACCTAGATTAAGTGTTTATAGATCTAATTCAAATATATTTGCTCAACTTATTGATGATGAAAATGGTGTAACTTTAGTTAGTGCTTCATCAATTGATAAAGAATTAAAGTTAGCTAACGGTGGAAACATTGAAGCTGCCACAAAAGTTGGTGAGCTACTTGCTAACAGAGCAAAAAAAGCTAATATTAAAGAAGTAATATTTGATAGAGGTGGACATCTTTATCATGGACGTGTAAAAGCTTTGGCTGAAGCTGCACGTTCAAATGGATTAGAATTCTAATAGGAGGGTATTTATGCAAAATAGAAAAAAAGACCCAAAAGCAAAAACATTAGAAGAATTAGTTGTCGAAATCAAGAGTGTAGTTAAAGTTAACAAGGGTGGTAGACAAAGAAGATTCTCAGCTACTGTTGTTGTTGGGGATAGAAAAGGTAAAGTTGGATTAGGTATGGGTAAAGCTAATGAAGTACCTGATGCAGTAAAAAAAGCTATTCAAGCTGCTAACAAAAATTTAATTAAAGTACCTTTAACTGATAATAGAACAATTGCACATGAGTCATATGGTGTTGCTGGAGCTGCTAAAGTTGTATTAAGACCTGCTGCACCTGGTACTGGAGTTATTGCAGGTGGTGCAGTTCGTGCTGTTCTAGAATTAGCAGGTATTCAAGATATTTTATCTAAATCACTAGGTTCTAGAACAAAGAATAACATGGCTAACGCTACTATTAATGCACTAAAACAAATTAAGACTCCTGAACATGTTGCACAGTTAAGAGGAAAAACAGTAGAGGAGATTTTAGGATAATGAAATTACATGAATTAGAAAAAAATATTGGTGCAAAACAAAAAAGAAAAATTGTTGGTCGTGGACCAGGTAGTGGCTTAGGAAAAACTAGTGGAAAAGGTCATAAAGGACAAAATGCTCGTAGTGGTGGAGGAGTTAGACCAGTATTTGAAGGTGGTCAATTACCATTATATAGACGTTTGCCAAAGAGAGGTTTCTCTAATTATGATTTCAAAACAAAATATGCAGTTATTAATGTTAGCGATTTAAATATGTTTGAAGATGGTACTGTTGTAACACCAGCTTTATTAAAAGAAATTGGATTTGTAAAAAAACAATATGATGGTATTAAAGTTTTAGGTGAGGGTACCTTAACAAAAAAATTAACTATCCAAGCTAATAAGTTTTCAAAAACAGCTATTGAAAAGATAGAAGAATCTGGAAGTAAAATTGAGGTGATTTAATATGTTTCAAACAATGAAACAATTATTTGCACCTACTAACAAAGACTTAAGAGGAAGAATACTTTTTACTTTAGGTGCTTTAATGATTTTTATCATTGGTACTGGTGTTCAAGTTCCAGGAACTGCAGATGTTACAGTTAATTTAGGTTTTCTTGAATTAATTAATGTTATGGGTGGTGGAGCTTTAAAGCAATTTTCTATATTTGCTTTAGGTGTTATGCCATACATTACAGCATCTATAATTGTACAGTTGTTACAAATGGATATATTTCCATATTTTAGTGAGTTGAAAGATCAAGGACCTGTTGGAAGACAGAAAATCAATCAAATTACTAGATATATGGGTATAATATTTGCTTTTATTGAGGGATTTGCTTTCTCATATGCATTTTTAGGATCTGGCAAGTCTACAATAGATTATTTATATGTTGCAACAGTACTAACTGCTGGAACTGCATTTCTTCTTTGGTTAGGAGATCAAGTAACACAAAAGGGTATTGGTAATGGTATTTCATTAATAATTATGGCTGGTATAATTGCAACTTTACCAAGTATGTTTATAACTGCATTTAAATCATTAATTGGTGTATCATCAATTCCAATGTGGCTTGGTATATTATTATTTGCATTATTTGTTATAGTATATTTCTTAATAATAATTGGTGTTATATTTGTTGAGCAAGCAGAAAGAAGAATACCAATACAATATGCTAATAAAACAACTAGTGTGTATTCAAATCAATCTTTTATGCCAATAAAAGTAAATACAGCTGGTGTAATTCCAGTAATATTTGCTTCTAGTTTATTGGCAATACCTGCAACTATTGCTCAATTTATTAAAAAAGAAGGATTTACTAATTTTGTAAATAATTATTTAACTTATACTAAACCAATAGGTTTTATAATATTTGTTGTATTGATTTTCTTCTTTGCTTACTTTTATACTTTTATACAATTAAAGCCAGAAGATTTAGCAAAGAACTTAAAAGAAAATGGTGGTTTTATTCCTGGTGTTAGACCTGGAAAGGATACTGAAGATTATATTTCAAAAATATTATCAAAGCTTACAATAATAGGTGGAGTATTCTTAGTAATTATTGCTGGATTACCAATATTGTTTAGTAATCTTTCAAAGCTACCAGCTACTGTAACAATTGGTGGTACTAGTTTGTTGATTGTTGTTGGAGTTGCACTTGAAACATATAAGCAACTTGAGGGTAGCCTTGTATCAAGAAATTATAAGAAGGGGTATAGTAGAAGATAATGAGAAATTTAATTTTATTAGCTGTACAAGGTGCTGGTAAAGGTACTCTTGCTAAAGCATTGAAAGAAAAATATGGATATGCCCATATTTCAATGGGTGATATTCTAAGAGAAAGAGCATCAGTTGGTGATGAATTAGGAAATAAAATTAAAGATATGATCGATAACGGTATATTTGTACCAAATGATATTATTTATCAAGCTGTTGAATATAAGATAAATCAACCAGAATGTGATAATGGTTATATTCTTGATGGATTTCCAAGAAATTTGGAACAAGCTGAAGGCTATGACAAGATACTTTCTAAATTAGGAAAGGATCTTGGAATTGTTATAAATCTAACAATACCAAATGAATTATTAAAACAAAGAATAATTGGTAGAAGAATGTGTAAGGATTGTGGAGCAATTTATAATATATATAGTGACACAATGAAACCACAAAAAGAAGGAATTTGTGATAAATGTAATGGTCAATTATATCAAAGAGCTGATGATAACGAAGAAGCTATGAAGACTCGTGTTGAGACATATTTCAAAGTTACAGAGCCTGTTATTGATTATTACAAACAAAAAGGAATCATTTATGAAATAGATTCTACTGACAAGAATAAAACTTTAAAAGATATTGAAGATTTACTAAAATCGTTAGGTGATAAGCTTGATTAAGATTAAAAGTCAAAGAGAAATTGATTTGTTAAGAGAAGCAGGTCATATTGTTTATCAAACTCATCAATATCTAAAGCCTTTTATTAAAGAGGGTATTACTACTGCAAAACTTGATAGACTTGCAGAAAAGTTTATTAGAAGTAAAGGTGCAATACCTTCTTGTAAAGGATATGAAGGATATCCAGCTACTTTATGTGTAAGTATTAATGAAGAAGTTGTGCATGGAATTCCTAGCAATCGTAAATTAAGAAATGGTGATATAGTTTCTATAGATATATGTGCATGTTATAAAGGTTATCATGGTGATTCCGCTTGGACATATCCAGTTGGAGATATAAGTGATGATAAGAAAAAATTACTTAAATATACAGAGACTGCTTTATATACAGGATTATCACAAATTAAGCCAGGAAATCGAATTGGTGATATATCTAATGCAATAGAGACATATGCTATTGAACATAATTTAGGTGTTGTGAAAGAATTGGTTGGACATGGTGTTGGTACAGATTTGCATGAAGAACCAGATGTGCCTAATTATGGGAAAAAAGGTACTGGTCCACTTTTAAAAGAGGGTATGGTTATTGCAGTTGAACCAATGTTAAACTTTGGTACAGCTGATATATATATGCTTGATGATGGCTGGACAATAGTTACAGATGATGATAGTCCATCTGCTCATTTTGAACATACTGTTGTTGTTACAAAAGATGGCTATGAAATATTAACAGGAGAGTGAAAAGATGGCTAAAAATGATGTAATTGAAGTAGAAGGTAAAATTATTGAAATTATACCTGGTGGTAAATTCAAAGTTCAATTGGAGAACGGACATATCGTTGAGGCTCACGTTTCTGGTAAAATACGAATGAATTACATTCGCATTTTACCGGGGGATACCGTTATGTTAGAATTATCGCCATATGATTTAACACGTGGGCGTATAACCTATAGGAAATAGTAGGAGGGATAAATATGAAAGTAAAAGCATCCGTAAAGAAAATCTGTGATAAGTGTAAAATTATCAAAAGAAATGGAAAAATTAGAGTTATTTGTGAGAATCCAAAACACAAACAAGTTCAAGGATAAGAAAGGAAGTGTAAGATATGGCTCGTATTAAAGGTGTAGATATTCCAAATGATAAACATATAGAAATAGCATTAACATATATATATGGTATTGGAAGAAAAAGATCAAATAAAATTCTAGAGGCAGTTAAAATTGCACCATCTAAAAAAGCAGGAGATTTAACAAATGATGAGTTAAATCTAATTCGTGATGAAGTTTCTAAGTACAATGTTGAAGGAGACTTAAGAAGAGAAGTTAATATGAATATAAAAACAAAAATGGAAATTAATTCATATGAAGGAACTCGTCATAAAAAAGGATTGCCAGTTAGAGGACAATCAACTAGAAGTAATGCTAGAACTCGTAAAGGTAAAGGCAAGACAGTTGCCAATAAGAAAAAGTAATATAAATATTAAGAATTAGTAGAGGGAGGTCAATCATGGCTTATAAAACTAGGAAAAGAAAAGTTAAGAAAAATGTTCCTGAAGGTGTAGCACATATTCATTCAACATTTAATAATACTATTACAACTATAACTGATAAAGAAGGAAATGCAATCTCATGGTCAAGTAGTGGTGCTTTAGGTTTTAAAGGTAGTAAGAAATCAACACCATATGCTGCTGGTATTGCTGCAGAAGCTGCAGGTAAAGCTGCTTATGATATGGGAATGAGAAAAGTAGAAGTATATGTTAAAGGATTAGGACCTGGTAGAGAAACTGCTATCAGATCACTTCAAACTGCAGGATTAGAAATAACTGCAATAAATGATGTAACACCAATACCACACAATGGATGTCGTCCACCAAAACGTCCACGTGGTTAATAATAAAGGAGGTAGTTTCATGATAGAATTTGAAAAACCAAGTTACAAAATAACAGATTATGTTGAAAATAATTTTTATGGAAAGTTTGAGTTAGAACCACTTGAAAGAGGTTTTGGTATAACACTAGGTAATGCTTTAAGACGTGTTATGTTATCTTCACTTCCTGGTTCTGCAATAAGTAGTGTAAAAATCGAGGGTGCATTACATGAATTCCAAACTTTGGAAGGTGTAATTGAAGATGTCACTACTATAATTTTAAATTTAAAAAAGGTAATTATAAAAAAACATGTTGAAGGAGTTAAAACTGTTCATTTAAATGTAAATAAAGAAGGACCAGTTACTGCTGGAGACATTGAATGTGATAGTGATATAGAAATAATAAATAAAGATTTCGTTATTGCAAATATTGCAAAGGGTGGATCTTTAAATATGGAAATGACTGTATCAAGTGGTAGAGGATATGTTAGAAGTGAGGAAAACAAAAAGCTTTTAGATATAAGAAAAGTTGGGGTAATTCCTATAGATTCAATATATTCTCCAATAGAAAGAATATCATATGATGTTGAAAGTGCTCGTGTTGGACAAGATGAAAGCTATGATAAATTAGTTTTAAATGTATGGACTAATGGTTCAATAAAACCAGAAGAAGCTATTGCTTTAGCATCTAGAATATTAATTGAACATTTTAGCATATTAACTAATTTAAGTAATATTGCGGACATGACAGGAATGATGATTGAAAAGACTGAAGATCCAAAAGTAAAGGCTTTAGAAACAACAATTGAGGATTTAGATTTTTCAGTTAGAGCATATAACTGTTTAAAAAGAGCAGGAATTCATACTTTACAAGACTTAGTTAACAAGAGTGAAAACGATATGATGAAAATTCGTAATTTAGGTAAAAAGTCTTTGAAAGAAGTATTAGACAAGGTAAAAGAATTAGGTTTACTTTTACGTGATGATGATTAGTAAGGAGGATAATAATGGCATATAGAAAACTAGGTGTTGATAATAAACACAGAAGAAGCATGCTTGCTAATTTAACTAGAGAAATTATAAAAAAAGGAAAAGTAGTTACTACAGAAACAAGAGCTAAAGAAGCACGTAAGTTTATTGATAAAATGATTACATATGCTAAAAAGGGTGATTTAGTTTCTCGTAGAAAAGCATTGGCATTTTTACAAAATGATAAAGAGGCAGTTAAAGTATTATTTGATACTTTAGCTCCAAAATATGCAAATAGAAATGGTGGATATACAAGAATACTAAAATTAGATGAAAGACGTGGGGATGACGCTTTAATGGTAATTTTAGAGCTTGTTGAAGAATAGACTAGAAATAGTCTTTTTTTTTATGAAAAAATCTTTTTATTCTTCTAATTTAAATTTTAAAAGCATACTTCTTTTATAGGTGATATACATTGTCTAATAAGAAGAAAAAACTTTATAAAAAAATTAGAGGTATAAAGATTTACAAAAAGCAGACATGTAAAAAGTTAGAAAAATCATCATTACTTATAAAAAGTGTTTTATTACCACAAAAAGATTCACATATTCTTAAGAATTTACATATTGATTTTAGTCTTAAAATTATATTTTTAATACTTTGGCTATGCTTATTATCTGGGGTTATTTTTTTAGCTGTTAAACTCGTTTTTAATGATAATAAAACTTCTTTTATCCACATAACCTTTAATTTTAAAAATTACACTATTGGTGAGGAGGTTAAATTTTTAAAAAAGAAATGGTATGTTGTTGAAGATACAAATAAGGATAATTCATATGTCTTTCTATTAGGAACCGATTTATTAGATTTAAATAACGATAATTTAATTGATCATAATGATAGATGTGAATACCAAAGTATAAAAAAATTACTACTTGATTTTAATGATGATGGATATTCACAATATGTAGATAGCATTAGACTATTAAGTTCAAGTGAATATGTTTTATTAAGAAATAAAATGAATTTAGGATATTTTTGGGATAAGCCCAATTTTTTGTCTGGAAATTATGATGATAATTGGTGGATTGATTCTGAAAAACAACATATATATTATTCAGTAAATCTGAATGGTACATATAGTGAAGAAAATGAAAATTCTATTAATTATATAAGACCAGTTATAAAAACACTGAAAATTTATTTAAAATAACAATAGACATACGTATAAAAATAGTGTATATTCTTTATTGAGCAATTTTTTTATTAACTTGATATAAAATAAACGATCCAAAAAATAGAGGTTCGTTTTTTGGCGTTTAAAGGAGGGTATGATGAATTTAAGTAATGAAGAACTAAAAAAAGAAAAAATATGGCTTGATGAAACGACTAGATTAATTAGAAGCAAAATATCTAAGTTAGGTCAACAATTATATGATAAAGAAGAAAAAATACAAGAGTTTCAAAAATTTATTTGGGATTCTAGACATGACATGGATCCCACTGAAATGAGGAGCATGATTGCGACTAATGACATTGAAGTAAACATGGCACTTAGAAAAGGTAACTATTTTCAAAAATTATTTAGAATTCAAAATAATCCATATTTTGGAGCTATAACTTTTAAATCAGGTGATAATTCTGATAAAATTTATATTGGAATTACACATGTTGAGGATGATGAAAAATATTATGTTCATGACTGGAGGGCCCCTATTTCATCTATGTTTTATGACTATGGGGTTGGTAATGCTGAATATGAGTCTCCATCTGGTAAAATAAGTGGTGAGATTACAAATAAGAGACAATTTAAAATAGAACAGGGGAATTTGATTCGAGTATTTGACAATAGTATTAATATAGATGATGATATGCTTCAGGAGGTATTATCTACATCTTCAAACGAGAAAATGAAAAATATAGTTAATACAATTCAACAAGAGCAAAATTTGATTATAAGAAATACAGAAGATAGAAACTTAATAGTTCAAGGTATTGCTGGAAGTGGAAAAACCTCTGTAGCATTACATAGAATAGCTTTTTTATTGTATAAAATAGAAAATTTAAAGTCAAACAACATTTTAATCTTTTCACCAAATCAAATTTTTTCTGAGTATATTTCAAATGTTTTACCAGAACTTGGTGAAGATAATACAATGCAAACAACATTTCACGATTTTTTAAAAACTTTTATTAATGAATATAAAGAAGTCGAATCTTTTACTTCCTTTGTAGAAAGATTTTATAAATATGAAGAACTAAATCCATTACTTGTAAAGTATAAACAAAGTGATGATGTTATTAATGATCTAAATAAATATATAGCTGATTTTGTTAATAATATTGAGTTTGTTAATGACTTACTTACACATGATTTTGATATTGCAAAAGATGAATTGAACTATTTATTAAAAGATAGGTATTCAAAGTTTAATTTATTGGATAGAATAAATTCAATAGCAGAAAGAATATGTAGAGATTATTACAAAGGGAAAAAACATAAATTTATGTCTGTAAGAGCATTACTTATTAAGAACTTAAGCTATAAATTTGATTACAAGGATATATATAAAAACTTTTTCTATAGTAAATACTTTATTAATGGTTATGATGGGAAAATTTCTGATAATGAGATAAACAAAATTACACGTTCTAAAACTATTAATTATGAGGATGCTTGTTTATTTGTTTATATAAAAGGTTTATTAGAGGGATTTGAATATAAGGGATTAATAAAAGAAGTTGTTATTGATGAAGCTCAGGATTATTCTAAATTACAATACATAATTATAAAAAATATTTTTAGAAAAAGTAGCTTTACAATTTTAGGTGATATTAATCAAACTATTAATCCATATTATAAGTACAACTCATTAAAAGTATTATGTGAATTGTTTGGAGATTCTAAGTATCTTGAACTTACTAAGACATATAGATCTAGTCAAGAAATAATTGAATATACAAATAAAATATTGAATTTAAACTATGTATCTGCAATTAGGAAAGCTAATAAAAGAGAAGTGCTTTTGAGAAATGAAAAGGAAAATCTAAAAGAGCAGTTAATTATGGATATAAATATGCTTTTACATGATAAATTCTCAATAGCAATAATTACAAAAAACGATAATGAGGCAAAGAAAATATATGAACTGTTGAAAGATGAATATGAATACTTACGACTTTTAAATTCAAATACGGTAGATTTTGACAAGAGATTAGTTATAGTTCCTGTATATATTGCCAAAGGCTTAGAGTTTGATGCATCTATTATTTATACAAATATTGATGATAAATATACTAGTGATGAAAAATATCTTTATTATGTTGCATGTACTAGGACACAACATCAATTAATTGTTTATAATCAATAATTTTAGGAAAATAATATTTAATATGTAATAATAATAATTGAGTGATGGTAAAAGGAGGAAAATGAAAAAATTATTATTGATATTAGTATTATTTTTTTTATGCATTACATGTACATATGCATCAACGGACAATGTTTATAATGGTAAGTCAATACCAAATGTTTATATAAAAAAGGTTGGCGCTAATAAAACATCTTATAGACAAGGAATTTTTATTAATAAAGCTAGTGATGGTGGAGTGCTATACTGTGTTGAACCATTTAAACTTATGAGGGTTGGTACCTATCAGACGTATAAAGATAATTATGCAAAGAATTTAGGAATAAGTAATGAAGTGTGGAATCGAATAAGTTTGATCGCATATTATGGATATGGTTATAAAAACCATAAGGATGTTAAGTGGTATACTATAACCCAGATTATGATTTGGAGGGAAATAGATAAGAATTCGGAGTTTTATTTTACTGATAAATTAAATGGTAATAAGATTAATAAATATGATGGTGAAATAAATGAAATATATAAACTTGTTAATAATCACTATAAATTACCAAGTTTTGCAAATAATAAATATAATTTTTCAATTGATAGTAAAAACGTATTGATAGATGAAAATAATTTATTAAGTGAATATATTGTTGAATCAAATAATGATGTTAAAGTATATAAAGAAAATAATAAATTATATATAGATACTAACGGTGAAATTTCAACAACAACATTAAATTTTAATAGGAGATTTGATGCTTATAATAATGTACCAGTTGCATTTGTTGATTCATCTGTACAAAAACTCATTGCACCAGGAAATTTAAATCCTATTAAATTTAAAATAGATTTAGAAATAGATTCAGGTATAATCAAAATTAATAAACTTGATTTTGATACACAAGAAAAAAAGCCACAAGGGGAAGGCATATTAATAGGTAGCACATATAATATATATGATTCAAATAATAACATAGTCGATACTTTGATTATTGGAAATGACTACACTGCTACATCTAAAAAATTACCATATGGTAAATATAGTATTAGAGAAGTAAAGAGTATGAGTGGATATTATCTTGATAATACTAGTTATGAAATAGATATAAATAAAGACAATTTAGTAAATGATATTAATTTTGCCAACAAAGTAATTAAATCTAAGCTAATAATATATAAACATTGTGGAGGTCAATTAGAAGAAGGTGTTTGGTTTGAAATATATGACAGAAATAATAACTTAGTAGATAAAGTGGTTACTGACTTTAATGGAAAAATAGAAATAGAATTGCCATATGGTACATATTTGTTTCATCAATTAAATTCTAAGAAGAATTATAAGAAGGTAGAAGACTTTCAAGTAAAAGTTAATTCGGAATCAAAAAGAGTTCAAACGTTTGATTTAATTGATGAAGAATTTTCATCTAAAATTAAAATTATAAAAATAGATGGTTCAACAGGTAGCGTTATAGATGATTCAGTTACTTTTAGAATATTTGACATTTTAAATGATAAGTATATTACAATAGATGGAATAACTGATTTTACGGCAGAAAATGGTGTACTTATTATTGATATGTTAAAAGCTGGAAATTATTATTTGGAGGAAATAGAGAGTCCAAAAGGATACATGCTTAACAATGAAAAAATATATTTTCAAATAGATGATGAGGACGAGTTTCAATATGATGGCGATACACCATTGCTAGAAATTAGAGTTATTAACAATAAAGAAAAAATAACTATTGATGTTCCAGATACTTCTAAAGATACTGAACAAGAACTATTTTATTTAGTAGATAAAAGAAAATATAAAAATAAATATAAAAAAATTAATGAATTATCTCATTAATTTTTTTTCTAGTAAACAAATCACGTAATACATCAAATATGAAATTATACCAAGAATAAATACTGATGTAATAATAAGACCAATATTAAATACTTGAGAACCGTACATAATTAAGTATCCTAAACCCATCTTTGATACTAATAATTCTCCCATAATAACACCATTATAACAGGTATGGGGAGAAATTCATAATAAAGTAGTATTTCAAAAATAAATAACTAATCTATGAACAATTATGCATATTGTAAATATGATGTAAAAGAGTAATATTGAGATTTATGTATTTAGTTGCATAAATTATATTATTTAATTTAATTGTGTTATAGAAAATACTTTAAAAAGACTAGGTTATGATTATGAAAAAATAATAAATATAGAAGTCAGTTTTTTATAAATAAACTATAAATATCTTGGAATAAAAAGAAAAACAAAAAATAAGTAAATTTGAATATGAATTGGAGGTATCTAAATAATGTATGTTGTTGATATAAAAGAAGACTTAATAATACAAAGTATAAATGCTAATAAAGAAAATTGTGTGTTTGTTAAACAATTTAATTATAATAAAGATCCTTATTCCTATATCTATCAGTTTGATAAAAATAAAATAAATCTTGCTAATTCATATATGGCTTATTTGATAAATGATTCTTTAATTAGTTCATTAAGTGATGAAGGAAAACTATATGAATACGATGATAAAAAAGTAGATTTAAATAACTTTGATAAGCTGTCTTATCTTCATAATAATGGAAGTTTTGAATTAACTTCATTGTATAATGGATGGACATTTATTGAGGAACTTCTTAATAATTCTCTTTCATATAATCAATTAAAAATTTCTAATTTTGATATTCAAATATAGTTTTATAAAAATAGATTTTAAAAGTATGGTATAATATATATTGAAGGTAGGTGTAAAATGAAGAATACAATCATTAAGTCAGTATTAGCAGTTGTGTTCGGAATAGTTATAGGTATATTTTCAAAATGGGGAGATATTATACCTGGTGATAATTTAATAAAATATTTTGGGTGGATATCTACTGGTGTTATTATTTGGTTAGTAATAGGTTCATTTTTAATTATCAAGACTAAGAATAGAAAAGAATTTAGTATTGTTTATTCATTATTTATGATATCAATGCTAATATCGTATTATGTTTTTTCTTTGTTGGTAGTCAAATACTTAGTTAAAAGAATAGTAATATTTTGGATTATAATGTTTATTGGATCACTTATCTTAGGGAATATAATATATGGTAAAAAAAATACTAATTTGTTTAGAATATTATTTATTCTAGCTTCAATAATATTTTTGATATATGATGCCATAGAAATAAATGGAATTAATCTAATAGCTATTATTCCAGAGTTATTAATGGTTGTATATGTTTTAATTATTATTAGCAAAAGCATAAAGGAAGCAAAAAATTAAATTATAATTTTTTAGTTAAATAAATATGAATTTGTTATAGAAGGAGGAAACAAATGAAAAATGAATTAATAATTAAAAAATGTTTAAAATGTGGTGCATTGGTTGAGGTAATAAATGATTGTAACTGTGGTGATTGTGGAATAACTTGTTGTGGTGAACCTATGGTAAAGTTAATTTCAAATAGTGTTGATGCATCGTTTGAAAAACACATTCCAACTTTTGAACATAGAGGTGATGAAATACTTGTAAAAGTAAATCATGTTATGGAAAAAGAACATTTTATTGAATGGATTGCACTGGTTAATGACAAAGATATTTGCAAGGTTAGATTATTACCAGAGCAAAATGCAGAATGTACTTTTAAATATATAAAAGGATCAAAATTATATGCATATTGTAATAAGCATGGTCTTTGGTCTTGTGATGTAGAATAATAGTTATTTGTATTATAATTGTTAAAAGTCTTTGACAAACTTCCAAAGACATTTGGTAGAAATCCACCATTAACATATATATAATTGTTAGTGAAAGGAGGAACAAAAATGAAGTTAGGAGATAATATTTTCAAACTAAGAAAAGATTGCAAACTTTCACAAGAACAATTAGCAGAAAAAGTTGATGTTACTAGACAAACAATATCAAATTGGGAGCTTGGTGAAACTTCTCCAAATCCTGAACAGTTAAAATTATTATCTAAAGCACTTAATGTTAGTATTGATGAATTATTAAATAATGACATTAAACAAGTATTAGTAGAAAAAGTAAATAATACCGAAAAACTCGCTGAAATAATAATTAAAATACTAAAAGTCTTGGGAATAATTTTTGTTGTTGGTTTTGCTATTACCATTTTCATAAATATTATGTTTGGTGCTAAAAAAGACTCTATGACTATAAAAGAAAATCAAACTGTTCTTCTTAATTGTCAACTGAATAGTGAAAAGTATACTTATCTAATAGAATATGATAAAGATGATAATATTATTGATGCAAGTGGTAGTGATTATATTATAAATGTTGTTAAAGATAAACAGTTTAACAAAGCTAAAATTTTAGTAAAATATATTGAATCATATTTTGAAGATAACGGTGGAAAATGCTAATTTAATAATATATTATTATAAATAAGATCAATTTTATGTTGGTCTTTTTTTTCTAAATTATTGACACCTAAAAAACCAACTATATTCAAAATATTTTTGAAATCGGAAAATTTATGATATAATTAATATACAAGAAGTAAATCACATTTTGTTTATTATTTGTGAGGAGGTATAATGAAGAAAAAAAAAGTAATAATCTCACTGTGTTCTATAATAGGTTTAATATTTTTAGATTTTATAATCGCTCTATCATTTAATAATAGTCCTATAATTAAAATTAGAGATAATTATAATGGTGGTGCTACTGTTTATAAAGATAAAGGAATATTTACAAATACTTATAAATGTTCTGATGGTAAAACTAAAACAGTTTTAAAAGCAACTAAATATGTTTGCCCCATGAATGACATTGAAAAAGATATAAAAGAAGTAATAACAATTACATTTGATACTAAAGGTGTAAGTATAATAGATAGTATTACTATTGGCAAAGATACTGAACTTACACTTCCAAAAGAACCTACAAGAGATGGTTATGTTTTCAAAGGTTGGGTTGATAAAAATGAAACTCCAATTTATAACAAAGTATTACTTGCAGAAGACACAACTCTTTATGCTGT
>CAKPCB010000011.1 GCA_934141245.1 uncultured Bacilli bacterium
GTGCTTTTGTATGGTATAATAATTGTATATCTTAGGAGGTAGTTAAAATGTTGATATGTGGATTAAAAGTTAAGAATTATAGAGGATTGAATATAGATATAGATACTGTTGAGAAGGTTTCGATACTTATTGGTCAAAATGATAGTGGAAAAACGAATATTTGCTCTGCAATTTTAAAAGTTTTAGATTATAATAAAAGACGTATTCCATTAGTTGCAGCTGACTCAACAAATTCAAATAAAGATAATATTGAAATTGAAATAAAGCTAACAGCAGATGACTTAACTAATGAACAATCTGCTATTATAGGTAATTATATTCATATTGATAATGAAGGAAAGAAATATATGATAGCTAAGTTAACTTCTACGTACAATGAAGATACTTTAGAATATGAAGATACATTAATATATGGTGATCCTACTATTGATTTTGAAGAAGTAAGAATAAATACACAAACTCAGCTAGATAAAGTATTATCAATTGTATACATAAACCCAGTATATGATATAGAAAATTCAAAAAAGGATTTCTTCAAATTTAAAGAAACCGATAACAAAGAAAATGGTATATATTTTAGTGAAAATATATTAAAAGAAATAAATAATCTAAATGAAACAATACAAGATGAGAAGATAGTAGATCAAATTCAACGTGAGTTAAATGAAAAAGGAGAATTTAAGGAGTTGCTTGAAGATTTGAATTTTAGAGTTATTCCAAATATAAAAGAAGAAAATATTTATAAATCACTAAATGTTGCTACTTATGATGCAAATGATAATGAATTTAATAATATTGGTGATGGAAAAAGCAAAATTTTTTCTATGATTTTGAAATCCAAAATATATAAAAATGATAAGCAAAAAATCTATATTATAGAAGAACCAGAAAATCATTTATATGTTTTATTGCAAAAGATCTATATTAGTGCTTTATTACAAATGAATCCAAGTCAACTTATAATTACTACTCATTCTCCATATACGATTGATTTTGAAAAGGTAAATCAGATTATTAAAATATCTTGCAATAGATTAACTGGTGATAGAATAATAAATAGATTTGATAATATAAATAATGAAGATTTCAAAAAATTCGGATATTTGATTAATGTTGAAGTCGCTGAAATGTTATATTATGATAATGTCTTATTGATTGAAGGAGATTCAGAAAAGTATTTTTATAGTTTATTAATGACAAAGGATAATAGTTTTTTAGAAAAAATTAATAAAAATAGATTTGGTATTTATGCTGTAAATGGGATTGCATTTAAAACCATAAAAAAATTATTGGAAAAATTGGGTATAAAAGTCTATATAAAAACTGACAATGATATTTTTAAAGTTCCACGTATTGATGAATATAGATATGCTGGTTTAGAAAGATGTATTGAGTATATTTCTAGTGAGGCTCAAGAAGAATTAAAAAAGTTGTTAGGAATAGAAAAATTAGAATTTAGATTTAAAGATAGAGAAACTAAAATTCAGAGTGTTGAAGATAAAATGGATGATATTTGTAAATTATTGCGTAAGAATAATATATTATTTTCTAAACATAACTATGGCTTTGAGCAAGATCTAATTGATTATTTAAATATGAATCCTAAAAATAATATATCTGATGAAGCAATATCATTTTTAAAACAGGCTAAATTAAAAAATTTGCATACATTTATTAACGAATATAATGTTGATATTAAAATTTGTTCTAGTAATATGAAATCAGTATTGGTGTGTTTTTTATATGAGTAATATATCAGATGAATTAAAAGAAATTTTAGATATTGAACAAGAAAAAATTATAAATTCTAGTGAAAAATATATTTTTGTATCAGCATGTCCAGGCTCTGGGAAAACTTATACTGTTGTAAAAAAAATTGAAAAAGAACTTAGCGAAATAGAAAAATATCAAGGTATAGTAGCGTGTTCTTTTACTCGTGAGGCATCCGAGGAATTGAAATCAAGAATTAATAAAAAATTAGAAATAAACAATAGTTTTATTGGAACCATTGATTCATTTGTTAAAGATATTGTGTGCAAATTTGTTAATAGAGCTCTTATAAATGCAAATTTATTTTCTAAACAAGTTATAATTGATAAAAAAATATTTTTTCCTAAAGAATATGTTAAAATTCAAGATAAGTTTATTTTAAAAAATAATGGCAAAAATCTTACAATTAATGAGTTGACAAGATATTATGATAAGAATCAATCTTTAAAGAAAATTGGTAATAAATATTATTCAGAGTGGATAAAAAAATTAAAAGAATGCCAATATGAGGTTTCATTTCCTACATATTTATTTGCAACGTATATAGTAAAAATGAGAGTTTTTATAGAGTGGTTTAACAATAAATATACAACTATATACATAGATGAAGCACAGGATTTAAATTTTTTTCAGCATTTATTTTTTAAAACTTTAAAGGATAACACTAATGTCAATATTATTATGGTAGGTGACGCTAATCAGTCAATTTATCAATTTAGAGGAGCTAGACCGGAGTTATTTAGATCATTAACTAATTTGGGATATAATGAATATAAAATAAATGTAAGTATACGTTGTCATCCTAGCATAATTTATTATGCAAATAAAATATATGATTTACATCTTGCCAAAAATTATAAAGATGAATCACATGTAAATCTTATTTCCAAAATAAATTCAAATTTTTTAAATGGATTAACTGGTTCATCTTTTATATTAACTGAAAGCAATAATACTGCACAAGAGTTATATGAACTATATAAGACCGATTATGATATAATATATACAAAAAAATTGGATTTGGATAACAAAAAATATAATGACTATTACGAAAATTCAGATATAATCGATGAACTTCTAAGATATTATTTAAATTATGATAATGTTATTGATAAATATAAATATCCTTATGAAAAAATTGAATCGATTTTGCTAAGCTGTAATACAAAAATAAAACAAAAAGATTTTAATTTAAGTCGAAAAATTCAATTAAATGTATTTTTAAAAGAAAGCTTTTTAAAATTAGGTGTAATTATATCAGATGAAACTATTTTTGAAATTATCAATAAATTAGAAGATGAAAAATATAAATATAATTACTATACTGTCGAAAAAGAAAATAGAATAATGACAATACATAGTTCAAAAGGATTAGAAAGTGATAATGTAATTATAGTTTTAGATAATCAATATAATAATATAAATGAAGAATTCAAAAACAAGCTTTTTGTTGCAATAACTAGAGCGAAAAACAATGTATATATTTTGTCAAAAAACAATGAAGTTGTTTCAAATTTTATCAATAATCTTATTGTATAAATATTAAATTTTAGTACTAATTTTTGAAAAAGTTAGTGCTATTTTTTGCAAAAAAATCAAGTAGAAAAATTTAATAAAATTATGTTCTTACAGGAGGTAACTCAGTAGTCTTGTACAATATATCAAGCATGGTGTATACACACCCTAAATGCTTGTTAGGAGTATCCCTAAAACCCATTACAAATTAGTCTCTGACAGTTAATAAAATTTCTAAATATAATTGCGAAAACAACATTTACTAAAATATAAAATATTGATATAATATTGTTATGAAAGTAAATGGTGACTTTATGAGCAATGAAGATAAAATTAAAGATTATTTAGATAAAAACTATGGCTATATAACAACTTCTGAAATATTGAATATGAATATTAGTAAACCTTTAATTAAAAAATATGTTGAAAATGGATTATTAAGAAAAGTTTCACATGGTTTATACATAGATAGCAATTTATCACAAGATGATGAATATATTTTTCAGAAAAGATATCCAGAAGCAATATTTTCATATAATACAGCATTATATTTTCTTAATTTGTCTAATAGAGCTCCACATAAAATTGAAATAACTTTAAGTAATAGAAAGAGAATTAGTTGTGATTATGAAGTACATTATATTTCAGATAAATATTATGATATTGGCATTATTGAAATAGAGAGTATGTTTGGTAACCCAATTAGAATTTATAATGCTGAAAGGTCCATTTGTGATATGTTACGAAATGGTGATTTTGAATTAGAATTACAAAATACTATTCTTAGAAATTATTTTAGAAGTAAAGATAAAAATCTTGATAAGCTTTTAGAGTATGCAAAAATATTTAAAATTTACGATAAAGTCAATACTTTAGTTGAGTATGAAATGGGTTAGGAGGTTTTTTAAATGAGTGAAAAAGAATTAGATTCAAGTAATGTTGAATATACAGAAGAAATTAAGCCAGAAGGTTATGTAAAACAACTACAATGGGATATGGCTATTGGTCTTCAAGAAGTTGATAATTTAAAACCTTCTAAATATTTAGAAAAATTATTAGAAGACAATGTAAATGGTAAACTAACTATTAAACAAGTAGAAGAAGAATTAAGAGAATACTATATTGAAAAAGATAAGAAACAAGAATTAAATCATAATGAATTAGAATGTGATTTTGTTTCAACAAGAATTGTTGAATTGTTAGATAAAGATAATTTTGAATTATCAGTAGAATACTTGAAATATGTTCATAAATATTTATTTCAAGATGTATATGAATTTGCAGGTGAATTTAGAAATATAGATTTTTCTAAACATGAGAAAATCCTTAATAATGATTCAGTTGCTTATGGTGATTGTAAAACCTTAAAAGAGTCATTAGAATATGATATATCTTTGGAAAAAGAAAAGAACTATAAAAATATGAATGTTGTAGAAGTAATAAATAATGTCACTAAATTTTCATCTAGCATATGGCAAGTTCATCCCTTTAGAGAAGGTAATACTAGAACAACAGCATTATTTATAGAAAAATACTTAATTAGTTTAGGTTATGAAGCAGATAATACTTTATTTAAAGATAAATCAGTTTATTTTAGAAATGCATTAGTTAGAAGTAATTATTTTAATAATTATTTAAATATAAAAGAAGACAGTAGTTATTTAGTTAAATTTTATGAAAATTTATTATTAGGTAAGAATAATAATTTACATTCACAAGATTTAATAGTAAAAGAGTTATTTTAAGAAATGAGGTAGTATCATGCAAGAATTAACAAAAAAAGTAGTTGAATTTACAAGAGAAAGAGACTGGGATCAATTTCATTCTCCTGAGAATTTAGCTAAGAGTATTTCTATTGAAGCTGGTGAGTTATTAGAATGCTTTCAATGGAATAATGAATATAATTTAGATGAAGTTAAAGAAGAATTAGCAGATGTTATTAATTATTGTTTATTAATGGCTGATAAATTAGGTATTGATCCAAAACAAATAGTTTTAGATAAAATGGAAAAGACAGCTAGGAAATATCCAGTTGAAAAAGCAAAAGGAAAAAGCACAAAATATAATAAGTTGTAGGAGATTTTATGTTATACACTAATGGTAAAAAAAATAGATTACAAAATTGTATGCACGCACTTTATTTTGAATGTAAAAAAATAAGTGAAACAATTGATCAATATGAATTTTTATGTAACTCTACAGATGGAGAATTGAATATTGTAATGGATAAATATCCCAAATTGTTTTTTACATCAATAGAAAGTATGAGATATCGAATAATTATAGGCTTAGGTAATATAGTTGATAATGATAAAGAAAGTTTAACCTTTAATAAAATAATAAATATTGCGGAACAAGAAGGAATTGAAAAAATAAATGCAATCATAAAGAAAAGTAAAAAAGATATTTTAAATTATAATGAATTTATAAAAAATATTAAACTATTAAGAGATAAAATGTATGCACATATAGATATTGAGTATTCATTGGAAGAAGAGGAAATATTTGATATAGATTTTGAATTTTTAAATGAACAAATTAATAAGGCGAAATCATTTATAAAATATGTTATGAAAACATGCGTAGAAATTAGTAATGAATATGATGGGGATAGTATTCATTTATCAATTAATTGGATATATGATAAGTAGGTGGTAGTATGTTAGTATATGAAGGAATTAAATCAGAATTTATTAATGATGTAGATTTAGGAATAATTGCTGATAAGATTAGAAATAAATATATTGAAAAGATTAAAAGAAGACCAAGTGCGCCAGAATTTAATTCATGGAAAAATTCTATGCAATATATGAGGGGTGTATTAAGTGATAATGAAATACCAGATAATACTGGTATAGCTATTGAATATAATATTCCACCAACTGGATGTAGAATTGATTTTATGATGTCTGGTTTTAATAAAAATAAATCTAATGTTGTTATTATTGAATTAAAACAATGGGATAAAGCAACAGAAGTAGCTAATCTAGATGGTATTTATAAAGTTAATACATATACTGGTGGTGGACTTAGAGATGTTAACCATCCTTCATATCAAGCAATGACATATGCTAACTTAATTAAAGATTATAATGAATCTGTTCAATTAAAAGATATTAATGTTATTCCTTGTGCATATCTACATAATTATTATTTTGAAAATGATGATACATTATTATCTGAAAATTATAAGGAATATACTGATATGGCACCTTTATTTGGACATAATGATGTTATTAAATTAAGAGATTTTATTAAAAGATATATTTCAAACGGTGATGATGGAAGTATTCTTTATGAAATAGATCATGGTAGAATTAGACCATCTAAAATGTTACAAGATTCTTTATCTCAAATGCTACAAGGTAATAAAGAATTTTATATGGTCGATGAACAAAAAATTATATATGAATATGCTTTAAGTAATGCTATTGATACAGTAGCTAGTAATAAAAAGAATGTAATGATAGTTAGAGGTGGACCAGGTACTGGTAAATCTGTACTTGCTATTAATTTATTAGTTGAATTTAATAACAGAAATATGACTTGTTTCTATGTAACTAAGAATGCTGCTCCAAGAAGTGTATTTTCTGCTAAGCTAAGAGGAAATTACACTCAAACTTATATTAATCATTTATTCCAAGGATCTGGTAATTTCGTAGATGAAGAAAGTAATAAATTAGATGTATTAGTAGTTGATGAAGCACATAGATTAAATGCTAAATCTGGTATGTTTCAAAATAAGGGTGAAAATCAAATTAAAGAAATTATTAATGCTTCCAAGTTTTCAATATTCTTTATAGATGAAAATCAAAAAGTAACTCTTAAAGATATTGGTAGTGAAGATATGATTAAGAAATATGCTAATGAATTAGGTGCTGGTTTATATACTTATGAACTTGATAGTCAATTTAGATGTAATGGTTCTGATGGTTATATAGCTTGGTTAAATAATCTGTTAGAAATAAAAGAAACTGCTAATTTTGATATAGATGGATTTGATTATGATTTTAAAGTGTTTGATAATCCAACTGAAATGAGAAAAGCAATAGAAGAAAAAAATGCTATTAATAATAAATCAAGAATAGTTGCTGGTTATTGCTGGGATTGGATAAAAACTGGAAATGCTAAAAACAATACTGATATTCATGATATAGTTATTCCTGAGCATAACTTTGAAATAAGCTGGAACTTAGGAAATTCTCAAACATGGGCTATTGATCCTGAATCAGTTAACGAAGCTGGATGTATTCATACCTGTCAAGGATTAGAATTTGATTATGTTGGTGTAATTATTGGTGATGATATGAGATATGAAAATGATCATATAGTAACTGATTATACCCAAAGAGCAAAAACAGATCAATCATTAAAAGGCATAAATAAAATTGCTAAAGAACAGGGACAAGAAGAAGCAAATAAAATAGCTGATCTAATTATTAAAAATACATATAGAACATTAATGACTAGAGGTATGAAAGGATGCTACATATACTGTGTAGATAAAAGTTTGCAAGAATATATAAAAAATAAAATAAATGTGATAAAATAATTATATATAATACAGCATATTTTATTTTTAAGATGAAATATGCTTTTTTTTAATTGAAGGAAATGAGGTGCAAAAATGAAAAATGAATATACAAAATATTTTTACAATATAACTGAGGATGTGAAAAAAATTAATGATATAATGAAAGATTATTATTTTGATGATTTAATAATAGCTATTTATTGTATAAATATTTGTGTTAATAATAGGTCAGCTTTAGAATCACAGTTAACTTTAAATTTAGGATTAAAAACATGTATGAGAACTGGTAAAAAAAGAATAAAGAATTATAAAGATTTTAAAGATTTTTTTCGAAAAATTAAACCAATATTAGATATAGATTATGACGATGATCCAATATGTGAAGACTTTGGTATAGTGAAATTTAAATTTGATAACGATGTGTATAATGTTATATTGGGAACTGGGTATAATTCATCATATGCTCAATTACATTTCTTAAAGCCACTTTCAAACTTGACATGTTCAAAAAAGGAATTTAAACAGGTTTTGAAATATAATTCTGATACAATTAATTTTTTTAGGGATAGCAATATTAATGACGGTAAACAAATTAAACGTTTTACTCTTCCCAATTCAAAATTATTTATGGCAACTAAAAGATTTTTTAAAAGTATTGATTTTGATTTATTAATAGAACTAAATGATATATTAAAAGTTAATAATAACTATATTGAAGAACAGCATTTTATTGAATATAATAACAAAATTTATCCATTATACAATACATCTATTTTAATTGATTTATATGATAAATACTATAATAAATTATCTGATAATGAAAAAATTGAATTAAGCGATTTAGGGATAGCTGATATACTTTCTCAAATTGCAAAAACAGATCAAGGTGAATCACCAAGTGTGTATTTTCCTGTTAATTTAATTGATAAGAAATATTACAAGATACCATATACTTTTCTATTGTTAAGTTCAAATCATACAGTAATCATTGGTTTAAATAGGGATAGACTAGATAACAATGATGATTTAAAAAATGAAATAAAAAAAATATTAAAATTAGTCTCAGAAAATCAACTAAAAATTGTAGAATCCATAAAAAGAAATAATAATGGCTATTTAGGATTGGCTTTTACTGATAAGAGCAAAATAAAATTTGTTATACATGATAGCTTTACTAATTTATGTAATGAGAACCTTATTTTGGGAGAGAAGAGAGAGTCTAATATTATAGAATGTACGGCACTAGATTTAGCATATATGTTCTTATTTATGGAAAATATAGATGAAATTGAAGAATATATTGATTATAATGATCAAAATGACTATGATCAAATAATGGGTTTTGGAGGTGATTCAGAACGATTTATAATGTGGAAATCTTTTAATCATATGTTTGCCAAAGGAGCATTAAAATTCGGACTTGTAAATATAGAACTTAATACTTCAGATGAATATGTAATTGATTATTTTAAAACTAAAATTGCTGATTTTCCCTGGAATAATTCTGATAATTATTTATTTAATAGTCCATTTTCATGGAATATCGAATGTGAAGGCGATAATATATACAGATATTCAAATAAAATAAATCCAACATTTTTTGGCTATGTTAAATATTTAAAAAATTCTGGAGTTATTTTCTTTGCCCATAATTTAATATTTTATAATTCCGATGATATTGAATACTATAAAAATGTTGCAAATATAATAGATGATATTAACTTGCGAAAGTTAAAGACTTGTGATATTTTTTATAATCAACTTTCACTGGCAGGTAACAATTTTATTGAAGTTTTATTTATGCCATATAATTATGCAAAAAAAGTGGGATTAAAATTTGATGATGATAAAAAATATGTTTATAGTGATTGTATAATTAATAATGGAATAGTAAATATAAGGTACACTGTAAATTATGAAAGAATTATTCAAGATATTATACATACTAATGATAGAAGTGTAGAAAATGAATATATAAAAGAATTATTTAGTCCATTAAATAGATATTTTCCAGATGTATATGCTGATTTAGTTAGATATTTAACTGATACAAAAAGTCAAAAAAAGGAGGTAGAAGTAGTACAAATTGGTATTGATTACATATACAATCAATCACATAAGCATTTTAATATTGAGGATAAATATTTTTTACAGGCCAAAAAGGAAATAGCAAAAATATGTTTATCTAATGATATTGAGCCTAAAGAATATTATGGAAAAGATGCTAATCAGGTTATCAGAAAAATGCAAAAAGACTTAATAACATACTTTGAAGGTGAAGTTATTAAATATAATCAGAAAGTTTTGCATTGCAAATTATTAGAATTATATGCAAATAGCATGCATATCATAGAAATTCATCGAAAAAGATATAATTCTATAACAAATGTAACCGAAGAAGTTTTAGATGAAGTGCATACTAGGATAATTAATGAAAGGGAAAATGAAAAAAGAAATTTAAGGACATTATTATATTTAATGGAAACAAATTTATTTTTAGATAGAGATGTAACAAATACTATTTCACCTGATGATATAAAAAGATTACTTTCGTTTTCTGATTGGTTAGTTAGTTTAAGTGACAGTGCAGATATTTGTTATTTTACAGATAAAGATGCGCATATAAATGTTGACTTTGAGTATGTAGTGGATAATATAATTGACAATGATATTGGTAATGAGTATACAAAAAGGGTTTATGATAAAAATAGTTATACAATAGCTGGTGATAAAACAGATGAAGAATATATTTTAAAAGTAAAAGATGAATTTAAAAAAGATACTGGCTTAGAATTGGATAATTTATTCGATTTATGTTACTTTTTACAAACAAAGTTTGAAGATTATGATTTCGAACAAATAAGTTCTAACGTTTATGAAATATCAAAAATACAATTAATAGATAATTTTTATACCTTAATGAATAATTCTAATGCTGATAAAAAATATTCTAAAGAGTATATAAATAAATTAATAGATTTTATGATTATTGATAGACATCTTTTAAAAACTTGTAAGGGTAAAGAAGATTTCTATTTGCCTATTAATGAAAGAGAAAAAAGAAACAACCGTTTTGAAGTTAAGCCACTTGTATTAATAGGTGATAAAATGATTTTTTCTCCAGTGATTATACATAATGTTCATGATTTATGGTTTAATGGTGTAATAAATTTCATGTTGCCATTTGAAATTGGTTTAGAATGCACAGTAAAAGCATTATTAAAATGGAAAAAATATTATGAAAATAAAATGGTTGATGATATAAGAGATATTTTCGTAAGAAATGGAATAGATTTTGTTAAAACAAATGTATATCTTCATAAGATTGATAAAAGTGGTAATTACCCTCTTGATCTTGGAGATTATGATGTTATAGCCATCGATGATATCAAAAAAATAATTTGGATTATTGAAAGTAAATATATAAGCAGAGTTGCTAGTTTTTTTGAAATGTATTCTCAACAAAAAAATTTTTTCTTAGAACATAAATATGATGAAAAATTTCAAAAACGAATTGATTTTCTAAGCGTTAATTATAAAAAAGTATTAAAATCATTAGGATTTAATGATGTAACAAACTACAGAATTTCACCATATATGGTATTTAATAAAGTTTTTATGTCGAGATATAAACATATAGAATTCCCTATTATTTCTATAATTGAACTTGAAGACGAAATTAAAAAATAGAATAAGTATAGAAATTTTTGCAAAAATTTGATATAATTAAATTAGGGTACGAGGAGTGTGCTCGGAAAAGTCGACTTTATTAAAGGAAGTTTATGCAATGTTCTTAATAAGAACTTAACAAGAATGAAGTGCCAAAATTAAAGGGAAGTACTAGAGTATTTCTAGAATTGCTGTACTATTCTTTGTTCAGTTCTTTTTCTTATGCTCTAAAAGACTGACAAATAATAGACTATTAAGGTAATCTTATATCAATAAATATGGAAAGAAATATTGAACCTTTTATTAAATTAGTTTTTCCAACAAGTTTATTGGGAGATAAGAATTTAACATCATTAGAAAGATTACTATTAATTTACATTTTGTCACTTTGTAAGAAGTATGGATATTGTTGGGCTACTAATGATTTTTTTAGTGATAGATTTAATGTTAGTAAGCAAACAATATCAAAGAGTATAAGTAGTTTATCTAATTATGGTTATATTGTTTTAAAGTATGATAAGAAGGAAAAAAATAATTCAAAAAGAAAAATTATGATGTCAGGGGTATTTAAAAAAAGAATATCAGATATACAAGAAAATTTTAATACCAGTATTCAAGAAAATTTTAAGCAATATAATAAAAATAATAATATAAGAAAAAATATAGGACCTGTTATAAAGTGTGATGAAGAAGGAAATATCATATCTTGGAATAATAAACCAACAATATCAGAACCTATGAGTGAAGAAGATGTTAAAGAATTAGAAGAATTAATAAATGAAATAACAAAAGGAGATGAATAATTAATTGCTTAACAAAGTCATACATTATAAAGAGGTGACTTATGTTTAATATAACAGAAACATTTAAAAAAGATTCTCCTAATTTAACTTTGTTGATAACTAATTATATAAAAAGAGTGATGAATAATGAGTAGAACAATGGTGTTATATTGCCCTTTATGGTACAATATAATTGGCTTTAATTTGTTATACAAGAAGAAAGGAGTATAAATGTATAACAATATAGTAAAAGCACCAGAGTTTTACAAAGCAGGAATATATATAAGATTATCTGAAGCAGATCAAGGAAAATCTTACGAAGCAGAAAGTGAGAGTGTCCTTAATCAAAGAAATATACTAATGAAATTTGTAAAAGATAATGGTTTTATTTTTGTAGGAGAATACGTTGATGATGGCTATTCTGGTACTGATTTTGATAGACCAGGATTTAATCTAATGATGGAAGATTTAAAAAAAGGACTTATAAATCTTGTAATAGTTAAGGATTTATCAAGATTAGGAAGAGATCATATATTAACCGGTTATTATGTGGAAAATTATTTTCCTGAAAATGGTATACGATTTATATCTATACAAGAAAGTTATGATAACTTTAAATTAAAATCAAGTAATGATTCTGTAATGTTTATATTTGCATGTAATGATTTTTATAGCAAACAAAATTCAGTTAAAATTAGAAATGTATTGGAATATAAAAAAAGAAAAGGAAAATTTATTGGTAGTGCTCCAAGTTATGGGTATATGAGAGATCCTAACGATAAAGGACATTTATTACCAGATCCTGAATATGCACCTATTGTTAAGAAAATATTTGAAATGGCTAACAATGGTGTTGGTTTGTCAGAAATAACTACTTATTTAAATGATAATAAAATTAAAACACCAAGTAGTCTCAAAAGAAAAAATCCTCGTGCGAGGAGCAAATATAATTCTATTTGGACAATATCTTCTGTAAAAAAGATTTTAAAAAATCAAATGTATGTTGGTGATATGGTTCAGAACATTCAGTATAAAAGAGGTTACAAAACTAAAAAGAAATTAGCTGTCCCTAAAGAAAATTGGATTGTTGTTAAAAATACCCATGAGCCTCTTGTAGATAGAATGGTTTTTGAAAAAATACAGAATAATGTTAAAAGAACTAATATAACTAATATAACTAAGAGAGAAAAAAGATTATTTGAGAATTTATTATATTGTAAGGAATGTGGTAATACACTAACTATTACTTATAGAAAAAATCATGATTATTGGACAATCAATTGTAATAAATATTCAAGAGATCCAAAAAGACATTTATGTTATCCACATTTTATGCCTTATGATCAATTAGAAGAAGCATTATTAGAGGTTGTTAAAAAAACTTGCAAAAAATACTTGGATGCAATTAATGTACCAAATCTTGCACTTGAACTAAAGGATAGAAAGAAAAATAATCTTAAAATAGAAGCAAGAATATTTGATTTAGAAAAAAAAGAAAAAGATCTTCTTAACAAGTTAGATATGTTATATGAAGATAAGTTTAGAGGATTAGTATCAGATGAGATGTATAAAAGAATAGCCAATGAAACTGAAGTATTATTAACTAAATCAAGGACTGAGGTTAAAAAGTTAAAAGCAGATGAAAAAGCAATACAAAATAAGACTGATGATTTAAAAGAATACGAAGATAAAATAAAATCATTAATTGATCTAGAAAATCCAACTAGAGAGTTAATGCAAGCCATTATTGATAAAATAGTAATAGACAAAGATAAAAACATTGAAATAATTTACAAATTTAGTATATTAAATAGTATTTAAAGACTTTGTTCCTATTGGAACAAGGTAAACATAAAATAGATAAACTACTTATTGTTGAGATTTGGTTTTAATACTATCATATATAAATGGAATTATTATTACAGTTGATAAAAAATCAAAGCCTTTTAAAACTTCTTCAGAAAATAGCGATTTATTAATTACAGTAATTAGATAAACTATAATTAGTGCTGCTATTATTGATATATTGGTTATTTTTCTTGTAAATAACGATTTATTAACTGTATCATTAGTTATATAATTAAATATCTTATATAATGTTAGTTTTAGCTTCTTAAGAAGTTTTAGAAATGTTATATAAATTATATTTATTAAAATTGTTGGAAGACATAGTATAAAAAATATTATATTATCAATAATTTTAGTTAGTGTTGTTTTATATTTTTTATATAATATAAAGTCATATGATATAAATTTAATTATAGTATTGTTATTATTTTGTAGAGCATTTTTAATTTTGAAATTTTTAGATTCAAGTAAAATTGTTATATTAGATAACAAAACAGTTAAATTAATAGAAATCAAGAATACAAATGAAACAATTTTAATTACTAAATAAAATAAAATCAATATTTCTTTTGCAACATGATCAATGCTACTAAATGAAGTTATGTAAACTGGAGCCACATAAGCAGAAAGAAATATAATGAAAAAAACAGCCGCACCAGTATATGCGTATTTATTATCTAAAGAAAAATCATTATTATCTGTATATATATTTTTAATCGATTTTATAAAAGAAATAGATGGTATAAACAATATTGCTAGAGATAATAGAACTTTCTTGGCAAAAAATAGTATTAATAAAGAACAAATTACCAATGTTAACCATACTGAAGTTAATTTACATTTTGTTATAGTATCTAAATTTTCTTTTTCAATTTTAGATTTTGATTCATTTTTTTCTATAAATTGTAAAAGAATAAAATTGATAGCGGCAATTTCAATAATTAAGCATTCAAAAAAATGATTATATAAAATGAATTTTAGCATAAAACACCTCCATAATTTAATTATCTATTTTATCATTTTTTTAAAATATAAACAATAGTTTGAAAAATAGTCAAAAATGTTACACCTTGATTATTGCCTGGTGG